>DASULD010000146.1:0-30727 GCA_036278355.1 Sphingobium sp.
AAGTGTTGCCCATCTTTTCATGCTGTGTCGCCTTGCTGAAGGTTGGATATCGCCATGCTTCGGACTTTGAACGGGCTGTCGTATTACGCTCGCCGATCGTCTGCCTTTGGTTCGATCCGCGCTTATGAGAGAGCGCTACGCGTCGCCATCTCCGCATGATCTGGACACCTCGAATAGTCTGGCGGTTAAACGCGGCGCCATCAGGCCCACGCTTACGCGCTAAGGCAGGTTCAGTCTACTGCTTCGCTGACGAGGGGGTCTCCGGATCAGGAGATAATAATTGACACCTCAAGGAAAATGGGACGGCGGACATACTGTCAATCAGAACACGGATAGTGCGGGATAATGCATAGTCTATATTCGATCGGTTTTGAAGTGACCGGGAAACAGTCCTTGACGTCACAATGAAAATTTGGTGCTCTTTTTGACACGACGCTCTAGCGCGGACAAAGGGGGCTCAATGGACGTCCTGACGAATTTCCTGCCCAAATTCGCCCTGATGTCGGTTACGGCGACTGGCGTGATTGTCGCGGCGCAGTCGTCATCCCCCGTCAGGTCGGAGACAAGCGCTTCACCCCATACATGTGAAGCGCTTCGGACCCTCGCCAACCGCGATTTTCGCGTGCTTGAAGTTCGCGACATTGCTGCCGGTGTAGCACCGGCCTTCTACGGCGAGAACGATGGGCAACGGATGCCGGCGCATTGCCTGATGCGAGGCGGGTTCGGCGAGCGCACCGGCGTGGGTGGCCGGACCTTTGAAATCCGTTTCGAATTGCGGATGCCGGCCGCCTGGAATGGCCGCTTCCTGTTTGAAGGTGGCGGAAACATGGACGGGGTTGACTGGCCGGCGTACGGCTCGCTGTTTGGTCGCCTTTCCCCATCCGCGCTAGAGCGTGGCTTCGCCGTGGTCCGCACCAATGGTGGGCACATCAGCCCGGACAACAACTCGCTCGATGGAACCTGGGCAGCCGATCAGCAGGCCCGTATCGACTATGGCTATGCCGCGCTGGACCGGGTGGCGATAGCCGCAAAGCAGATCGTTGCCGAATACTACGGAAAGCCTGCAGAGCGTTCGTACTTTGTCGGTTGTTCGAATGGCGGGCGTCAGGCGATGCTGGCTACCCAGAAGTTTCCCAGCTATTTCGATGGTGTCGTTGCCGGCAATGCCGCGTTCAACCTTGTCCGGATCTCACCGCGATTGACATGGACGACGGCGCAGCTGAGCCGGATTTCAAGGCCCGGCATCGGCGCCTTCACGAAGTCGGACCTGGACCTAGTTGCAAAGGGGGCCGTGAAACAATGCGACAAGCTGGACGGCCTTGCCGACGGGCTTATCCAGGACGTGGCGGCGTGCAAGTTCGACCCGGCCGTGCTGCAATGCAAGGGGACGAAAACGGGGAGCTGCCTGTCTGCGCCGCAAGTGACGACCTTGAAGCGCATCGTTGCGGGTCCGCTGGATGGGCAAGGTAAGCCTTATTATGCGCGCCTTCCCTATGACTCGACACCGCCGTTCTGGGCTGGCCCGAAAGCGGCTGATCCGACCGCGCCCTCGCTGTTCCTGGACACGATGCGTTACTTCGCCATGACGCCGCCCAATCCGGAGCTCGATGCGCGGCAGGTGCTCTATCCTGGTGTGTTTCAAAGCCTCGTCAGTACGGCCGAACTGGTCGATGCAGAGGGAACGATGCTCAACAGCTTCGCCCCGCGATCGAAGCTGATCATTTATCACGGAACCAGCGACTATGCCTTGTCTGCGTTCGAAATCACGCAATGGTACGACCGGCTCGCCCGGGATACCGGTGGTCGCACGCAAGACTGGGCGCGACTGTTTCTGGTGCCAGGCATGATGCATTGCAGCGGCGGCAGGGCAACTGACGAGTTCGATCCGCTCGCTGCGATCCAGGCCTGGGTCGAGCAAGGACGTGCGCCGGATCGCATTCTCGCCACCGGCAAGGAGCTTCCGGGTGTCAGCCGGCCGCTATGTCCCTGGCCCAAGGTGGCGCGCTATCGTGGAGGCGACGCTGCTCACGCCGAGAGTTTCGAGTGTAGCTGACGCCGTCTCGCATGCCGGGCCACACCCATAGTGAGCTTCACAGGTGTCGCCGATAAAGCGGTGCGGCAGGGAAAGAGACCCGACGATTGCCGCAGATTCCCGGTAATATCATTGATGCTGCAAAATTGACCGGGCATTCTTCGAACAACCCACTTACGAGCCAGCATTTTTGGAGCATTCGATTTGGCAGCCAGGAAACAGCCCGAAGAAAAGCCTGTGTCGGCACCCGCTGGCAATGCGCGGGACATCAACGGCTGGGTCATGCCGGGACTGGATTATCCGACGTTCCGGCTGAACCTGTTGTGCAAGCTGATGGATCGCCGAACCTTGCGGCAACTGGCCGAGCGGGCCAATTGCACCTATCCTGAATGGCGTGTGCTGTCCCGGCTTGGTTGCACGGTGGGTGGTGCAACGGTCCGGCAGATCGCCGAAGCCGCCTGGGCCGATCGCGCGGAAGTCAGCCGCGCCGTCGCGTCGCTCGAGGCGCGCGGACTTGCTGCCCGTCTCGATAACCCGCAGGATCGGCGTGCGCCCATTCTCTTTCTGACAAAGTCGGGCCTGCATCTGTACCGGCGGGTGCTGGAGATGCGTGGTGCCTTCCATGAGGAAGTGATGTCCGACCTTGCTGCCGAGGAGCGTGAAGCGCTCGACTGCATTCTGGGCAAGCTCGCACACAAGCTGCAATCAATGCCCTGAAGCGTCCGCTTGCGATGAATCAGGGACGAGCGACAGGCGTGATCCCGCCAGCGACGGCGCGATAATTCGGCAGGCCGGCTTCGAGCAGATCGAGGTCCGCCCCGTCCGGAGAGCGAGCGATTTTGCTTTCGAGGTTGAACAGCATGGTCGGACGCGTGCCGTCGTAGCGGGGCCAGGCAGGCAGGCCGCGATGGTTCGGATTGCCCGTGCGCGCAAAGGCGAGCCAGGCGCGGCCCATCTGGCGCAGCATTCGCTTCTGGTCGCCCAGCTCACCGGGTTCCACCGCTTCTGCGCCCACGGTATCGAGCACGAAGGCGATGTCGATGGCGTGCGGAGACATCAACAGTCCGCCGCGGGCACGCGTTGCCCAGTCCATCCGATAGGCCCAGACCGGCGCACCGCCCAGGCGCGCCTGTTCGTCCGCAATGCGCCGCGAGAAGAACCGCGTCGGCCAATCGGAGCGGATCAAGGCATCGACCTCCCACAGACTGGCGGCCGGATGTGCGGCACGATAGTGGGCAAGGATCGCGCCTGAATCGTTGCCGAAGACCGGGGCAAGATCGCGTTCGATTTCCGCCACCGTGCGCTGCGGAGCCGAGGGCTGGCCTGCCAGGAAGTATTCGGTCATCTCCGTGCGGGTCGAGCCGATCATCAACGGCACATGGCGGGAGAGCGTGGAGGCGCCGTTCCAGAAGGGGTGCTGGGGCAAGGTGATGCCATCGACCACCGGCGCGAAGTCCTGAATCACGCCCAGTACGCCAAAGCCGCCGATTTCCGCGAATATGCGGTAGTAAGCGCGCATGATCGCATCGACCGGGACCTTCTGGATCGCTGCAACATTGCTCCGATCGAGGCCAAGCAGCTCGATCAGGCGCAGGCTGAGCTTGCGGGCATATTCCGGTTCCAGCGCCAGCGGTGCGGGGCCGCTCTGGATGATCGCCTTGTGGAACAGGCCATGCGCGGCGGGCATTGCCATGAGCAGCGAGACTTTCTGGCCGCCCCCCGACTGGCCAAGAATGGTGACATTGTCCGGGTCTCCGCCGAACTCCGCCGCGTGATCGCGCACCCATGCCAGAGCCTGGACAAGATCGAGCATCCCCGCGCTGGCAGAGCCAGCGAAACGGGAGTCCCAGTCCTGCAGCCAGGCGAAACCGAGCACGCCCAGCCGGTGGTTGGGGCTGACCATCACCACATCGCCGTGCGCGGCAAGGTTTCCGCCCGCCTGATAATCACCCGCTGCCGAAAGTCGCCACAGCCCGCCGCCGTGGAGCCAGACCATGATCGGCCGCTTACGCCCGTCGCGAAGGGCGGGAGTCCAGACGTTCAGTGTGAGGCAATTCTCGCTTTCGGGTTCACCTCCCGGGCGAGGATGATCCGGATCTCCCTGCGGCGATGCAGGGCCATATTTCGTGGCGCGCAATGGCTCCTGCCAGGGCGCGGGCGGCGTCGGCGGCATGAACCGGTTGGCGCCATCGGTCGAGCCACCATAGGGAATGCCTTTGAACGCCAGAGCGCCGCCGATGCGATTGCCGATCACGAGGCCCGACCGGGTGCGCGCCGTGGCGGCATCGATCCCACCGCCGGTGGCAGCGTGCAGGCTCCGGGACAGACCTGCGAGACAAGGACCCATCAGCAATGGAGTGACGAGCGCCTTCATCACATCGCGCCGACGAGACAAGGTCATGCCTTACGCCCTCGCCAGCACGGCGGGCGCGCGGCCAGACATTCGCGCCACGAGCGCAGCGATGTCGCTGGGCAGCGCATCGCCGCGCCACGCTACATGGCCATCGGGGCGATTGAGCAGCAATGCGTGATCAAACGCAGCTGGCGCAAACTCGCGGGCAAGATCGAGGACGGTCAGCGGCATTCCGATATGTTCGGCCGCCTCGACCAATGGCGAAACATCAACCGTGTCATCGAACCTCAGCAGCGTGTATTCCGGTCCCATCCGGTCATAAAGCGACGTTCCATCGGCAAGCCAGAAATGGGGTGTGCGGCAGCCTGGAACGGTGGAAGGGGTATAGTCGTGCATCGTATAGGCCGGGGCCTGCCCCCGGTCGTAGTCGATGATCGGGGAATCCGGATAGTAATAGCCGAAATTAAGCCCTGCACAGGCGAACTGCTGCACGTGAAGCGCGTAGGCGTCTGCTCCAATTCTTGCGCGCAGGGCATCGGCTTCGGGACCATCATCGTCCACCTCCGCCGGAATGGCCAGCCTTTCGGCAATCGCCTTTTGCGCATGGTTCATCGCGTAACGCGAGACCTGGTCGGTGATGGGGCGGCGTTCAGCCTCGTAGGCATCAAGAATCTGGGGGCTGGCCCAGCCATTGATCGTTGCGGCCAGCAACCACGAAAGGTTCATCGCATCTGCGATGCCGGCGTTCATGCCGTAGCCTCCATATGGCACCCACAGGTGCGCCGCATCGCCGCAGATGAAGGCGTGACCGCGGCGGAACCTGTCGGCAACCAAGCGCCGGCCGATCCAGTCCTCCTGCCGGATCACCTGATAGGAAAAGTCCTGATCCACGCCGAGCAGTGCGCGCAGCCAGTAATCGCGATCGACCGCATCGAAGCCGCTTTCGCCGGGCAACAGATAGTTGTGAAGCAGCCAGGTTTCCTTGCCGTCGATCGCGACGAGATTGCCGGCGCGGTTGCCGATATAGAGGTAGCTCATCCACGCCGGGCCGCTCTTGATCAGGCCGAGCAGTTGCGGCGCGCGGAAGTAGGTGGATTGCACGCGTTGGATTACCGCATCGCCTTCCAGCGTCGCGCCGATCTGCTTGCGGATGGTGGATCCGCCGCCATCGCAGCCGACCAGATACTGGCCCAGCAGTTCGACCGGTTGGCCCGAGCGCAGGTCGGTACCGGAGCAGTTAATTCCGTCCGCCGATTCTGCAAAGCCACTTACTTCAAGGTCGTTGACCAGCGTAATCAGCGGATTGGCCAGAGCGCGTTCGAGCAGGATCGGCTCGAAGAACAGCTGGTTGACGCGGTGCGGCGGCTCGGGCGTCGGCCACCAGCCATCGGGCACGTCCTTACGGGTAAAGCGATCGCGGCGGCAGGGAATGGGTATGCGGGCAAGCTCGCGCCCGGTGGCGCTTGTCCGCACGGCGGCGTCGTTGGGATAGTCGTCCGGCAGGCCAACCGCGCGGACATCGGCCGCGAGGCCAAGCCGGCGAAAGGTCTCCATCGTGCGGGACGAAACGTGGTTGCAGCGGACGGTCTCGTTGGCGCCGGCGGGATTACGTTCGACAACGGTGCTCGAAACGCCCCGCGAGGCGAGATCGAGCGCCAGGCACAGGCCAACCGGGCCGGCGCCGACGATGATGACAGGAATTTGATGTTGTGTGAGCATCGGACAGCAATTCTTTGAGTTGGAGCGTTCTATTTGAAGCTGGCGTCAGTGCGCAGCGGAATCCGGACGCGATTGTTGAAATTTTCAACAAACTTTCCGAGAAGCCCGGTGAGTTGGTCCATCTCGTCGGCACTGAAGACCTCGCGCATCCTGCCCGAGATCGCATCGCTGAGCGGCGCGGCGCGAAGCAGCATGTCCTCGCCTGAGGGGGTGAGGCACAGCTGGTTGCGCCTGCGGTCCTCCTCGCTCTGCGCGCGCACGACAAGACCGTTCCTTTCCAGCAGACGAAGCACCATTGTGGCGGTGGAACGGTCTATACCGATCAATTCGCACAGAGCCTTCTGGTCCACACCGGGCCGCGCGCGCAACGCGTGGAGCACGCTGTACTGTGTGGTGGTAATGCCAAGTTCAGCGGCAGCTTCGTCAAACAATGCAAGGACTATCTGATGAGCGCGCCGGATCACAAATCCCGGCCGCCGGTAGAGCGCCGCCATCGAGTCGGGATCGCGGTCGGGTTCGGTCAATGTTCTGATTCTCCGTCATCGTGTCGACTTGTCGACCAAGTTCAACCTATGCCCAAACCAGCGTCGGGCCAAGAAGTGCGCCTTCCGGAAAAAATGGGACCCACCCAAAGTCTCCTCAGTGGCGGTAAGCAATCGTCAGGCCGACCGTGCGCGGACGGACCGTGCGGTAGTAGAAGAGCGGCGACATTTCCGTATCGTGCGACTTGCCGAGCAGTGGCGCCGTGTCGAAAATGTTGTTGACGAACAGCGACGCATCGATCCGTCCGGTCCGAATGCCAATGCGAGCGTTGGCTTCGGTAACGGCGGGGTCGAATCGGAGGTTGGGATCGTAGCCCGAGGCACCGGGATCGTCATAGGAGGCGAGCTTACCCCTGTTGTGGCTGTTATAACGCACATCGGCGTGGAGATAGCCTTTTGTGCCTTCGCTCAGTCCTGCGGTGTAATCGATATTGCCGGCGAGCTGCCACGGGGATCCGGGCAGAGAATCGCCCTTGCGAGCAAAGGTCACGCCATTGGAAATGACAGTCTTGGTGAACTTGGCATCGACATAGCCTATTGAACCGCTGATCTGCAGCGCATTGCTGGCGCGGATGGCGAACTGCAGGTCGAAGCCCTGGCTGCGCGCACCCCCGATGTTGTCGCGAAAGCCTGCCCCTGCGCAGCCCGCAAGGATGAACTGCTGGATGTTGTCCCAGCGGATGTGGAACACGCTGGCGTCGGTCCGCAATGCACCGCCGAACAGCCGGTTCTTGGCGCCGGCTTCGAAGCTCCACGTCGTATCGGGGCCGAAAGTCGCCGGATAGTTCTGCACCTGGCAGCTGGCGAAGAGCGGCGGGTTTACGCCGCCAACGCGGAAGCCCTTGGCGGCAGATGCATAGACCATGTTGGCATCATCTATCTCGTAACTCAGGCCGAACTTTGGCGTCAGGGGTTTGGCCTTCTGCACACCGGTGGTGGTGGTCGTTTCGGGGCCGCTGCCGGTATAGTTGAGTGGACCACCCAGATCGCGGCGGAAATCGAAGGTGGTGTCGCTATAGCGCAGACCCAGCGTGGCGGTCAGTCCCGGCGCCGGGCGCACATCGACTTGGGCGAACAGCGCCCATTGTTTGTCGGTTGTGTCGTTGGCGGAGGTGAAGATGTAACGTCCGTCGGTCAGGCCGATGCCGAAGATCAGGTTGAGCGGGATGATCGCGGCGGTGAACTGGTCTTCGATCTTGAAGCTCTCAACTTGGTGCGCGCGGCTGTAATAGGCGCCGACCGTCCAGCGGACGGGGGTTTCCCGATCAGTCGAGGAAAGCCGCACTTCCTGGGAGAACATCCTCTGCCGGGCGTCTGCAGCGCCAGGGGCCTTCCATCCCGGAACGAAGGGGTAGGGGGTAGCAAAGATGAAGCTGGTGTTGAGGTTCGTGTAATCCTGAATGCTTTCGCCCTTCCGGTCGAAATAGGCAGTAACCGAGGAAAGCTCGACCGATCCGAGGTCCGCCGTGACGTTGAGGCTGGGTAGGGCGAAGCGGTCTTCCGCCGTCTGCGCGAGTGAATAGCCGTTGACGAAACGGCCATCGTCGGCGTCCGTGAGGTCGCCCCAAAGCGTGCTTGTGTCGTCATTACGTACGCGCTGGTAGTAGATTGCGGGTGTGACGCTGACGGTTTCGCCTAGTTGAAAGGTTATGGCGGCACGCAAAGCGAGCGTGTCGGATCCATTGGCGTTTTCGTATGCTTCGGTGCTGTTGGGCGTTGCAACGTTGAAGGGCTTGCGATCCACCCAGCCACCGTCCTTACGATAATACGCGCTGGCGCGGACCCCGACCTTTCCGGGGACAAGCGCAAAGCCTGCCGCAAGCCCGCTTTCATAGCTGGGGTCGCCGCCGCGCGTGAACGCCAGTTCGGCGCGGCCATAAAGCGATGTGGCGTCAAGGCTCGGCGTTGGGGTGATGAACCGAACCACGCCGCCTTGGGCGCCCGCGCCGAACAGCGTGCCCTGCGGACCGCGCAGCACTTCAATGCGATCGAGATCGAATACCCGCGGGAAGGCCGTTCCGAACGCGGTCTGTGCATTCGATCGGATCTGGATCGCCACGTCATCGACGTAGATACCGGTAGTGGCCGCGCCCGAGCTTGAAGAAATGCCGCGGATGGAGATGTTGGTGCTGGTATCTGAGCCGAATGTGTCGCTGGTGAAGGACAAGCCCGGTGTCAGCCGGGCGATGTCGCCAATGCTGCGCACGCCCTGGCGGTCCATGCCTTCGGCACTAAAGGCGGCAACGCTGATCGGAACCTTGCTCAGCCTTTCGTCCTGCCGCGTTGCCGTGACGACGATCTCATCTGATTGCGGATCGACCAGGTCGGCGCTTTCGCTCTGCGCGTCCTTTGAGGCTTGCGCGTGCGCCGCCGTGGCGAAGGTGCAGGCAAGGACCAGGGCAAGGGGACGGACAAGGTCCGAGCCTGCCGTCGCGGTGGCGGGTTTGAGTTTCATCGGTTCCTCCCAATCTTTCGATGTGATTGTTATGACTCCAAATGATCAGATGACTGAATATTTTGCGGGGCTGCTCGAGTCAAGGAATCTTTGACTAATCAAGTAATCGGTTTGGATTGGAGCCTGATCGGGATTTTCAGGCAAAAGCGGGCGTGGTGCGCCGTACTGCCTGGCCGAGGAAAACGACAAGAATTGCAACTGTAAGTGGAAATGCTGCTACCATGCCGAGGGTGAGTTGCAGTGGAAAGGCCTGGGCCAGCGCATAGCCGCCGAACAGGGGGAGGATGACGCCACCGAACCGGCCTGCACCGCCAGCCCACCCGATGCCGGTGCTGCGGATGCGGGTGGGGTAGACGCGGGCCATGGTCATGTTCAGTCCGGCCTGTCCTCCCCCCTGGAAGAAGGCCATGGCAAAGAGAGCGGGCGTGAACCAGACGCTGCCGAATGGCACATAGCCCAACGCCATAACCGCAGCAGCATAGCCACAGAAGAACAGGGGTATCGGCAGTTCGCGGCTGACCCGATCGAGCAGGGCGCCGATGGATAGCATGCCGACGATCCCGCCGAGCAAACCGATCATGGCGGAGCGCGCGAACTGCTGGATCGAAATGCCTCCCATCTGCTGAAAGAAGCTGGGCATCCATGCCGCGACCAGGGTGATCGTGCCCATCGAGAAAAAGCATGCGGCAAATAGCAGTGTGCTGGCGATGCCACGCCCTTCGCGGAACAGATCCAGCGGATTGGCCCGACCGCTGCCCGGCTGGTCGGTGCGGACAAGGAAGCGCTCGTCACCGGTCAGGGCTGTTTCCGGGGAAAGGTGGCGGACGGTGCGCGCGATGACAGGATCGGTGGCATTTTTCGCGGCACGGAAAGCGATGGATTCGGGCAAGCGCAGAGCCAGTACCGGGAGCAGCGCCAGCGGCATCGCGCCTCCAATGACGAAGCCGGCCTCCCATCCATAGTCAGGCACCAGCAAGGCAGTCATCGATCCCGCAACGTTGCCGAGGCTATATCCCGCCATCCCCGCAGAGAGGAACATGGCGCGTTGGCGCAATGGCGTGAATTCCGAGATCAGCGCGACGGCGTAGGGCAGGACCGCCGCCAGGAACAGGCCCGTGATCCCGCGCAGCGCGGCAAGAACCATGATTGAAGGAGCGAAGGCGGTTGCAATGGTAAGCACGCCGAAGGCAGCAAAGGCGATCAGCAGCATCCGTTTGCGGCCCAGCCTGTCGCCCAGAGGGCTCATCAGGAAAGCCCCTGCCGCGAGCCCGATCTGCTGAAGAACGATCACGGGCGTCATGGCGGCAGGCGTGGCGCCGAAATCTCTCGCGATGGCCGGGGCAATCTTTCCGACCATGTAGATATCGAAACCATCGACGAACATCACGAGGAAGCACAAGGCGAGGATGCTGAAATGAACCGGACGCAGTTGCTGCCGGTCAATGAAATCCTGCACGTCGAAAATCTGCGATGGCATATCGATCGTCCCTTCCCATCACCGGCCCACCGGTCGTCCATGCCGCCGGTCCTTGCAGCCTATGAATGCTATACCTGATGGATCGTCTTGGTTACCAGGCAGGCCATCAGGCCCTCTGGTCCGTCTTCCGCCCCATGGCCGCTTTGTTTGACTCCGCCAAACGGGGCATCCGCCGAAGCGAGACCCGTCGTGTTGATCCCGACCATCCCCGCCTCCAGCGCGTCGGCGATCAGGTTGGCCCGGCGAGCATTTTCGGTGAACGCGAAAGCGGCAAGGCCGAAAGGGAGGCGGTTTGCCTGCTCCACGGCCTGGTCAAGCGTGTCGAACCGGGCGATGGCGGCGATGGGGCCGAAAGGCTCGTCGTTCATTATGCGCGCGTGGATCGGCACTTCGGCCAGCACGGTCGGCCGCCAGAAGTAGCCCGATCCGTCTGCCGGTTCACCGCCGCATAGAATGTGTGCGCCCTGATGCCGTGCATCGCCGACCATCTCTTCCATCGCAGACAGGCGTCGCGAATTGGCTAGCGGGCCCATCTGCACCTGCGCGTCCAGACCGTTGCCGAGCCGCGTGTCGCAAAATCGCTTCGTGAAGGCGGCAACGAAGCGGTCGTGGATGGCGTCCTGCACGTAGAACCGCGTGGGCGATACGCAGACCTGGCCTGCATTGCGGGCCTTGCCCACCGCGAGCGTTTCCACCGTGCGTTCAAGGTCGCAATCATCGAAGATGACGACCGGTGCGTGCCCGCCCAGTTCCATTGTGGTGCGCTTTACGGTGTCGGCGGCGAGCCGGATCAGGTGCTTGCCAACCGCGGTGGAGCCGGTGAAACTGACCTTGCGGATAACAGGGCTGGCGAGCAAATGGCGCGAGACTTCGTCAGGCACGCCGAATACCAGCTGCACGACATCCCCTGGACAGCCCGCATCGACGAGCGCCTGCACCACGGCCATGGCTGAAGCGGGAGTTTCTTCCGCGGGTTTCATTATGACCGAGCAACCGGCTGCGATCGGTGCGCCAAGCTTGCGGCCAGGGTTATGTATCGGGAAGTTCCACGGCGCGAATGCGGCTACCGGGCCAACTGGTTCATGGACCACGAGCGAGCGGGTGCCGGCAGGCCGGACCAGGACCCGGCCATAGGTGCGCGCAGCTTCCGCGGCATAGAAATCGAACAGGGCGGCACACGCGAAGGTTTCGATGCGCGTCTCTGCAAGCGGCTTGCCTTCCTCGAGCGTCGCCACCGTGGAGATCTCATCGACCCGTTCGCGAAGCAGGCGGGCGGCCTCGTGCAGGACGCGCGCTCGCTCCGCCACCGGAGTCGCGCGCCACGTGCGGAAGCCGCGCTCGGCGCAGTGCAGTGCGGTATCGAGATCGGCGGCGCCGGCCAGGGGCAACTCACCCAGAGCGTCGCCGGTCGCGGGATTGACGACGCGATGGGTTCGATCGGCAGCCATTACCCACTGACCTGCGATGTACATGCCCAGACGCGGATAGGTCGCACGTGGGTTGGAAGTCATCTGTGGGTCCTCTGTGAATGGATGGTTGTCAGGCAGCAAGTGCGGACGCGGGGGCCCAGTTGCCGTGCAGACCTGGGCGGATGCGGAATGGGATCGCCAGCGTGGCGACCGGACCCGGCGCGAGATCGAGCGCGTCGAACAGCAAGAGGCGCGAGGTATTATCCGCCAGGCGGTTTTCGATGGCAACGAGGTATCCATCGCCTTCGTCCGTCGAACCTGGACGAGGAATGAAGGCCGGCTCCTGCAGTGAACTGGTCGGGCCGACCCAGTAGGAGTCGGTTTCGCCCGTCGTGCAGTCGATCCGGGCGAGGGTGTTCATCATCATGCCGGTGGCGCTGCGCATTCCCGGCAGGTCTACCGGGCGGGAAGAATCCTGAACCAGTTGCCATCCGTGGCGATTGGCCTGTCCGGCGAACCGATCGTCGATGCGCGGAAACTCGCCGACCAGATCGGCCAGCGGCGTCATGCGGATCTCGTCGCTATTGGCGGTCATGTCGACGCTCCAGCGCGTCATGCGCGCGGCGGCGGCGGCGGGATCGAACGGCGCCCCCGCTGTGTCGGGAAAGAACGGAAACATGTTGCCAGCTGCCATTGGCACATCGAAATGGACAACGCTGCCCACGTTGTGCGCGTTCATCACGTGGCTCGCGAAGCAGGTCGGCGCGCGGAACCAGCGCAGATCCTGTGCTTGCCCCCGGCGGGGCATGATACCGAGATACACCTCGCGCTGGCGATCGAATCCGAAATGCGGAAGATTGGCGCGCAGTCGCTCCCACGATCCAACGATGGGTACTACGTGGAACACGACATAGTCCTGCGTGAACGCAAAATCGTGCATCATGCAGTAATAGGGAAGCTCGAACCACGCTTCGTGGTCGATCTCGCCTTTTGCGTTGATCACGTAGTAAGCCATATCGGGAGTGCACAGACCGCGCGCGGCGTACCCGAAGGCGAGCATCTCGCCCGTGATCGCATCGATCTTGGGGTGGGCGGTGAAGGTTTCCGACGTCATGCGGCCACCGAAACGATAGACGGGATCGATCGTCTCGAGCGTCGCCGGGTCCATCCAGACGGGCGGGCTGTCTTCCTTGAGCGCGAGCAGCTTTCCAGCGTGGACGATGACGTTGGTGTTTGCGGTGCTGCGCACCATGCCCGCGACGGAAGGATCATCGGTTAGCGGGTTGCGATAGGCACCAAAGAGAGCGTGTCCCGCTGCGCGTTCGGCAAGAAACTTTTCCGTTCGGACCCAGCGCTGCTTCAGCGATACCGAGCCGTTGCGAAAGCCGAACCGGCTGACCATGCCGTCGCCGTTGAACCAGATGTCGTCCTTGCCGATAGGCGGGAATTGAGGATCAGGCGCAACGCGAAAGAACGCACCTTCCAGCGCCTCCGGCACTGCGCCTTCCAGGACATCCAGCTGCGGCACGTCAGCCTCGATACCAGAAGGCGCAAAAATGCCCGTGAAGTTGGCCGTATCCGGAAAATTCACCCTTGGCATCCCTCATACTCATTGAGTAATCAATGAAGAACTTGATTAGTCATGAAGGTGGCTTGCTGGCAAGCAGATTCTGTGTTTGGGTCGATATGATCAGGCCATTTGCATATTCATGCGGCGTCTCTGTTCGCGGATGCGCGAAAGCCCACGGTCCGCATCACAGGTGTAAAACGATGAAAAAGCACGAACCGAGCAGCAGGAAACCCGACCAGCCCCGCACCCCCGGCGATCCATTTGGCCTGCCCGGGTGGGCAATCAAAGGGCTGGACTATCCGACCTTTCGCATCGGGCTTCTGGCCAAGGTGATGGACCGGCTGACCATCCGCGACCTGATGGATGTGGACGGGCTGACCTATGCGGAATGGCGGGTGCTGGTTCGCCTTTCGGCGGTGGAAGATGGCGGCACCCCGGGTCGGGTGGCGGAACTGGCCTGGGCCGACCTTGCCGAGGTAAGCCGGGCGATCGGTTCGCTGGAACGCAAGGGGCTGGTCGAACGACACAGGAACCCGAAGGACCTCAGAACCTCGATCCTGCGATTGACTCCGAGCGGCCGTGCGCAGCACGAAGTCACGCTGGCCCGACGCAACAGGTTTCACGAGCGGCTCTTGGCCGGGCTTACCATGGACGAACGAGGACAGCTGGATGCTTTGCTTTCGAAGGTGGGCGCGCAGCTGCGCGAGGTGATGGGGAGCGACCGGCAGGGCAGCGATCAAAGCACGGCATAATAGCGGAATAGCGAGTGATCGGGCTCGGTTCCGCCCTCGGCCGCCGGACACCGTACACCCTTGCCGACGATGACCGTGCGGTTCAGCCATTCGTGTGGGCCATCGGGCGCGCGGAAATAGGGCGTACAGCGGAAATAGGGCGCGATCTGTTCCCGGCCTGGCCGGTCGAGATGACCGTGCACATAGCCCAGATTGCGGATGTAGATCAGCGCGCCATCATCGGTCCTGATCATGTAGTGAGCGTTGAGTTCGACCACCCCATCGGTGCGGATCATCGGCCAGTCGGCGCCGCTGTGATCGACCAGCTGGCCTTGCAGTCGGGGTCCCGTGACCATGCCGCCGAGACCCACAGAGGTATATCCGAAGCGTGGTCCGTTCCCGTGGATGGGTTCGGTGGACCAGCGTCGATCGAAGTTGATCCTGATGTCGAAGACGTGCTCGAGGTGCACGGAAAGGTCGGTCTGGTCCAAAGTGAGGAGTCCTGTCTTGCTGCGCCCCCGGGTCG
Source organism: Sphingobium sp. (assembly GCA_036278355.1). Lineage (GTDB taxonomy): Bacteria > Pseudomonadota > Alphaproteobacteria > Sphingomonadales > Sphingomonadaceae > Sphingobium. The sequence goes on from DASULD010000146.1 coordinate 14,815, forward strand.
GACCGCATGATAATTCTTGATTAGTCAAATATAATGTCTATGCAAGCGTCCCGATATCTTCAGGGAGAATGAGGTTGGTTGACTGGCAGAGCTTTGCCCCAAAATTCCGATATGTCTTCTCGATTTCGTTGACGCTGGGCAAACCCTACTGGCTTAAGCCCACCACCATGGGTGCAACGCGGGCGGCGGTCTATGCAGTGGACGGGGCGATCGAAGGACCGGACATCAGGGGGCGGGTGATCCCGATGAGCGGCGGCGACTGGCCTCTGCAACGGCCCGATGGAGTGATCGACTTCGACGCGCGTTACATGCTGGAACTGGACGACGGCACGGTGATCTACATGCAGAACCGGGGCTATCGCTGGGCCTATACCCCCGAAGTGGCCGAGCGGATGGCGCGCGGCGAACATGCCGAGCCGCACGAGTACTACATGCGGGTGACGCCCAGGTTCGACGTGCCGGAAGGACCGCACGACTGGCTGTCGAAGCATGTCTTCGTAGGGGTTGCCGAGAAGATCCCCAGCGCGAACCGGATACACTATTTTGTGGTCGAATAACCGCCGGCCATTCGCCGCACGCTGCGGGCTGGCATGTCGCCATTCCAGCCAAAGCGCATTCTTCACCGCCTGAAGCGGCTTCACCCGGTTCCCGGAACCTCGTTTCCGGCCAACTCCTGCTTGCCTGCGGGACGGTAGCTCATCCAGACGAAGCACAGGCCAAGTGCGAAGCTGCCAAGCCCGACGACGTTGGTCCACAGGTCGAAGGTCGTCACCGCATAAAGACCGAGGCAAATCAGCGCGATGCTGCTTACCGCGGGAAACAGGCACAGGACCAGCCACTTCCGGATCGATTCCTTGTAGCTATCCCTGAAGACCCATGCCGCCGCCAGCCCGGCCAGCGCGAAGTAGTAGTTGACCTGGAAGCCCACCGCGCGGACCGATGAGGACAATATAAGGTCCACACTCGGCAGAAGCGCCGATCCCCAGATCAAAGCCAGACCGAGTATGATGATGGCATAGATCGCGCGCGTGGGCGACTGTGTGCGATCGTCGACCTTGCCGAAAGTGGAGGGCATCGTTCCGTCCCGTCCCATCGCGAACAGTGTCCGGGAAAACATGATTATGGTCGCCTCGAGCGCTGCGACGCTCGACAGTATGACTGCGCCCGAAGCGAGGATTCCGCCGCCATGGGACAGGCCGATCCGGGTGGCGATATCGAAAATGAGATTGTCCGTCAGATTCTGCGAATCCTGTCCAGCAAACACGAGCAGCGCCACGGCGGCGAAGCCGACATAGAGCAGGATCGTGATCAAGATGCTGAATAATCCACCGAGACCGGCCTGCTGGCCGCCCCCGACCGTCTCCTCGCCAAGATTCGCGGTGGCGTCCCAGCCCCAGTAAAAATATACGGCAATCAGGGAACTGGCCGCGAGCTTGTCCAGCGTGAACCCACGTCCCAGCCACTCCATTCCAAGCTGCCCCACAGCTCCAGTGGCAAAGACGTGCGCAAACGCAGCGACGAGAATGACGATCAGGATGATCAGCTGCGCCATGGTCAATATCGTCTGCCCCCGGCTGCTCGCCGTGATGCCGCCCACGACGATCAAGGAGACGACCACGAACCATAAGCTTGCCACCGCTGAGGTGATCACGACATTTCCCACCAGGTCGGGCGCGATCACATTAAGGGTTGCGGTGGCTATCGGGACAGTGCCCGTGACCATGTACAGCAGCGTAGCGACCAGCAGCGACCAGCCGGCAAAAAAGCCCAGGACTTTGCCGAACACGGCAGTCGTCCACTGGTAGGATGCTCCGGCACTCGCGTTCCGTGCACCAAGCGCGTGGTAGGCCTTTGCTATGCCAAGCATCGGAATTGCGAAAACAAGCAGCGCAATCGGCGCAAAAGCCCCCGCGGCAGCAATCAATGTCGCAGTTCCCGCGGCAATCGTAGATGCCGGCGCACTGCCTGCGACGCCCATCATCATGGATCCAACGAATGACACCGAATTGTGCTTCAGTTCATTGTTCACACTGGATTCCTTCTATCCCGACGATGGCATGAGGGCAGGTGCACGGTTCAGACACAAGCGCCCCGGCACCGCCCCATGCTTCATGCCTCATTATTTTATAGACACCGTCAGTCCGAAGGTGCGCGGCCGGAGCGTCGTTGCGGCCCACACCGGATCGTACGGGATCGGCTGCGATGCGGGAATGAGCGTCAGATAGGGATGCGCATTGGTGATGTTCGTCACGAAGGCCGACACATCAAAACGATCCAGGGTAAAGCCGACGCGTGCGTTCAGCGTCGAATAGGCTGGGGCTTGTCGCGCCAGGGGATTGTATCCGAAGGCCCCCGGCTGGGTCGCGCCGGCCCTGCGTTCACGCGACGTGTGTGTGAAATCCAGCCGCGTATAGAAATTCAGGTCGCCGATGGGCGGCAAATTGTATACGCCGGACACCGACGTGTTCCACGGCGCGCTTGCCCCGGGGACGCCCGAACCGGCCGGGAAAATGAAGCCGCCGCCCCGGACCACATCCTCGTCGAACGTGGCCTTGGTATAGCCCACCGAACCGGTCAGGCTGAGGCCATCCAGCGGCCGGACTTCCAGTGACAGATCGAACCCCTTGGCGGTCGCGTTGCCGGCATTATCGACGAAGCTGTAGCCGCAGGTCGGAAGACCGATATTTGTCTGGATGTTCTTCCATTTGATGACGTAACCGCTCATCGCGATGGAAGCGCCACCGCCAAGGAAGCGGTTCTTGCTCCCGACCTCGTAGCTCCAGACCGAATCGGAATCGTATGTCGTGGGGGCCGAACTGTAGCCGAGGGTGGCCAGGTCGGAATCGCATACGAACGGCGGGATGATCGGCCCGGACCCACCAGGGCGGAAGCCCTTGGCCGCCGTCGCGTAGAAGAGATTGCGAGAATCCGGCTCGTAGGTCAGGCCGAACTTCGGGGTGACGGACGTCTCGACCTTCTTGGTCTGTTGGCTCAGATATACAGGCGCGAGTGGCCCCTGTCCGACCGTACAGGTGCCGCCCGGCCCGGTGTAGACCACGCAGGGCGTTCCATAGGGCGCATTGATGTTGCTCTCCGGACCACCCAGATCGACCCTCTGATCGAACCAGTTACGCGAAATTCGCACGCCAGCGGTCAGCTTCAGGGTGCTGGTCAAGCGCAGGTCGGCCTGGGCAAAGCCGGCCAGCTGACTTTCGTCAACGCGCCGTTTCTCATCGTAGCTCACCGATCCCGGAAGCAGCGGCACGCCGAAGGTGTTGAGGAACGCGGTTGATCCAAGCCCGTACGGCTCGCCATCGGTAACGCCAAATGGAATCCCGCCGAACGAGATGACAGGAAGGTTGGCTGTGAAATTCTGTGAGATCGGCTGCCGGGCCTGTTGCACGTTATCGGAATAGAAGACACCGACCAGCCACTGGAAGGGCAGGTCCGGGTTGCCCGATTGCAGCCTCAACTCCTGAACGAAATTCTTTTGCGTGTTACCGAAATCGGAATTCGCACGGGCACCTGCCTGCGGAACAAAACCCTGCGTCATGTAACGCCAGTAGTATCGCGTATAGTCGGCGCGCTGGGTCTGCTGGCGATCAAAATACGAGGTGTTCGAGGTCAGCGACGCGAAGCCAAGATCCCAGTCGATGCGTACTGCCGGCAGGAAGAAGCGATCGTTCCCAGGCTCGCGGTCCGTGCCGGAGAGGGCCGTCAGCCCCGGATGCGTTGCAGGATCGCCCGCCTGATAGATGTAACGGGCAAATTGCGCCTTGCCGGGGTTGGACGCCGCAAGCCAGAACAGTCCCACGCCATCGTTGCTGTGCACCTTCTGGTAGGTGATCGATGGGGTCACCTTGATATTATCGCCGAGCTTGAATTGCAGGGCGCCACGCAACAGCAGCGCCGTATCGAAGTTTGCGTTTTTGTTGACTGTCGCGGTCTTGTTGAAGCTGATCGAGTCGCCATAGGATGCCGCGCTGGGATCAAGGATCGTGTAGGTGCCGTCCACATCGTCGATCCAGCCGCCATTGCGGCGATAATAAGCGCTTACCCGGAACGCAACCTTGTCCTGGACGAGCGGGCCGCCGACTGCAGCACCCACTTCGTAACTTGCAGCCCCACTTTCCGTCGATGCGATCTCGGCTCGCCCCCGATACGAAAAATCGGTCAGACTTGGCTCGGTCTGGATGAAGCGGACTGTGCCGCCTTCCGAACCCGCGCCGAACAGCGTCCCCTGTGGGCCGCGAAGAACCTCGACTCGCTCGATGTCGAACAGGCTCGGGAAAGCCGTGCTGGGGGCGTAGCCCAGATTGCGCGCCTGGATTGGCGTTTCGTCAATATAGATGCCCGTCGTCGAGGCCCCGGCGCTGGAGGAGATCCCGCGAATCGAGATATCGTTCCCTCCGATCGAGGATTTCTGCAGCGAAAGACCAGGCGTCAGCCGGACCACATCTGAAAACTCGCGCGCGCCTCTGGCTTCGAGTTCCTTCTGGGAGAAGGCACTGACACTGATCGGAACTTTCGACAGTGTCTCCGATCGGCGGGTCGCGGTCACGACTATGTCGTTCATCACCTGTACCTGCGTCGCGGGGTCGTCCTGCCCTGCCTGCGCGTGAGCCGAGGTCGCGGCCATCATGGCTGTCATCGCAACCCCCAGCAGGAGGTTGTCATGAATCTTTCGAAAATCCCCCATTGTCGAGCTCCCTATAATGTCCCCTTTGCGTTGAAGCCGCAACTTCCAGCAGGTTGTTTTCTACTCGATCTGGCGGTCCGGGCTGCGCCTTGAGTGCCACATCTTCAGGTTTCTAGTGCCAACGTGCAGAAGCGATAAGCCATGCCGTTGCCAGTCATGCGCCCAGCGGCATCGACCGCCTCATCCGTCGCTCCCCGTACCCCCTTGAAGAATGTCCGCGATCTGGAACGGTGTTGCCTCATTTTCGATGGTCGGCGGGATGGTCCAGTCCTGGCCGTTGGCAATCTTGCGCAGGAGACTTCGCAAAATCTTGCCCGAGCGAGTCTTCGGTAGCGCCGGAACGACGTGAACGTCGCGCAGCGCCGCGACGGGGCCAAGTTCGCGCCGAACTGTCGCCACGACATATCCGGGCAGCGCGGCCTCGTTGCTATCCTTCCGCGCTACGACGAAGCCGAGTGGCACCATTCCCTTGATCGCATCGTCTACGCCGACGACGGCGCATTCGACCACGCCTTCGACTGCGGCGACGATCTGCTCCATCTGCCCCGTCGAGAGACGATGACCAGCCACGTTGATGATGTCGTCGGTACGGCCCATGACGAAGACAAAACCGTCCTCGTCCATGTAGCCGTAGTCCCCGGTTTCGTAATAGCCGGGAAAGCGCTGGAAGCACTTGGTGTAGGCTGCGGGATTGTTCCAGAGCCCGCGGAACGCGCCGGGCGGCAACGGTTGCCGGATGATTATTGCGCCGTTTTCGCCTGCTGGCCGCTCCACGCCATTCTCGTCGACGATCAGAACGTCGTAGCCGGGAACAGGCGGCCCAGCGCTCCCCAGACGCTTGCGCTCGTCGCCCAGAGCCAGACAGGGCGCGATCGCCGGCCAGCCGAGCTCGGTCTGCCACCAGTGATCGACCACCGGAAGTCCTGTGTGCCGTTCGAGCCAGAGCACGGTGTCGGGATCGGCACGTTCGCCCGCAAGGAAGACCGCGGTCAGGTCGCCGGTACCGATTTGGGCCAGCAATTGCGCGTCTGGATCTTCTCGGCGGATCGCCCGGATTGCGGTGGGCGCCGTGAAGAACGTCTTCACCCCATTTGCCACGATCGTTCTCCAGAAGACTCCGGCATCGGGCGTTCCCACCGGTTTACCCTCGTAGAGGATCGTCGTAGCTCCGACGAGGAGCGGGGCGTAGACTATGTAGCTGTGTCCGACCACCCACCCCACGTCGGACGCCGCCCAGAACACATCCCCCGCGCCGACCCCGTAAATGTTCGCCATCGACCAGGCGAGCGCGACCGCATGGCCGCCATTGTCGCGCACGACGCCTTTGGGCGTTCCGGTAGTGCCTGAGGTGTAGAGGATATAAAGCGGTTCATCCGAGCCGAGCATGACGCAGGGCGGCGGTGGATCGTCCGCCGCTGCCTCGCGCAGCTCTGCCCAGTCCTGGTCGCGCTCAGGATCCAGTTCTGCGGCAAGCTGGCCGCGCTGCAGCACCACGACGTGATCGACCGGATACGCAGCGGAGGCCACGGCCTCGTCGACGATCGGCTTATAGGGAATGACGCGCGAGCCCTCGATCCCGCAGCTCGCCGTCATGAGCAGCTTTGGGCGCGCGTCATCGATGCGCTTGGCCAGTTCGTGCGCCGCGAAGCCGCCGAAGACGACCGAATGGATCGCACCGATCCGGGAGCAGGCCAGCATCGCGAAGATCGCCTCCGGTACCATCGGCATGTAGATGACCACGCGATCTCCGCGCGCAATGTCCAGACGCAGCAGCATCGCGGCCACGCGCCGGACTTCATCTAGCACCTCCTCGTAGGTCCAGCGCAGGGACGTTCCTGTGACTGCGCTTTCGTAGACAAGGGCTGGCTGATTGCCGCGTCCCTGCAGCACGTGACGATCGATGCAATTATGGCAGGTATTCAGGACGCCGCCCGGAAACCAGCCCTCGTCAGGATCGAAGGCGCTGCGCGGCGGCACGTCCCAATCCACGGCATCGGCGGCATCCATCCAGAACGCCCCGGAATCTTCAATGCTCCTGCGCCAGGCGGCTGTATAGGCCGACTCCATCGTGCCGCTTTCAGGACCATCCTCACGGGGCATGTCAGTGTTCATCGGGCTTGTCCTGGCTGTCGGGTTCGATCGTCGCCGCTTGTGCGGCCAGAGCCGCCATTTCCGCCGTCGTGAAAACCCGTCCCCGCGTGAGGAAGCGTTTCTCGCGGCCGTTGTCCAGGCTGAACATCCCTCCACGCCCCGGCACCACATCAAGGATCAGCTGGGTGTGCGCCCAGGCGGCTGCCTGAGCCTCCCCGATATAGACCGGCACCTCGTCCACAATGCCCAAGAGGACGTCACTGCCACCGATGCGGAATCCGTCTGCCGGATAGCACATCGGCGAAGATCCATCGCAGCATCCTCCCGACTGGTGGAACAGCAGCGGGCCATGATCCGCCTTCAGTTCGGCGATGAAGGCAAGCGCGGCGGGCGATGCGACGACACGCCGGACCGCCCCCAAGGAATCGGTTTCCGCGCCATTATCCATCATCGAGACCCTTGGCCGTCGCCGCACCCCATCAAAAGAATCCGAGCTTCTTCGGGCTGTAGCTGACCAGCATGTTCTTCGTCTGCTGATAGTGATCGAGCATCATCTTGTGATTTTCACGCCCGATGCCTGATTGCTTGTAGCCGCCGAACGCAGCGTGGGCCGGATAGGCATGGTAGCAGTTCGTCCACACCCGACCTGCCTTTATGTTGCGCCCGAAGCGGTAACATCTGTTGACGTCGCGGCTCCAGATGCCGGCGCCAAGGCCGTATAGCGTATCATTGGCGATCTCGAGCGCTTCCTCGTCATCCTTGAACGTCGCCACGGAGAGAACCGGCCCGAAGATCTCCTCCTGGAATATCCGCATCCGGTTATGCCCGCGAAACACCGTCGGCTCGATATAGTAGCCGCCCGACAGGGCGCCGCCGTGATTGGCCGCCTTGCCGCCCGCAAGCAGTTCCGCTCCCTCCTGCCGGCCGATATCGATATAGGCGAGAATCTTCTCGCACTGCTCGGAAGAGGCCTGCGCGCCGATCATCGTTGCAGGGTCAAGAGGATTGCCCTGCTGGATCGCCGCGACGCGCTTCAGCGCGCGTTCCATGAACCGGTCGTAGATCGACTCCGCCACAAGCGCCCGACTGGGGCAGGTGCAGACTTCGCCCTGGTTCAGGGCGAACATGACAAAGCCCTCGATCGCCTTGTCGAAGAAGTCGTCATCCTCGCGCGCGACATCGTCGAAGAAGATGTTGGGCGACTTGCCGCCAAGTTCCAGCGTGACCGGGATCAGGTTCTCGCTGGCATACTGCATGATGAGGCGGCCGGTCGTCGTCTCGCCGGTGAATGCGATTTTCGCGATACGGCTGGACGAGGCGAGGGGCTTGCCCGCCTCGAGCCCGAAGCCGTTGATGATGTTGAGCACGCCGGGCGGAAGCAGATCACCGACAAGATCGATCCACACCATGATCGAAGCCGGGGTCTGTTCTGCGGGCTTGAGCACCACGCAATTGCCCGCTGCCAGTGCGGGCGCCAGTTTCCAGGCCGCCATAAGCAGCGGGAAGTTCCAGGGGATGATCTGTCCGACTACGCCCAGTGGTTCATGAAAGTGATAGGCCACGGTATCGTGATCGATCTCTCCGATCGATCCTTCCTGCGCCCGGACAACGCTGGCGAAATAGCGGAAGTGATCGATGGCAAGCGGTAGGTCGGCGGCGGTTGATTCCCGGATCGGCTTGCCGTTGTCCCATGTCTCGGCCAGCGCGAGCTTGCCCAGATTGGCCTCCATCCGGTCGGCGATGCGGTTAAGGATCAGCGCCCGTTCGGCAACCGAAGTCCTGCCCCAGGCGTCCTTGGCGCGATGCGCGGCGTCAAGCGCGTCTTCCACGTCCTCTGCCTGCGAGCGCGCGATCTGTCCGACGACGCCTCCGGTGATCGGCGAAACATTGTCGAAGTAGCGGCCGGATCGTGGCGCAAGCCAGCGGCCATCGATGAAATTGTCATACCTTTCCGCGAAGGGAGGCTTTATTGCGGTATCGGTGCGATCGTCTCCGGGCATCCTCGTTTCCATTCTCTGTCTTTTTGCGATTGAATAACCAGGCCAGTGAATTCCGGCGGGATGCGGGAACCCGGGCCAAATTTCCTCAGCCCCGCACAAGTTCTTCCGTAAACTCGGCCAGCACCGCGACATAGCCGTCGATGTCATCTGCCGAATGGGCGAATGACGCCTGCGGTCCGGCGCTGACGATGCAGTCCCAATATCCCCTGTTTGCCATGTACACTCGCCTTGCGTCCAGCATGTCGAGATCCATCGATGCGCGCGCTTCCTGGTAGTTTCGCGGCAACTCGGGCGTGAGGCACAGGCCGGAGCGTGGCCCAAGGCGAAACGCCCGGCACGGCAGGTCGAGGTCGCGGCACAAGGCGTCGATGCCGTCGGCCATGCGAGTGCCCAGGCTGGCAATGCGGTCGTAAGCGGATTCGGTCAGAACGTGCTCCAGCATCGCCCGCGCAACCGCCATGGACAGGGCATTGCCATAGAGCGTGCCGCCCAGGCCGATGCCCGATCGGCGATGGAGGATATCAAGGTGCCGTTCGACATGATCCGCCACTTCGCGAGTCATCCCGTAGGCTGCAAACGCGACGCCTGAGCCGAAACCCTTGCCCAGGGTCATGAAGTCGCTTTTCAGCTGCCATTTCCTGGTAAGACCGCCATAGGCGAACGAATAAGTGTGAGCCTCGTCGATGCACAGCATCGTGCCGGTCTCACGGGTGATCTGGCGCAACCCTTCAAGATAGCCGGGATCCGGCATTACAAGCGAGCAATTGGTCATAGTCGGCTCGGTCAGCACCAGCGCCACATCGCGCTGCTTGAGCACGCGTGAAACCGCTTCGAGATCGTTGAACGGCAGGATGATCGTGTCTTCCGCGCGCTTTCCCGACATACCCTGATATTCAGGGACATTGTGTCCGTCCTGGGAAACAACGAGCGTCTCTTCCAAGTGTCCGTGATACTTGCCTTCAAATACGACCAGCTTGCGGCGTCCGGTCATGTGGCGCGCGATGCGCATGATGTCGGTGTTCGATCCGGAGGCCGAAACGGTGAACTGCCACGTGGGCATGCCGGTCTGTGCAGCCAGCAACTCTGCCGAGACGATGGCATCCTCGGTGGGCAGCAGGAAGTGGGCCCCCTTGCGGTACTGTTTGGCCAGTGCCTCCTCGACCTCCGGCACACCGAAACCAATCGTCATCGAAAGGTCTGAAACATTCATGTCGATATAGCGATTGCCGTCTGGATCGAAGAAAGCGGCTCCTTCGCCATACTCTGCATAGAGTTGAGGATGGGAATAATAGCCGGCCATCCACGAATTGGGCACTGCAGCCGGCATGACGGCCAGGGCGCGTTCGCGAAGGGCGTTGGACGCGCGAGTGCGTTCGCTGAAGCGAGCATTCTCGCGCTGGTCAATTCGGGCCACCCGATCACGATCGGCGACAAAGCGACTGGATTCGGCAATCTTTAACGAAGTCATAGAGACGAGCTCCTGCGCGTCGACATTACCCGCCGACGCAAGTTTGTGTTTTCTGTAGATGGTCCGAACCAATTCGGATCATTTATTGGGAGGATGACGAATAGACCTTCTTGCCCATGAACCATGTTCCAAGCACCTTCGTATCGCCGATCTTCTCGGGACTGCCCGAATGGGCAAGTTTCAGAATGTCCTGATCGACAATGATGAAGTCAGCCGATTTCCCGACTTCCAGCGATCCGATCTCCGCGCTGCGGTTGAGTGCGCGCGCGCCATTGATCGTGTAGGCATCGATCACATCTTCGATGGGGAGGCGCTGCCAGGGGCTGAGCGGTTGCAGCCCGCGGCGGGCCCGCGTTACTCCGATCTCCATATTCACGAACGGTTGTGGGTCCTGCGTCAAAACCGGCGCATCCGATCCCGCGATCAGAACCGCGCCGGCGTCCTTCGATGTCTTGGCCGGATAGGTGCACTGCTCGAAGTAGCCCTTCGGATCGTGAAGCGCCTCATAGCTGTTGCCGTGTACCTTGTCGAAGAACGGGATTGTGCTGAGGTCGTAGCCCTTGGGTTCGGCATACATCCAGCTGAAGGTATAGGCGATGTTCAGGCGGGCATCGCCAATGCGTTTCAGATCAGCGGCAGTGGAGCACTGGATGTGTGCAAGCGTGTCCCGCCCGCTATTGACGCCATCGGCCTTGTGGGCCGCCTCTATGGCATCGAGCGTCATATCCACGGCGGCGTCGCTGATCGCGTGAATATGGACCACATAGCCCTTCAGGTGGGCCTGCTTGATGTAATCCTCGAATATCCACGGTGCGTGCTGCGGGATGCCGTAGGAAATCGCACATTGGCCGGGGTGAAAGCCGTAGCGCTTCGTGAAATCGGCGATGGCGGTCTCCGATGACAGTTCACCGGGGACAGCGCGGGCATAGGCACATTCGGGCGATGAAACGTCGACATAGTCCTTGACGGAAAGAAAGCCCTGGGCGTCCTTTTCGAAAATCGGCTGCAGGTAAGGCACCGGGCGCAGCGCGGCGCCAAATGTCGGCGGGGTGTTGTTGGGATTTGCTTCAATACCGCCGTCCGCGAAGATTTTCACGGAGTCCGCCGACGCGATCGGGTTTCGGGCATATTTGCGCCGAATGGCGTCCGCCTTGGTGAACAGAGCATCCCAATTCACACGGCCGTCGGCATCCCGGAAGTTTTCCGGTTCCCAGAACTGCGCCATGTTCACGCGGAAGGTCTGCTGCCCCTGCTTCTGCAGCTTGTCGTAAACATCGTACATGCTGTCCGGCCCGAACAGTCCGTCCGATGCAGACGTGGCCGCATCCCATATCGCCGTTATGCCCCGGCTGTTGAGCCGCTGCGCGAGCCGCTGCGGCTCGGCGAACAGCTTCGCAAAATCCTGTCTCGACGTCTCGGACGAGTCGATGACGTTCCGGCCCTCGTCCTGGATATCGCCGCTGGGTTCGCCGTTGCTGTCAACGCCAACCACGGCCTTGAACTGTGCGAAATCCGTTTCCAGTGTCTTCTTGGAATATCCGACGGTCTCACCCTTCTCATTTTTGGCGAGCGCCAGTGCGCGGCTGTTGTAGGCGCTGTGGTGAAAGTCCCAACCGGTCATGATGACAGGATTGTTTGGCGCGGCATCGTCCAGGGCGGCCCGGAGTGTTGCATACTTGACGTCGGTTTGATTGCCCGCCGCATATTCCCACTGGCTGACGGCGAGCCATTGGCCTGGCTGAAGCTTCGCATCAGCGACGCACTGGCGGACCAGCGCCGCGATCTCGGCCAGCGTCCTGGCCGTGGCTTGGAGATCGCAGCCGCCAAAGTCCACGATTCCCACAGGATGGATATGGGCATCCACCAGGCCCGGCAAGACGAGCTTCCCGCCTGCATCCTCCACGATCGTCTTGCGACCGATGAAGGCTTCGACGGCGGCATTGCTGCCAGCGAACACGACCTTGCCCTTCCGCACGGCGAGAGCTTCCACAATGCGGCGCGATCCATCCACCGTATAGACACGGCCATTTTTCAGCACCAGGTCGGCCGTGATCGCCTCCCGGGCATAGGCCGACGTAAGCGAGAGCATAGCGGCGACAGCCAATGTAGATGCCATGGCCGGCGCCGTCAGCCTGATTGACCAGTAACGCCTGGACATGGAACCGATGCGCATCCTCATTCTCCCGAGAGCGGTTGGGGCCGACCCTTGACGCGTTCCTATCGGCGCCTGGCGAGGGCACTCTTAGCTCCACGCCGTGTCGAAGGTCGCAGCGATGCGAGACAATTCTTTCGACTTTCCGTGCCACGACCGCCACTGCCTGTCTCAGGCTTGAAGCGCGCGCTGGACTATGGTACGCGCGGTGTGCGGAAATCTGCAGGGAGACCGCATGCTCGATTTTACCACGCATGGATTGCCAGAAGGAGAGCGTGCGGCCCGGTATTCTGAAGTGCTGGGCGCCTATTACAGTTCGATTGAGTCCAATCGCCAGGTTTTCGCCGAAATCAGCGAGCATGATGCCCTGAACGCCTTTTCCATGGCGTTTGACCTGGGCAGGTTGAGTTGCTCAGTACACAAATGCAACTCGCCACTCCATCGATACTCGATGCGGCAAAGCTCCGTGCGGCTGGGTTACTCACTCCAGTATATCGTTGAGGGTAACCTCACGATTGTGAGCGATGATTATTGCCACGCGGTAAGCCCCGGGGATATGGTCTTTCTCCGTTCGCAGAAGCTGCAAGAATACCACACGTCGTCAGGCGGCAGTAAGACCATTGGCGTCCATGTTCCCTGGGCACTGGTTCAGACACTTGCCTACGGGCGGAATTTGTCGCTGGATAGAGTGTTTACCAGCCGGTCCGGGATTGGTGCCTGTGTCGCATCATTGATCGGGGCGATTTTTGATTCTCACGCGGACCTTTCCGTTTCAGACTGTGCGGCGCTGCAGACCGGTTTGGGTGAGGCAATCGTCCAACTGGGAACATTGAGCACCGATCCCATGGGCGGGTCGGTGCGTGCTGGTCTGTTCAACGACATCAAGGCAATCGCGACCGCAGCGCTCGATGACCCGGATCTCAGCCCCGCGCAGATCGCTGCAAAAGTAGGCATTTCGGTGAGAACGCTGCATCGTATCTTCCAGGCATCAGGTGAAACGTTCTGGACCTGGATCCGCGACCGACGGCTGGAACGTTGCCACGCGGAACTCACGGCTCCAACCGCCTCGAAACGAACCATTACCGAGGTGGCATTCCGGTGGGGTTTCAACGAGCTTAGCACCTTCGACCGCAATTTCCGCAAACGCTATGGTGCCTCACCGCGACAGGTGCGGTCGTCCTCTCACAAGAATCACTGATCGGCCACCTGCGGCAGCGCCCGGTTATCGCCGTTAGCTACGATGAACATAGGGCAATTTCCCTAGGCTCGATCAGGAGCCGCGAAGGGCCGCTCTGTTGGCGATCTTTGTCAACGGGTTCTCCGGTTTGTTGGCGGGGGCCGGCTGAAACAGTCACTTCCGGCCCCGAGCGCCCTTAAATTGCCTGACCCCCGGAAACTTCGATCCGCTGCGCATTGACCCAACGATTGTCCTCGCCCAGCAGGCTCGCAATCATCGGGCCGATGTCGTCGGGCACGCCGACCCGCCCCAGCGCAGTCAATCCGGCGAGCTCCTTGTTCATATCCGGCGTATCGCGCACCGCACCGCCCAGGAAGTCCGTTTCGATGGCGCCGGGAGCGACCGTGTTCACTGTGATGCCGCGGCTGCCGAGTTCCTTCGCCAAGTAAAGACCCAGAACCTCGATCGCGCCTTTGGTTGCGGCATAGGCGGCGAAGCCCGGCACCGAGAAGCGCGTGAGCCCGGTCGACAGATTGACGATCCGTCCGCCGTCGGCAAGCAGGGGCTGGAGCCGCTGGGTGAGAAAGAACACGCCCTTGAAATGCACGTTGACCAGCGTGTCGAACTGCGCCTCGGTCGTATCGGCGACAAGCGCATAATCGCCATGACCGGCATTGTTGACGAGATGGTCGAAGGTCTTCCGCTGCCAGAGGTCGCCGAGCACCACCGCAAGGCGACCAACGAAGTCGTCAAATCCGTTGATGTCCCCGGTGTCGAGCTGCAGGCAGGCGGCCTTGCGGCCCATTGCCCGAATCTCGTCAACAACCGCCTCTGCGTCGGCCGATCTGCTGTGATAGGTGATGATGACATCGCCGCCCTTACGGGCCACATTGAGAGCGGTGTTGCAGCCAAGCCCGCGGCTGCCACCGGTGATAAGCGTAATCTTGGTCATGAATGGTTTCCTCGTTTCGGTGAGACTGATATGCCATCGGGCACCGGGCCGGTGTTGCCGGAACCTCGGTGATTTTTGCCTAATTCTCTAAAATGGGATGCGCATCGTGGTTGGAACGGCTTATGATGGTCGCATGACTCGCTTGCTCGACCTCGTTCGCCGTCATGCGGACGCACATGCCGATGACGCAGGCATCGCGCTCATGCCCATCCGCGGCCTCTTCGCCGTGCGCGCGACCACGCCGAGCGGTCTCACGCACGACATCTCGCGGCCGCTCGTCTGCCTCGTGCTGCAGGGAGCAAAACGCGTGACTGTGGGGGCGCAGCCCTACGATTTCGCCGCCGGGGACTCGCTGCTCGTTACTGCCGATGTGCCCGCCGTCAGTCAGATTACGCGCGCCAGCATTTCCGTCCCTTACTACTCGCTGGTTCTCGAACTCGACGCCGCGGTGATCTCGGACATCGCCGGGCAAATGAAGGCCGTGTGGGAGGTCAGTAACGATCCGGTGCGGGTCTGCCAGACCGACGCCGAAGTGACCGATGCCGCGCTGCGTCTGGTGCGCTTGCTCGATCGCCCCGAATCCATACCAGTGCTCCAGGCCCAGCTGGTGCGCGAGATGCATTACTGGCTGCTTGCCGGCCGGCATGGCGCCGCGATCAGGCGGCTTGGCTGGCATGATGGCCATGTCCAACGCATTGCACGAGCCGTGAGCGTGCTGCGTTCGCGCTTTGCCGAGCGCCTCCCGGTCGAGCAACTCGCCGCCGTGGCGGGAATGAGCATTTCGTCTTTCCACGATCACTTCAAGGCGGTGACATCGCTTTCGCCCCTTCGGTTTCAGAAGCAACTCAGGCTTATCGAAGCGCGCCGCCAGATGCAGTCTGAAGGCGCAACTGCCAGCCACGCTGCGTTCACTGTCGGCTACGAGAGCGTCTCGCAGTTTACCCGCGAGTACGGCCGCTTGTTCGGTCTTCCGCCGGTGAAGGACATGAAGGCATCCCGTAACGTGCCACCGGTCGCCGCCTGACCACTCACCTGCGGGTCCGCGCCGACGCCTACGACATTCTGCGCCAATTGAAGGTGACATATGAAAGCTGACATATCGCTGGCGGAGCGCCGCCGTATTGAACGCGAGCAGCAGGCGGAGATTCGCGCCATGCTGGCGCCCCGCCACTTCGCTACCATGCGCGAGCAGATGGCGATTGACGAGACGCTGGCGCGGCTGGAGCGCGAAGCCCTCATTGAAGCTGCGCCTGCCATCACCGCCATCATGGCGGGGGTGCTGCGCCCATGCCCGCACCTGTGGTCATTTCCGAACCTGAACCCGTTGCGCCACCCGTTCCCGTGCCGGTGGCAGCTCGTCCCGGTGCGCCGGAC
>DASULD010000147.1:0-15678 GCA_036278355.1 Sphingobium sp.
CCGCCAACTGCCCGGTGGTGAAAACATGATGGGTGCGATCAAATTCATGTCCCCCAATCCGCTGGGCATCTACCTTCATGACACCCCCGCAAAGGATTTGTTCGCGACAGGCCGGCATTACAGCTCCGGCTGCGTACGGCTATGGGACGCCTCCCGTCTGGGCCGATGGCTCTTCAACGGGAACCTGCCGGTTGTTCGTGGAAACGACGTTCGCACGGATCTGCCCACCCCGGTTCCTGTCTATATCGGATATTTCACCGCCTTCCCGGTGAAAGACGGAGTACGTTTTTTCCCCGATGTCTACGGAAGGGACGCATTGATCATGTCGTCAGGTCGGCCGGGCAGAACGGAAAGACCCGCCGCAACCAGGCTGGCGGTGCGGCGGGTCCCACGGGCCATCGCTGGCCCGTCTTTCCTCCCCAGGAAAGATCGTAAGGTGGCTGGGATCAGCCCAGACGCCCCAGGCGGTGATAGAGGTTTGCAAATTTGACCGAACGCGGATCGTCCTGAATCTTCTTCACGTAATCCGCGACAGCCTCCCTCATCAGCTCAAAGTCCTCGGTCGAGAAGACCGCCCGCGAACGCACCGGTTCGGGATTTGTGCTCGTCGTCATGATGCTTCTCCTTTCAATCCGTTCGGTGGAGACGGGATTAGGCCGCAAACTGGTTCATCGTGTTGTCTTCGCCGGCCGCTTTCAAGGCAGCTTCGCCTGCGAAATATTCCTTATGGTCGTCACCGACATCGGATCCGGCCATGTTCTGGTGCTTCACGCAGGCAATGCCCTGGCGAATTTCCTGCCGTTGAACATTGAGGACGTAACCCAGCATGCCCGCGTCCCCGAAATACTCTCTCGCGAGGTTGTCGGTGCTGAGCGCCGCCGTGTGATAGGTCGGCAACGTGATCAGGTGATGGAAGATCCCCGCCCGGGCCGCCGCGTCCTTCTGGAAGGTGCGGATCTTCTCGTCCGCTTCTTTCGCGAGCTCCGTGGCGTCATAGTCGACGCTCATGAGTTTGGCGCGGTCATAGGAGGAAACGTCCTTGCCTGCGGCCGACCAGGCATCGAACACCTGCTGGCGGAAATTCAGCGTCCAGTTGAAGCTGGGCGAGTTGTTGTAGACCAGCTTCGCGTTCGGGATCACCTCGCGGATGCGGTCGACCATCCCTGCGATTTGCTCGATGTGCGGCTTCTCCGTCTCGATCCACAGCAGGTCGGCACCGTTCTGAAGCGACGTGATGCAATCGAGAACGCAGCGATCCTCCCCGGTTCCGGAACGGAACTGGTAAAGATTGCTGGGCAACCTTCTGGGTTTCATCAGCTTGCCGTCGCGGGTGATGAGCACATCGCCATGCGTGATGGTAGCGGGGTCGATTTCCTCGCAGTCGAGGAAGCTGTTATACTGGTCGCCGATATCGCCCTTCTCGCGGACAAAGGCGATCTGCTTGGTCAGGCCCGCGCCCAGCGAGTCGGTGCGAGCGACGATGACGCCGTCTTCCACGCCCAATTCCAGAAAGGCATAACGGATCGCGCGGATTTTCGCGAGGAAGTCCTCATGCGGCACGGTGACCTTGCCGTCCTGGTGACCGCACTGCTTTTCGTCGGAAACCTGGTTTTCGATCTGGATGCAGCAGGCGCCCGCCTCGATGAACTTCTTTGCCAGCAGATAGGTCGCCTCGGCATTGCCGAACCCCGCATCGATATCCGCAATGATCGGAACGACATGGGTTTCATAGCTATCGATCGCATGTTCTATCT
Source organism: Sphingobium sp. (assembly GCA_036278355.1). Taxonomy (GTDB): domain Bacteria; phylum Pseudomonadota; class Alphaproteobacteria; order Sphingomonadales; family Sphingomonadaceae; genus Sphingobium. Next base: position 1,755 of record DASULD010000147.1, read on the forward strand.
GCTTGGCCTTGACCTGATCACCGGCGGCGCGCGCCGCGTCCAGATCGCGGAACATCATTCCTAATTCCCGAGCGTCGGCTTGCTTCAGAAAAGTGTACAGTTCGCCAATCAGGTCGGCGACTGCCGTCTTTTCGTGCATCGACTGGTCAGGCAGCGGCCCGAACTCGCTCCGGAGCGCGGCGACCATCCAGCCGGAAAGATACAGGTAGCGGCGCTTCGTCGACCCGAAGTGCTTTTTGATCGCAATCATCTTCTGCTGGCCGATGAAGCCGTGCCAGCATCCCAGTGACTGCGTATAGTTCGCGGGATCCGCATCGTAGGCGGCCATGTCCGCGCGCATGATTTTCGCTGTATATTTGGCGATGTCGAGGCCGGTTTTGAACCGGTTCTGCAAGAACATGCGCGAAGCAGATTCGGCGTCGATGGCGCTCCACGGTGGGCCGTAGCCCCGGATGAGGCAGTCGGCCGTGGCGATATTTTCCTGGTAGGACATCGGAAGCTCCTCAAAACGCACTTATGGGCTGCAGGCCCCTGTCGTCCTGATGCGCCTGGCTTCGGCGCGGCTCCATCGATTTTGTCAAAATTAGTAGCAACAACGTCGCTTTTAATGTAGTTAAGACTGTGTGGTTGTAAAATAATTTACAAGGAGCGCGCGTGGCAGAACGAAAGGTTTTCGCCGGACACGCCGTGCGGCGGCTGCGGCGATCATCCGGTTTGACACAGATGGCGCTTGCCGGTGCGCTCGACATATCGCCCAGCTATCTCAACCTCATCGAGAAGAATCAGCGGCCTCTTCCTGCAGGGCTGATGCTACGCCTCGCGGAACGGTTCGACTTTGATCCCCGGAAACTGGGCGGGGATGCGCCGGGGGGCGGGATGGAGGGCTTGCGGCGCCGCCTTGCAGATCCCCTGTTCGCTGACCTTGGAATCGATCGGGCCGAGATCGAGGAGTGGCTTGCGGCGGCGCCTGCAGGGGTCGAGGCATTCGCCCGCGCTTTCGATCGCATGACTGCGGGCGGGGACGTACCGGTCACGTCTGCGGAGGCCATGCCCGTTATGAAGGTCCGCAAGGAGATTGAGCGCTGGCGCAATCATTTTCCTGATCTCGACGCCCGGGCTGAGGTGCTGGCCGATGAGGTGCGGCTCGCCACGGGCGATCTCTACAGCGGGCTGGGTGAGCGGCTGCGTCAGCGGCACCAACTCACTATTCGCATTCTTCCTGCCGATATTATGCCCGATCATGTCCGCCGGCTCGACCTCCATGCCCGTCAGTTGCAACTCTCCGAAATGCTGGACATGGCTTCGCGCACTTTTCATGCGGGGTTTCTCGTGGCCGAACTGGAAGCGGGTGACGAAATCGATGCGCTCGTCGCGGGCGCGGCATTTGGCGATCGTCATGCCGAGCGGCTGTTCCGGCGCCATCTGACCGGCTATTTTGCTGCCGCGGTGATGATGCCTTACGCTCGCTTTCTGCGCGCCTGTGAATCGAGCGGCTATGACCTTCGGCTTCTCCAGCGGCGGTTCGGAGCGGGCTTCGAGCAGGTCGCGCACCGTCTGACAACCCTGCAGCGCGTCGGTGCGAGAGGTCTGCCCTTCTTCATGATCCGCATCGACAGCGCGGGGCAGTCATCGAAACGCTACGTGGGTGCGTCGGCCGCGCCGATCGTGGAGTTTGATAGCCGCTGCCCCCTCTGGGCGATCCATGCGGCCTTCAACCGGCCGGGAGAGATATTGCCTCAGCTCGTGGAACTGGAGGATGGCGAGCGCTGGTTCACGCTGAGCCGGACCGTAACCGGTCACGGTGGCGGCCTGGCGGGGGGGGAGGCGGCCTTCACGATTGGTCTTGGTGTTCGGGCGGAGTTTGCCCGCCCGTTGATCTACGCACGCGGTATCAATCTCGAGCAGGGAGATGCACAGCCGATCGGCCTTGGTTGCGTATCCTGCACGCGGCCATCCTGTGCCCAGCGCAGCGCACCACCACGAGGTCGCCCTCTGCGCTTCAATGAGCGGGAACGGGGAGTTTCGCCCTTCGAATTCGCGACCGACTAAATTCTCCTGCCGGAGATGAAGTGTAAAAATTTCCGGCATGTTCAACAATTCTTCGTCTTTTGCGATGATATCGCTATCCTGTCGGTAGATCTTACAACGGGGCGGCGGGCATCGGCCAATGGTCCGTATTTTCAAACATTACGTGCCCCATGCCGTCCTGTTGCTCGGCCTGCTGGATTTTGTTCTGTTGGTGTGTTCGGCCGAGGCCGCGTGGATCATTCGTGCGCGCCAGATAGGCATGGACGTCGATGCCATGAGCAACCGGGCGATGCCGCTCGTCAGCTTCGCGACCGCGCTTCAGGCGGCGATGATGGCCGTCGGAGTCTATGGCACCGGCGCGCTCCAGTCGCGGCGTCATGCCATCTCCCGCATTATGGCGGCCTCGCTGCTCGGCGTGATCGGCCTCGCGCTCCTGTATTTCCTGTTGTCGCCGGGCTGGACGTTGTGGCGTTCCAACTCCCTCTACGCAACGGCTATCGCCACATGCGCGCTGATTCTGGTGCGTCTGTCCCTGGGTTCCGTGTTCGCCGGAGAGGGGTTCAGGCGCCGCGTAATTGTGCTGGGGGCGGGGCCACGGGCGGACCGCCTCCGTAAACTCGCCCAGCGGCGCGGATCTGGATTCGTCGTGGTAAGCTATGTCGCGATGCGTGATAACGAAAAGGCGGTGAAGGAAGCCGTCAGCCGTGACACGATTCCGAATTTGGCCGATCATGTCGTCAGGCTCGCGGCAAGCGAGGTGGTCCTGGCGTTGGACGAACGCCGTAACGCCATTCCCATGGCCGACCTGCTCCGCATCAAAACCACGGGCGTTCATGTAAATGAGCTTTCGAGCTTTCTCGAGCGGGAGACCGGCCGCATCGACCTCGACAGCGTCAACCCGAGTTGGCTCATCTTTTCCGATGGCTTTTCGGCCGGGCGCCGGTTGTCGAGCATCGGTAAACGCGCGTTTGATGTCCTGGTGAGCGCAACGCTGCTTCTCTTCACCTGGCCGCTCATTCTCCTCGCGGCGCTGCTGGTGAAGCTGGAGAGCGAAGGGCCGGCCTTCTACCGGCAGCAACGGGTCGGCCTCTACGGCCAGGAGTTCTGGATAATCAAGCTTCGGACCATGAAGCAGGATGCGGAGCCTGACGGGAACGCAGTTTGGGCGGAAAAGGACGACCCACGCGTCACCCGGCTCGGCTATTGGCTGCGAAAGCTCAGGATCGATGAACTGCCGCAATGCTGGGTGGTGCTGAAGGGGGACATGAGCTTCGTCGGCCCTCGTCCCGAACGCCGCCAATTCGTTGAGGAGTTGGAAAAAAGCCTGCGTTACTACGCCGAAAGGCACATGGTGAAGCCCGGCATAACGGGCTGGGCGCAGATCAACTATCCTTACGGCGCAAGCCTGGAGGATGCGCAGCACAAGCTCGAATACGATCTCTATTATGCAAAGAATTACACCCCGTTCCTTGACATATTGATCCTGCTGCAGACCGTCCGGGTGATCCTCTGGCATGAGGGCGCGCGCTGATGGGCGGCGCGCTGCAGTTGGTCGGCGACTGGGGCCATATTGTCGGAGCGGCGCTGTTCGCGGTTCTTGCAATCTGGATAAGCCGCCGCCTCGCCGCGCAGAGGCACGGCAAGCTGCTGGTCGCGGCGCTGATGCTTACCTCGGTCTGGCTCCTCTCGATCGCCTTCAACGGCGTCGACCGCATGGAGACAGGCATAATGGAAAGCCTGCGCAACTGTGGCTGGCTTGTGTACCTTTTCGTTTTGCCGGCCCAGTCCGGGCAGAAGATTGCGCGACAGGCGAGGGGAGCAATCCCCCTTTATGGTGTGCTCGCGCTTCTGCTCGTCGCGCAATCGGCCCTCGACATCCTGGCGGGCATGGCGGCTTCCACGAGCGGCACTGCCGCTGCGATTCACGACAGCGCCATTGCCTTGCGGATGCTCTGGGCCATCGGCGCGCTGATCCTGGTCCAGCGTATCTATAGCGCGTGTCCCGCCAGCTTGCGCGCGATGATCGCGCCCGTCGCCGCCTCGATGGCGGCCATGTGGAGCTACGACCTGGTATTGTATGGATCGGCTTTCCTCCGCGATGGCATGGTCGCGCCGCTCTATGCCCTGCGCGGCGGCCTGATGGCGGCGCTGGCGCCCGCGATTGCTCTTGTCGTGCGTACGAGCAGAAAGGCTGTGGTCGCGCCGTCCCGCGCGCTGGCGCTGCGGGGTATTGGCATCCTGGCGGGGGCGGTGGCGACCCTGATGCTGATAGGGCTGTTGCTCGCCGTCGGGTCCGTGTCCGATCCGGTGGTGCGGTCGGCCGTTGCCGGAGCCCTGTTCCTGATCGTTGCCGGGGGCTTGCTGATGGTGCCTGCGACGCGGGTTCACCGTGCGGCCAATGTGTTGATCGCCAAGCATCTGTTCCGTCACCGCTATGACTATCGCGCGCAATGGATGGGATTTGTGGATACGATCGGCCGTGATGACCGGGCCGGTGAGGACATTCACACGCGGCTGGTCAAGGCAATGGCCGATATTACCCAGTCATCTGCGGGCGTGCTTCTGATGCCGGAGGAAGGTGGCCGCTTCAACTGGAACAGCCCCTGGAACTGGAAAGGCGGGCATCCAGAAGTAATGGCGTTCGACCCCGTTCTGGTCGAGAGGATGCGCACACGATCCTGGATTGTCGATCTTGCCGAGGCGCGGGCATCGAGCCGGTCCGGTGTGCCTGACTGGCTGCTGCAACGGCAGGAGGCTTGGGCGCTCATCCCCCTTGTCCATTTCGGCGAACTGGTCGGTGTTATCCTGCTTGACCGGCCGCCGATAATGCGTCCGCTCGACTGGGAGGATTTCGACATGCTGCGCACCGCGGGACGCCAGGTTGCCAGCTATATCGCCGAGGCGCGTGGACGGGTCGCGCTGGAGGACGCGCGCCGGTTTGACGAGTTCAACCGCCGTTTCGCTTTCATCATGCACGACATCAAGAATCTGGTCAGCCAGATTGCGCTTGTGGCCCGCAACGCAGAGCGGCACGCAGACAATCCCGCTTTTCGCACCGACATGATCCTGACGCTGAAGGATTGCGCGGATCGAATGAACAGATTGATCGTGCGTCTTTCGGGTCATAACGGGCCGCCTGATGCCAAGCTGAGCCGCTTCGAAGTCGGGGTCGCCGTGCAGTCGGCTATAACCGCGCGGGTCGGCGCACATCAGCTGATTACCGAAGGCGATGCGACGCTTGTTATCGAGGCGGATCGCGCGCGCATCGAACAGATCATCGGCCATCTGGTGCAGAATGCCGTGGAGGCAAGCGCAGACAGTGACCCGATCATCGTCCGCGCAGCGCGAGCGGGGGATGAGATCCAGATCTCCGTCATTGACCGGGGACGCGGCATGACGCCGGAATTTATCCGGGACGAGCTTTTCCGGCCGTTCATGTCCACCAAGTCGGGCGGATTCGGCATTGGCGCCTACGAGGCGCGGGAGCTTGCGCGGGCGATCGGCGGAAGGCTGGCTGTTGAAAGTACCCCTGGCAAGGGCAGTTGCTTTACCCTGCACCTGCCCTTGCGCGAACACATGCTGGCGCCGCGGGAGGCGCACGAAAATAGCGAAAGGGTCGCCTGATGACCGAAACTCGACCCAAGCTGCTGGTCGTCGAGGACGATCTGGGCCTGCAGCGTCAGCTCCGCTGGGCTTATGAGGATTATGACGTGCTCTGCGCTGCAACGCGTGCCGAAGCGATCGACCTGCTGCGTGCGGAGGAACCGGGCGTGATCACGCTCGACCTCGGCCTTCCGCCGGACCCTGACGGCGTGAGCGAAGGCTTTGCCGCGCTTGCCGATATACTGACGCTCAAGCCCGACACGAAAGTGATCGTGGCGTCCGGCCACGGCGCGCGGGAAAGCGCGTTGCGGGCGATCGCAGAGGGCGCCTGGGATTTTTACCAGAAGCCTGTCGACATCGACACATTGGGCCTGATCGTGAAGCGCGCCTTTCACGTCCACGGGCTCGAGCGGGAGAACGCCAGGCTTGCCGCGCGGGCGGGAGAGGATGGACCCGCGATCGGACGGATCATCACCGCCGCGCCGGAAATGCTCAAGGTCACGCGCACCATCGAACGGGTGGCGCCGGCCAGTGTGTCGGTCATGCTGCTTGGCGCCAGCGGCACGGGCAAGGAACTGCTCGCGCGAGGCATTCATGATGCCAGCCCTCGCCGCGACGCCGCGTTTGTCGCGATCAATTGCGCCGCAATTCCCGAAACGTTGCTGGAATCGGAACTTTTCGGGCATGAAAAAGGCGCGTTCACCGGTGCTGTGAAAACCACCCCCGGCAAGATCGAACAGGCGGAAGGCGGCACACTCTTCCTCGACGAGGTCGGCGACATACCGCTCCCTCTCCAGGTGAAGCTGCTGCGGTTCATACAGGAACGGGTGATCGAGCGGGTAGGAGGGCGACAGGCGATCCCGGTAGACACGCGCATCGTATGCGCCACGCACCGGAATCTCGACGACATGATTGCGCAACAGGCGTTCCGGGAAGATCTTTATTACCGGCTTGCAGAGATCGTAGTGCCCATTCCCGCGCTGAAGGAGAGGCCGGGCGATGCCGCGCTGCTCGCCCGGCATTTCCTCAAGCGCTATGCTGCGGACATGGGAAGCCCGGTCAAGGGTTTTGCCGCCGATGCGCTTGCGGCGCTTGATGCGTGGAAGTGGCCTGGCAACGTGCGTGAGCTTGAAAATCGGGTAAAGCGCGCGGTCATTATGGCCGACGGCAAATATTTGACCGCAGCCGATCTCGATCTCGCGGTACGCACGGAGGAGGGTGACAACATCCTCAACCTGAAAGCGGCGCGTGAACAGGCGGATCGCGCCGCTATCCGACGCGCCATCGCCCGTACCCAAGGCAATATTTCCGGCGCCGCCAAGGTACTCGGCATCAGCCGCCCGACGCTTTACGACCTGCTCAAGAGCTATGACATCCAGGCATAGTGCTGAAAGCTGCACGATCAGCTGGTGGCTGATCGCCGCATTCTTCCTCATGGCCTTCGCACCCGGAGTACGTGCGGGGCAGCGTGAGGATGCACGCGCTGCGCTCGCGCGCGCGGAAGCGGCGCTGGAACGCGGCGACCCCCGCACCGCCCGGGTCGAGTTGATGAACGCGATCAGGGCCGATCCGGCCCTGGGCGCCGCGCGGGTGGCGCAGGCGCGGGCGCTGTTGATTCTTGGCGACGGCAAGGCGGCGGGGGAGGAACTGGAGCGAGCGATGGCGCTGGGCGTTGCCCCTGACGCGGTGCGGCACCTGGCGGCCCGCGCGGCACTGCTTCGTGGCGATGCGCAGGGGGCGCTTAAAGAAGCGCGGGCAACAGGAGCCGCTCCGCACCGGCGGGCTTCGCTGGCGCGGATAGAGGGGCAGGCGCTTGGGGCGCTTGGCAGATACGGTGAGGCAGCGGAAGCCTTCGAACGCGCGCTCGCTCTGTCGCCGCGCGACGCCGCAGTGTGGAGCGACATGGCCAGGCTGGAAATGGCGAGGGGAAATGTCGCTGCGGCACTGTCCGCCGCAGACCGTGCATTCGCGCTGGCGCCCGGCGACGCGGATGTCCTGGCGCTCAGAGCCATGCTGGCGCGTTCCCAGTACGGCCTCGAAGCTGCGGCATCCTGGTTCGAAAAGGCGCTCGCTCGCGCACCGGACAATGTGGAGATATTGGTCGATTACGCGGCCACGCTGGCCGACCTCGGCCGTGCCGGGAGGGCGCTCGTGCTCACGCGGCGGGCGCTGGCGCTGTCGCCCGGCCTTCCGCGAGCTTATCTTGTTCAGGCGATCGTGGCGGCCAGGGCGGGCAGATATGATCTTGCGCGCTCGCTGCTGCGGCGTACCGGAGGGGTGCTTGACGGCGAACCGGCGACGCGCCTGCTGCGAGGGGTGCTGCACCTTCACGCCGGAAATGCGACGTTGGCGTCGGATGAATTCGCGCCCCTGCTGGCGGAGCAGCCGCTAAACCTGCGCGTCCGCGTACTGCTCGCCCGCGCCCGTTACGATGCGCGGCAATATGCGGAGGCGGAGAAAGTCCTGTTTCCGATTGTAGAGCGTGACGACGCGGGCAGCTATGCGCTCACGTTGTCGGCTCGCATTCACGAGGCGTTGGGTGACCGTGCGGCGGCGGGCGCGTTCCTGTCGCGAGCGGCGGCGCTGGCACCGGGACGGCCTGGAGTCTTTCGCGGTGCCGGAGAACTGCCGCGGCTTGCCGCCGACGCGGTCGCCGAGCCTACGGCGGCCGGACCCAATGTGCGCTACATCCGCGCCTTGCTGGAGGCCGGGCAGACGGAGATGGCGCTCCTGCGCGCGACCGCCCTTGCACGGACGCATGTCGGTTTCCCCGAGGCATCGCTGTTGCAAGGCGATTGCCTGATGGCGGCGGGGCGGCCGCGTGAGGGGGCCGCAGCATACCGTCATTCCGCCAACATGCGCTTTGCCGAAAATGTTGCGTTCCGCCTGATCGAGGCGTGGCAACGCATCGGTGACCGGCGCGAGGCGGCACGTGTGCTGGGCCTGTTGCTCGCGCAGAACCCGATGAATGTGGATGGGCAGCGGCTCGCTGCCTCCCTCCTGCTTGCGGACGGCGAATATGACCGGGCGCTGGCGGTTCTTTCCGCCCTGCAAATGCGGCTCGGCAACGAGGACGCGCTGCTGATGGCCGACATCGCGCGGGCTTACGTCGGTATGGGAAAGGCCCGGCGCGCGCTTCCCTACGCCGCACATGCGTGGCGCTTGATGCCCGGGAGCGCGGTCGCGAGCGACATATTCGGCTGGGCCGTGCTGAAGGCCTCGCCGGGAGATGCCCGCGCGCTTGAGTTGCTGGAGAAAGCGCAATCCCTCGCCCCGCACGAACCGTTGGTGAAGCTCCACCTGGGGCTGGCCTATGCTGCGTTCGGGAAGCGTGACCATGCACGCATCGCGTTGCGCGAGGCGGCTCGGTCTCCCGGCTTTGCCAGACGCCAGGAGGCGCTGGACGCGCTTACGAAATTATGATGGCGCCCGCCACGTTGAAACCCGGCTGTCATAGTCGGGGCGTGGGCGTTCTTCGAGCGGCCGCGAGGGCGTCCCGATAAAGACGAAGCCCGCGATCCGCTCCGGCGCCTTGCCAAAGGCGTCACGGACGGCGTCGCTATAGGTCGGCCAGCCGGTCAGCCAACCGCCCGCAAAACCCATCGCGTGAACGGCATGCAGGAGGTTCATCGCGGCCGCGCCCGTCGAAAGCTCCTGCTCCCACAAGGGAATGTGGCTATTGGTAACGGGACTCGACAGCACCACCACGAGCGCGGGAGCCTGCCGGGCGAACTGGTGCATCGAGTCTATCTCGGCCCGGCCCGCGTCGGGCTTCTCGGACCTGTAGGCGCTTTCCAGCAGCTTCGCCAATGCGTCCCGCTGGTCGCTGCCGACGATGACGAAGCGCCAGGGCGCGATCTTGCCGTGATCAGGCGTACGCATCGCGATTTCCAGCATCTGCCGCAACTGTGGCTCATCGGGGCCTGGCCCCGCGAGATCGCGGGGTTTGCCCGAACGGCGGGTGCGGAGAAGAGAGAGCGGGGAGGAGAGGTCGTTCAACATGGCAGGTGCTTTGCTACCGTCACATCACAAAGGCAAGCACGGGCTGCGGCGGTGCCAGCCTCATGGGCCGCTCTGCCGCACAGACGACGCTTCACAGCCGCCGCTTTTTGGTTAGGGTGCTTCGAGATGGCAAGGGAACAGAAATGATGGCCAGCAGCACGGCAGCACAGGGCACACCCGGTACGGGCACACTGCTCGGCCACCCCAAAGGCTTGTACATCCTGTTTTTCGCGGAGATGTGGGAGCGTTTCTCCTATTACGGGATGCGGGCCTTGCTGGTGCTGTATCTCACCAAGCATTTCCTGATGTCCGACGAGGAATCGGGCCTTATCTACGGCGCCTATACAAGCCTGGTTTACATTACGCCGGTGATCGGAGGGTATCTTGCCGACCATTATCTGGGCCAGCGAAAGGCGGTGCTGTTCGGTGGCATACTAATCGCGGTCGGCCACCTGCTGCTCGGCTTCGAGGGGGGAGGCGGACGCGACGCATTCGCGCTCGACATGTTCTGGACGGCGCTCGCCTTCATCATCGTCGGCACCGGTTTCCTGAAGGCCAATATCTCGGCGATCGTGGGTCAGCTTTATCCCCGTGACGACGTGCGCCGCGACCCGGCATACACCATCTTCTACATGGGCATAAATCTTGGCGGTATGCTGGGGCCGATAGCGTGCGGCATTCTGGGCGAGACGGTCGGCTGGTCATGGGGCTTTGGCGCGGCAGCCGCCGGGATGCTGTTGGGCATCGTCGTGTTCGTGCTGGGCAAGCCGCTGCTGCTCGGACGCGGTGAACCGGTGGAACCCGAACGGCTGCGCGCGCGCGTTGCAGGGCCTGTTTCGCAGGAATGGGTGATCTATGTCGCATCGATCCTTTCGGTCGGCGCGTTCGCACTGCTGCTTCAGAATCACCAGGCTGTGGGCTGGCTGCTGATAGCCTGTGGCGGCGCCGTGGTCTCCTACCTCCTGTGGGAGGCGGGCGCCCGGATGGATCGGATCGACCGCGACCGGATCTTCGCCGCTCTGTTTCTCCTGGCCTTGAACCCGCTGTTCTGGGCGTTGTTCGAACAGGCCGGCTCGTCGCTCAACCTCTTCACCGACCGGCACGTCGATCGCAGTATCCTGGGCATCGACGTGCCTGCATCCGTGTTCCAGTCGGTCAACTCCGCCTTCATCATCCTGCTGGCTCCGCTGTTCGCGGGGCTGTGGGTTATGCTGGGCAGGCGCGGGCTGGAACCCTCGACCCCGGCCAAGTTCGGCCTCGCGCTGATACAGGTCGGCCTCGGTTTCCTCGCGCTGGTCTGGGGCGCGCAATGGGCCGGGATCGACAATCCCACGCCGGTGATCTTTATCTTCCTGATTTACCTGCTCCATACGACCGGCGAATTGTGCCTGTCGCCCGTGGGGCTTTCGGCAATGTCGAAACTTTCGTTGCCGCGCATGATCAGCCTGATGATGGGCGTATGGTTCCTGGCCACGGCGGCGGGCGACTTCATCGCCGGCCTGATTGCCGCCAACATCGGGGCCCTGAGCGAAGGCAGCACCGATCCGATGCGCGTCACATTGTCGGTTTACGGGTCCGTGGGCTGGTTCGGGATCGGCGTCGGCGTCGCGGTGCTTCTGGTGGCGCCGTTGGTCAGACGGCTGATGCACCTCGACCTGTTGAAGGACGACGACGCCGTTGCCGGGCGGCCGGAGCTGGCGGAGCCGCAGGCGGCAGGCGTACGCCCGGCGCTCAAGGACTGAGGGAGGCCGCGAAGTTGCGGCAGGAAATTGTCGCGCGGCTGTGGAATGATCCGGTGAAGACGTTATAGCTGCCGGGACAGGACGGCGAGTGCGGATACCGATGAACAGGAACTATTTCGGAACGGACGGCATCAGGGGACGCACCAACCGGTGGCCCATGACCGCGGAGCTGGCGATGAAGGTCGGCATGGCTGCGGGCAAGCATTTCCTGCGCGGATCGCACCGGCACCGCGTCGTCATCGGCAAGGACACGCGCCTGTCGGGCTATATGGTGGAAAACGCATTGGTTGCGGGCTTCACATCGGTCGGCATGGATGTGGTGCAGTTCGGCCCGATCCCCACGCCTGCGGTTGCGATGCTGGCCCATTCCATGCGCGCGGACCTGGGCGTCATGATCTCCGCCAGTCACAATCCTTATTACGACAACGGCATCAAATTGTTCGGACCCGATGGCTACAAGCTGTCCGACGAGGATGAAGCGAAGATAGAAGCCCTGCTGGCGGAAACTGTCCCGCTCGCCGAATCGAAGGACATCGGGCGCGCCCGGCGGGTCGAGGATGGGCGCGGGCGCTACATTCACGCGGTGAAGTCGACGTTTCCGGCCGACCTGCGTCTCGACGGTCTGCGGATCGTTGTCGATTGCGCAAACGGGGCAGCCTATCAGGTCGCACCTGCCGCTCTGTGGGAGCTGGGCGCCGAAGTCATAGCCATCGGCGTCGAACCCAACGGCACCAACATCAACGAAGGCTGCGGCTCGACCGCGCCGCTGCTCCTTCAGGAAACCGTGCTTTCTGCGGGCGCGGACGTCGGGATTGCGCTCGACGGCGATGCCGACCGCCTCATCGTCGTCGATGAGAAGGGCGCAATCATCGACGGTGATCAGATCATGGCGCTGATCGCCTCGCGCTGGGCCGAGGAAGGCCGGCTGACGGGCGGCGGTCTTGTCGCCACCGTGATGTCGAACCTGGGGCTGGAGCGGTTCCTCGCGGGGCGCGGCATCGGCCTCATCAGGACAAAGGTGGGCGACCGTTACGTGCTGGAGACGATGCGGGCGCAAGGGCACAATGTCGGCGGCGAACAATCGGGCCACATGATCCTGACCGATTATGCGACCACCGGGGACGGCACCATCGCCGCGCTGCAGGTGCTCGCGGCGATGAAGCGCGCGAGCAAGCCTGCGAGCGAGCTGCTGCACCTGTTCGATCCGGTGCCGCAGCTTTTGAAGAACGTCCGGTTCGGCGGTGGCAAGCCGCTTGATCATGACACGGTCCGTCGCGTGATCGCGCAAGCGGAGGCGGAACTGAACGGCTGCGGTCGGCTCGTGATCAGGCCCTCGGGAACCGAGCCTGTCATTCGCGTGATGGCAGAAGGGGATAGCCAGGATCAGGTGCAGGACGTGGTGGACCGGATATGCGCGGCGGTAGAACGGGCCGCGGGGTGACAGGCGCCGCGCTGTCATGACACCTCGTATCCTCATCATCGCAGGGTCCGACAGCGGCGGCGGTGCTGGTATTCAGGCCGACATAAAGGCGGTGTCGGCCCTCGGCGGTCACCCGATGACCGCGATTACCGCGATCACGGCGCAGAACACGCTGGGGGTGCAGGGCGTCCATCCCGTCCCGGTTGGGATGGTATTGGCCCAGATGGAAAGCTGTCTGAGCGACATCGGCGCCGATGCCGTCAAGATCGGCATGATCGGCTCGGCGGATACGGCAGGGGCGGTCGCGGAGCGGCTGGAGGCACTGCAAGGCGTGCCCGTCGTTTTCGACCCCGTGATGGTCGCGACCAGCGGATCGTCCCTTGCCGACGCCGACGCCATTGCGGCATTCGAGCGGCTGATGAGTCGCGCCACTGTCACCACCCCGAACCTTCCCGAGCTTGCCGCGCTGGGCGGGGAAGCGGCGGCGCGCGCCAAAGCCCGCGCCCTGCTCATCAAGGGCGGGCATGGGACCGGCGATATGCTCACCGACCGGCTGATCGAGGCGGACGGGCGCGAGACGGCCTGGTCCGACCCTCGCATCGACACGCAGCACACGCACGGCACCGGCTGCACGCTCGCCTCCGCCATCGCCGTCGGCCTCGGTTATGGCATGAGCCTTCCCGAGAGCATCGCCCGCGCCCGTCGCTATGTCCGTGCCGCTTTGCTTGGCGCGCCGGGGCTGGGGCGGGGGCATGGCCCGGTCGGGTTTCCCGTTGAGGCGTTTCCTTCATGATCGCGGGCGTTGATGAAGCGGGCAGGGGGCCGCTCGCCGGCCCGGTGGTGGCCGCGGCGGTAATTCTTTGCAAGCCGCGACCAGCCGGCATTGATGACTCCAAGAAGCTGCCCGAACAAAAACGTGCACAGGTCGCCGAAGCGATCCGCCGCCGTTGTCATTGGGGCGTAGGCGTTGTCGGCGAGGACGAGATCGACCGTCTCAACATATTCGGCGCGACCATGCTGGCGATGACTCTCGCGGTGGAAGCGCTGTGCGCAAAGATCGGCTGCGATCCTGTGGAGGTTCTCGTGGACGGAAACCTGACGCCGCACGGGCGTCGCGCCGAATGGCGCT
>DASULD010000148.1:0-5021 GCA_036278355.1 Sphingobium sp.
AAGAATGCCGCGATCCGGGCGCTGCGAGCGGAGGTGACCGACCCCGAACGATTCGGCCCGACCCTGCGAGAAACGCCCAAGGGCGACATCGCGCATCTTGTGCCGCCCCGGCAGGCTGTCTCGCGCATGCGGGACAGCGCCACACCGGCGCTGCTTCTGTTTCCCCGTTTCGGATTTCCGGACGATCTCCGGCCTGTTCCGCAGGGCGAGGTGTTCATTCGCCTGACACAGGCTTCGACCAATTATGTCGCCCTGGGCGAAGCAGCGTTCGAGACGCTGCATCGTCTGGTCACGACTGTTCCTGCGGTCGCCATGGATTATCGCAGCGGCGAGGAAGCGATCGCTACGATCGAAAGCCTGTGGGCAGAACAGGCATGAGCGCCAGGCTGCTGGTCAATGTCCTGCGCCGGCCCGAAACGGTGACTGCATGCGGCAGCACGGAATGGAACGGGCTTGTCGCCGCGGCGCGTGCGGAACGGCTGCTGGCGACGCTCGCCCACCGGCTGGAGCGTGCCGACGTGCCGCGTGGGGTGAGGGCCGTAATGGCCGACGCCGTGATCGACGCACAGCGGGAACAGCGAATGGCGCTGTGGGAAGCGGACAGGGCACGGGAGGCGCTCCATCCGCTCGGCATTCCGGTTATCCTGCTGAAAGGCGCCGCCTATGTTGCCGCGGGGCTGAAGGCAGGCGAGGGGAGAATGATAGGCGACCTCGACATACTGGTGCCGCGGGACCGTCTTGAAGAGGCCGAAGCCCTGTTGCTCGCGGAGGGGTGGGAATGGGTCAAGTCGGACCCCTATGACAGCGCCTATTATCGTCGCTGGATGCATGAGCTGCCGCCGCTGATCCATCGTGAGCGGGACCGGATGATCGACGTGCACCACACGATCCTGCCCCTCACCGCACGGGTCACGCCTGATGCGCCCGCCTTGATCGCAAACAGTGTGGAAATCGCCATTGGCCTGCGGGTGCTCTCGCCTGAAGACCGGGTCTGCCACGCCCTCGCCCACATGCTGGCGGACGGGGACCTCACCGGAGGGCTGCGCAATCTGTGGGACATCCGGTGCCTGCTGGCCGATGTTCGCGACGATGCGGCGCTGGAGAAGCGCGCGTTTCTGCACGGGCTGGCACCTCATCTCGCGCGGGCGCGGCGTATGGCGGAGTATCTGTTTGCCGACGGGAACACGCCGTTGACGCTCCCGGACCGGCTATATGTCCGGCGCTTGCTGAGCCGTGACACATGGGGGCGGGAAAGGCACCCGATCACCCGATTTGCGTTCTACATCCGGTCCCACCTGCTGCGGATGCCTCCGGGATTGCTCCTGCGTCACCTGTGGACGAAATGGCGGAAAGGTCATCGCCCTTCCTGATCGGGCCACGCATGCAGCATCGGGACAAGATCGTCATAACGGTGGAGTACCGCGTCCGCGCCCAGGTCGTCCGTTGCGTCGACAAAGCCGAAGCTGACCGCGATGCTGGCCATTCCCGCGTTGCGGGCGCCGTCTATGTCGTTGGATGTGTCGCCCAGAAAAACACAGCGTCCGCCGCCCGCGCGATCGGCCATTGCATGAAGCGGCTCCGGATTCGGCTTGGCCCGGCCTACCGTGTCGCCGGAGATCACGGCGTCGAACAGATGGTCGATGGCGAGTTCACGCAGCATGGGCAGGGTGAATCGCTCAAATTTGTTGGTGCAGATGCCCACGCGAACACCCTGCGCGCGCAGTTCTTCGATCGCCTCGATCGCACCGGGATATGGGGCCGTGTGCTCACACAGATGATCCTGATAAAAGCGCATCAGCACAGGTGTGAGCTGATCCAGCCGCTCGGCGCTATAATCGCCTGACGCTTTCAAGGAACGTTCCAGCATCACCCGCGTGCCCTTCCCGACGAAACGCTTGATCTCGTCCACCGGATGCGGCGGCAGGCCGATCGAGCCGAGCGTGTGATTCACCGCCGCCGCCAGATCACGGCTGGAATCGACCAGGGTCCCGTCGAGATCGAACCCGACAATATCAAACGCTATTTCCGTCATGGGCCGGGCCAATGCCCTTTGACCGGTGGAATAAGCAAGTCAAACATGGCAGAGGAAGCCATCGAACGAGCGATACAGGGATTCCAACACGTGAACAGTGCAGCGACCGCGCGGCCGTTGGCGGTCATCATTCTGGCGGCGGGGCAGGGGACGCGGATGAAATCCGCGCTGCACAAGGTGCTGCATCCTGTGGCGGGCCGGCCGATGCTCTTGCACCTTCTGGCGAGCGTGGAGCCGCTGAACCCGCAGCGTAAAGTCGTCATCGTCGGAGCCGGGCGCGATCAGGTGGAGTCCGCGGTAGCCGGCATGGGCGTCGAAATCGCGGTTCAGAAGGAGCAGCTGGGAACAGGGCATGCGGTTCTCCAGGCGCGCGACGCGCTCGGCCATTTCGCCGGGGACGTGTTGATTCTCTACGGCGACGTACCGCTTGTAAGCACCGCAACGATGCGTGAGATGCTGGACCGACTGAACCAGGGCGATGAACCCCGAAGCGTGGTTCTGGGCTTTCGGCCGGACAATCCGGGCGCTTATGGCCGGATCGTCGCCGATGGTCAGGGCGTCATCGACAAGATGGTCGAGTACAAGGATGCAACGGCCGAAGAGCGGCAGATAACCCTGTGTAACAGTGGGCTTATGGCGGTACGGTCAATGGATCTTTTCGTGCTGCTCGACACGATCGGCAACGACAATGCGGCGGGTGAATACTATCTCCCGGACATCGTCATGCTGCCCGGGGCGACCAGCGCCGTGATCGAGAGCGATGCCGAGGAGGTTGCAGGCGTCAACAGCCGCGTCGAACTTGCGACAGTGGAGGCCAGCTGGCAGCGCCGGCGGCGGGATCAGGCGATGCGGGATGGCGCCACGCTGATCGCGCCGGAGACGGTGTTCTTCAGCCACGATACGTATCTGGGCCGCGATGTCGTGGTCGAACCCAATGTCGTGTTCGGCCCGGGCGTGGTGGTGGAAGACGGCGTCACGATCCACGCTTTCTCTCATCTCGAGGGCGCAAGGATAATGGCCGGCGCCGAAATCGGACCTTATGCCCGTTTGCGGCCGGGCGCTGTCATCGGGACATCGGCCAAGGTCGGCAATTTCGTCGAAATCAAGAAATCGGTCCTGGGCGAAGGCGCCAAAGCCAACCACCTGTCTTATATTGGCGACGCCACCGTGGGGGCGGGGGCGAATATCGGCGCAGGAACGATCACCTGCAATTATGACGGATTTTTCAAATACCAGACGGAAATCGGCGCGGGGGCGTTCATCGGTTCCAACAGCGCGCTGGTGGCCCCGGTCAAGGTCGGCGACGGTGCGATCGTCGGGGCGGGATCCGTTCTGACCCGCGACGTCGACGCGGACGCGCTGGCGCTGACACGGGCAAAGCAGGAGGCCAGGCCCGGATGGGCCGCCCGTTTCCGCGCGATGATGAAGGCGAAGAAGGCGGCGAAATGATCGCGGCTCGGCTGCGCGTTGTCACATCAGATTGTCGGCGGATCATGATAGGCGCAGCGGCCGTTCGTCGCTAAACGCGGCGTCGGAAAGCGGAGGGACCCAAGCAGATGTGCGGCATTATCGGGATCGTGGGGAAGGAAGACGTTGCAGAGCGCCTGCTGGACGGGCTGAGACGCCTCGAATACCGGGGCTATGACAGCGCCGGCATTGCCACGATTTTCGAAGGGGCCATCGAACGGCGACGCGCCGAGGGCAAGCTCGCCAACCTCGCGAAGGAACTTGCCGCGCAGCCGTTGCCAGGCACGACGGGCATCGCCCATACCCGATGGGCAACACACGGAGCGCCCACGACCAACAATGCCCACCCCCATGCCACGCGCGAGGTGGCAATCGTGCACAATGGCATCATCGAGAATTTCAAGCCGCTGCGTGAAGCATTGATCGCAAAAGGCCGGCATTTCGAAAGCGAGACGGACAGCGAGGTCGTCGCCCACCTGATCAGCGATCTGGTGGAGCAGGGCGCCAGCCCTGAAGACGCGGTGGCACAGGTTCTGCCGCGCTTGCACGGCGCGTTCGCGCTCGCGATGCTGTTCCGCAGCCACCCGGAGCTGCTGATCGGGGCGCGGCTGGGATCGCCGCTGGTCGTCGGCTACGGCGAAGAAGAAGTCTATCTCGGCTCGGATGCGCTGGCGCTTGCGCCTCTGACGCAGCGGATCGCGTATCTGGAGGAGGGCGACTGGGTCGTCATCAGACGTGATGGCGCGCAGATCTACGATCGCGACAACAGGCCGGTCGATCGTCCCGTTACGATCTCCGGCGTATCCGGCGCGATGATCGACAAGGGCAATCACCGCCATTTCATGGCGAAGGAAATTTACGAGCAGCCCGTGGTCGTCGCGCAGACGCTCCGTTCCTATCTCCGCAGGATGGAAAATCAGGTCGCGATGCCGGATATGGATTTCGATCTGGGTCCGGTCTCACGGGTCACGATCGTGGCCTGCGGCACAAGCTATTACGCGGGCCTGGTCGCCAAATACTGGTTCGAGAAGTTCGCGCGTGTGCCCGTCGACATCGATGTGGCCAGTGAGTTCCGCTATCGCGACCCGGTGCTGGAGCCGGGCGGACTTGCGCTGTTCATCAGCCAGTCGGGAGAAACGGCCGATACGCTGGCGGCGCTGCGCCATGCGCGGGCACAGGGGCAGATCATCGCGGTCGTCGTAAACGTACCGACAAGCTCCATGGCCCGCGAGGCCGATCTGCTGCTGCCCACCCATGCCGGGCCGGAGATTGGCGTCGCTTCGACCAAGGCGTTTACATGCCAGCTTGCGGTGCTGGCCGCACTTGCCGCCAATTTTGCGCGCGCCAAGGGCAGGTTCTCGCCGGAGGAAGAGGCGGAGATAGTTCACCACCTTTCCGAAGCACCGGCGGCGATGAACGAGGCGCTGTCGCACGACACCGAGATCGAGGCGATGGCGCACCTCATCGCCCCGGCCCGCGACGTACTCTATCTGGGGCGCGGGCCGGATTATCCCATGGCGCT
>DASULD010000149.1:0-12755 GCA_036278355.1 Sphingobium sp.
TCTGCCGCTATCGCCGGAGTCTACCAACGCGCGACCGATAGTGGCGCAACGACCAAAGTGTCGACCGCCGTGTGCCACGACATCAATCTGAATCTCCACACGAATATGTCCTTGCTGGGCACCAGTCCCTGCACCGGAAGCGGCGGGAGTCCTTCAACGCTGGCGTACCCCGCGGATACGACCTATTCGACCAATCAGGTCACCGTGGTGCTGAAGGTCCAGCAGTCGCTCCCCTTCAGTTCCATGTTCCTCTCCACTCCGCCGATCATCACCGCGACCGCGACAGCCGCGAGCGTTTCTGCGGGAGGGAGCGCCTGCATCGAGGCGCTCGCCACCAGCGGGACCGGCATCTACAACAACGGCAACACGACGGTCAAAGCGCCGACTTGCATACTCTTTTCAAACTCGACATCCGCGAACTCGGCAAGCGCCGGCGGTAGCTCCAGTGTCACTGCCAAGGCGATCGCGGCCGTGGGCGGCATCCAGCAATCCAATAACTGGTCCGTCCAGCAATACATCCCATATTCTCCCGCGCTTCCCGATCCGTTCGCGAACGTGACTCCCGACCCGAATGCGATGAACTGTACGACCGCAGCCCTCACCGAGAACACGAATTTCGCCACCTTGGGCACGACCAATTGCTTTTCTGATATGAGCGTCGGGTCGAACAAAACGCTCAACGTGCCCGCCAACTTCGGGCCAATTTATATCAATGGGGGCGATATCGACCTGAAAGGATCATTCAACTGC
Organism: Sphingobium sp.; assembly: GCA_036278355.1. Classification (GTDB taxonomy): domain Bacteria; phylum Pseudomonadota; class Alphaproteobacteria; order Sphingomonadales; family Sphingomonadaceae; genus Sphingobium. The sequence goes on from DASULD010000149.1 coordinate 751, forward strand.
AATGGTTGCACGCTCGTCCTGACAAACAAGAATACGGCATCCAACGCGAGAATCGGGACCGTCTCGTCCAACGCGCAGGCGACCAACACCATAACCGCACCTACCTCCGGAACCTTCAAGGGCATCGCGATCTATCAGGATAGGCGCGCCACGGGGAACACCAACAAGGTCAATGGCGGATCGGGCAGCGTGCTGAGTGGCGCGCTCTATTTTCCGCGTGATACGCTTCAAATCAATGGGACCGGGGACGTGGTCTCCCTTTGTGCAATGTTCGTCGCCAAATATGTCGTGTTCACCGGAACCAGTTCGCTTGCCATCAGCAGCCCCGACGATACGGCTTGCTCGGGCGTCGGCATGCCGTCGAACTCCGCGACAAAGATGGTGAGGTTGATTGCATGAATCTGCGTCGCCTCAACAGATTGTGCGCAGAGGACCGCGGAGCGGCTGTGGTCGAATTGGCGCTGGTCGCGCCCATTCTCGCCCTCGTCGTGATCGGCGTTGTCGATCTGAGCAATGCCTTCAGCCGCAAGCTGGCGCTCGAGCAGGGCGCTCAACGCGCAATCGAGAAGATCGCCCAGACCACGGAAAGCACAACGGTCGAGGCCACGTTGGCGAATGAGGCGGTTTGTCAGGTGAATGGTGTCAACCAGGACGGAACCTGCAAGACCAGCCCAATCACGACCAGTAATGTGACCGTCACCTGGCGGCTCGAATGTACCGACACGAGTGGCAATATTGCGTTGCAATCCAGCACCAACTCGGCGACTTACGACGCATTCACATGTGCTTCCGGCACGGTCAGTCAGGCCCGCTATGTCGAGGTCGCCGTAACCGACAAATACTATCCGCTGTTTCCCATCCACTTTGCGGGATTCAACAGCAGCGACTCGTCCTACCACATGTCCGCGACGGCGGGCGCGAGGACTTCATGAGATTGCGATCCACTCTTCGCGGTGACGAGCGCGGCGCGGCTGCAGTCGAAATGGCATTCGCCCTTCCCGCTCTGATTATTATGCTGTGGGCTCTCGTTCAGCTTGCGCAAGTCTACCGCGCAGTCGCCGGAATGCAGCAGGCGCTGGGCGAAGGCGCTCGTTATGCAACTTTATGCCTGAGTCCCAGCGCGCTGGGGTGTACCGCGCCGACTGCCGCCCAGATCAAGACCCAGATCAGCAATAGCGTCTACGGCGTCGGGCCCGGGACCTTCACCGTTGCCGACCCGGTCAGCGGTACGTCCAGCACTGCGAAATATTACGACCTGACCGTCAGCTATTCGCAGCCCACAGACCTGCTACTGTTGCCCGGGCCGACGATGAGCCTCAGCCGATCCAAGCGGGTATGGATTTCAACCAGCTCTTAGGCGGGGATGGACGTGACGGAAGGTGACGCCCGCCTCACGGCGGGCGTCCACGCAACTCACCGATAACACACCTTCTTCACCGCCTCGACCACGTCGGCGGCGCCGATCAGCGCCGTCTTTTCGAGGTTGGCGGCATAGGGTAGCGGCACGTCCACGTTCGTCACGCGCAGCACCGGCGCATCAAGGTCATCGAAACCCTGCTCCATGCAGATCGCGGCGATCTCACTCGAAATCGAACAGACCGGCCAGCCCTCCTCCACAGTCACCAGCCGGTTGGTCTTCTTCAGGCTGGCGAGCACCGTCGCGCTGTCAAGCGGACGAAGCGTGCGAAGGTCGATCACGTCCGCCTCTATCCCCTCGGCCGCGAGCGTCTGCGCCGCCTCCAGCGCGATGCCAACGCCGATCGAATAGCTGACGATCGTGACGTCGCCGCCTTCCCTCACCACCCGCGCCTTGCCGATCGGCAGGACATAGTCGTCGATCTCCGGCACATCGAAGCTGCGGCCGTATACCAGTTCGTTCTCCAGGAACACGACCGGGTCGGCCGACCGTATCGCGGCCTTCAGCAGGCCCTTGCAATCCGCCGCGTCATAGGGCGCGATGACGATCAGGCCGGGGACCGCGGCGTACCAGGGGCCGTAGTTCTGGCTGTGTTGCGCCGCGACGCGGCTTGCCGCGCCGTTCGGACCGCGAAACACCACCGGACACCGCATCTGCCCGCCCGACATATAGTTGGTCTTGGCGGCGGAGTTGATGATCTGGTCGATCGCCTGCATCGCGAAGTTGAAGGTCATGAACTCGATGACCGGCCGCAACCCGCCCATCGCGGCGCCAACACCGATCCCGGCAAAGCCATGCTCTGTAATGGGCGTGTCGATCACCCGCTTCGGCCCGAACTCCTGAAGCAGGCCCTGCGTCACCTTGTACGCCCCCTGATATTCCGCGACCTCCTCGCCCATCACGAACACGCGATTGTCGGCGCGCATTTCCTCGGCCATCGCATCGCGCAAGGCTTCGCGCACGGTCGTCTTCACATAGGACGTGCCCTCAGGCACGACAGGATCGGCGAGGACGGCACGCGCGGGCCCGGCGGCCAATGGGGCTGCACCGGTATCCCGGGCCTTCGCCACCTCGGCAGGGGGTTCGCTGTTCTGATCGACCGGCGTTGCCGCGGGTGCAGCCAGGGCTTCGGCAGCCTCGGCGGAGTCCGCGCCATTGCCGGCCATCGTCGCGATGACGGTGCCGACCTTCACATTCTCGGTTCCGGCGGGAATCAATATCCGGCCAAGCATCCCTTCGTCGACCGCCTCGAACTCCATGCTCGCCTTGTCGGTCTCGATCTCGGCGAGAATGTCCCCGGACTTCACCTCGTCCCCTTCCTTCACCAGCCATTTTGCAAGCGTTCCCTCCTCCATCGTCGGCGAGAGGGCAGGCATTTTTATCTCCAGGGCCATGTCAGTAGGTCTCCACCAGAACGTCGGTATAAAGCTCGGAGGGTTCCGGCTCCGGTGCGGATTCTGCGAAGTCCGCGCTTTCATTGACGATCCTGCGGATATCCTGATCTATCTGCTTGATCTCGTCGGCGGACACGCCCGCCGCATCCAGATGCTGTTTCAAGCCCTCGATCGGGTCCGACTTTTCGCGCATCGCCTGCACTTCCTCGCGCGAACGATATTTGGCCGGGTCCGACATCGAGTGGCCACGATAGCGATAGGTTTTCATTTCCAGCAGGATCGGCCCATTACCGGCCTGAACCCACCTGACCGCCTCTTCCGCCGCTCCGCGCACGCTCAATACGTCCATCCCGTTTACCTGAAGCCCGGGAATGCGAAAGCTTTCACCACGCCGGAACAACTGGTCCTCGGCCGAGGACCGGTTGACACTGGTGCCCATCGCATACTGATTGTTCTCGATCACGAATATGACGGGCAGCTTCCACAGCTCGGCCATGTTGAAGCTTTCGTAAACCTGCCCCTGGTTTGCCGCTCCGTCGCCAAAATAGACGGCGCACACACCGCCGTCCTCACTATATTTGTGCGCGAAGCCAAGCCCGGCGCCGAGCGATACCTGCGCCCCGACGATGCCATGCCCGCCATAAAATTTGTGCTCGACGCTGAACATGTGCATCGAGCCGCCCTTCCCTTTCGAGATGCCGGCGGCGCGGCCTGTCAGCTCGGCCATAATGACCTTGGGATCGATACCGTAAGCGAGCATGTGCCCATGGTCCCGATAACCGGTGATGACGCTGTCCTTGCCCGGCGTAAGCGCCGACTGGACCCCGACGGCGACCGCTTCCTGCCCGATGTAGAGATGGCAGAACCCCCCGATGAGCCCGAGACCGTAAAGCTGCCCCGCCTTCTCCTCAAAGCGGCGGATCAGCAACATCTGCCGGTAAAATTCGATCAGCTCGCTTTTGCTTGCACGGTAATTCTGCGGCGTTTCGGGTGTTGCCCGATTATGATCCGCCCGCTCCGGCGTCCCGGCGCGCCCGGAGGGCTGCGCCGACTTCCGGGTCGTTCGCGGCGTTGTCGATCTGGCCAAGATAGAAAACCTTCCTAGTCATTCTTGGGGAGGAACGCGGGTTATAGTCAGTACGCGATCAGAATCCAACCCAAAGCGGGAAAACTAACCAATATGACGATTTCAGGAGGTTTTTGTCCACCGGACACGTGAAAGGGATCAGCGCAGCGGAACGATAACCTCATCAGGATGAGCGACGTTCAGTTCCTTGCGGATCATCTCATCGGCCATGTCGGGATCGACATGGCGCGGATCGAGCAGGCTCACACGATGGGCCAAACGCGCCCGTTCAGCCTGCGCGGCCGCAAGTTCAACCCGGCGCTCCTCGAGTTGGCGGGTGTATTGTCCCCAGGCAAGGAGACCGTTCGGGCCGAGCACCGCATAAGCCATGAGCAGCATCAGCAACAACAGGGCGAGCGCCGGCCCGAGAGCAGAAGCGAACAACATCCGAAGTTTTGCGAGTTGCGCCATATCGCGTTTGAATCATAGTCATTTACGGGGCGCAACTGAAAAATGAGTCACGCCCCGCATTTGCGACAAAATGACGACGACCGCCCAGGTTACCGAAAAATTTCGCGACCGGCGTAACGGGCGACGTGACCCAGTTCTTCTTCGATCCGGATCAGCTGATTATATTTGGCGAGCCGGTCAGAACGGGCGAGCGAACCGGTCTTTATCTGGCCGCAGTTCGTCGCGACCGCCAAGTCCGCTATGGTGGCATCTTCCGTTTCGCCCGACCGGTGCGACATAACCGCCGTGTAGCGAGCGCGATGGGCCATATCGACCGCCGCCAACGTCTCCGTTAAAGAACCTATCTGGTTAACCTTGACGAGCAGTGAGTTCGCAAGACCTTTCTCGATCCCCATCGCGAGGCGGCTGGGGTTGGTTACGAACAAATCGTCGCCCACAAGCTGAACCTTGCCGCCGACCTTGTCCGTCAACAGCTTCCAGCCTTCGAAATCATCTTCGGCCATTCCGTCCTCGATCGAACGGATAGGGTAGCGGGAAACGAGATCGGCAAGGTAATCCGCCATCTCACCGGGCGTCAGGCTCTTGCCTTCCCCGGTCATTTCATACCGGCCGTTCTTGAAGAACTCGGTCGACGCGCAGTCGAGCGCCAGGACAACGTCGTCGCCGGGCTTGTACCCCGCTCGCTCGACCGAGGCGAGGATGAAATCGAGCGCGTCCGTGGTCGACGACAGGTTGGGCGCAAAGCCACCTTCGTCACCCACGGATGTCGCCAGACCTTTCTCATGCAGGCCTTTTTTGAGCGTGTGAAAGATCTCCGCCCCGATCCGCACCGCGTCGGCGATGCTGGATGCGCCGACCGGCATGATCATGAATTCCTGAAAATCGATAGGATTGTCGGCATGTTCGCCGCCATTGATGATGTTCATCATGGGCACCGGCAGAACATGCGCGGAAACTCCGCCGACGTAACGATACAGCGGCAACCCCCGGGCATCGGCCGCCGCCTTCGCGACGGCGAGGCTGACACCCAGAATGGCATTGGCGCCAAGCCTGCCCTTGTTGTCCGTACCGTCGAGCGCGATCATCGCGGCGTCAACCTCCGCCTGATCCTCCGCATCCATACCGACCACCGCCTCGGCGATTTCCGTGTTGGCCGCCTCGACCGCCCGGGTCACCCCCTTGCCGAGATAGCGTCCCTTGTCTCCGTCGCGCATCTCCACCGCTTCATAGGCACCCGTAGACGCCCCGGAGGGGACGGCGGCCCGTCCGAAGCTACCATCCTCCAACAGCACATCGACCTCGACCGTAGGGTTGCCCCGGCTGTCGAGTATCTCACGAGCGTGGACGTCGAGAATGGCGGTCATCATTACTTCCTTCCGTTCGGGCAGCCGACGGCCGCAGCCTTATGGGGCGTCCGCTTAGCCAGCACACGCCGTCAACGCAATGCACGCCAACCGATGGGCGCGCGAAAATTTCGCCTGACCGGGGTGAAATGAATGCAGGGAACTGTTATCTAATGCTGCGCATTGTCCTTGTGACGCGTATCAAAACAAGACGGAGGATATCGCCGTGGCCGAAGCTACCGACGTCAACAGCAACCCCACGCCCAAGGGGCGCAAAACAGCATCAGGATCAACAAAGCGGAAGGGCGCATTGCCGCAGACCGCAGGTAGCGGCACCAGCGCCGATCCCAGTTTCACGGAATCGCTGGATCTTGCGAAAGCGGCGGTCACGTCCGCGAGCGCGGCAGCCCGCGCCAAGATGAAGGGCGCGACCGAAAAAGCCCGTACCCGCGTCAAGGAAACGACGCAGACCACTGGTGCCGACTGGAAGCGCCAGGCCGACGAAATGAAGACGCAGGCCACCAGAGCGGCAAGGGATGCCGCCGGAACAGCCAAGGCAAAGACGGGCACGGCGATGCACAGCCTGGCGCGACTTATTTCCGAAACGTCACAGACCGTCGATTCACGGCTCGGCCCACAATATGGCGACTACGCCCGCCAGGCCGCCAATGCGGTCGCGAGTGCCGCCGACGCTCTGGACCAGAAGGATGTAGACCAGTTGCTAGGCGAGGCACGGGATTTCGTGCGCAAGAGTCCGGCTGTGGCCATCGGCGCGGCCGCTATCGCCGGCTATGTGCTCATGCGCCTGGCCAAGGGATCCTCGAACGACAGCTGATGCCGACCGGCTCGTTGCCGTGATCCGACAACCGGAGCGGAGCGGAAAGCGTGAAACAACAGACAGGCTGGTCGCCTGACGAACAGATCGATGCAATACCTGACGAGGACGGCCTGGCCGACCCCGGCCCGGAATATTCGACCATCGAGCTCATCCAACTCGCCTTTGACGAGGGCAAGCTCTACGCCGCCACCGAAATGGAGCGGCAGCGGTTGCGCGCGGGCCTGCTCGGCGCGGCCGGACGAGACGTGGCCATCCTCGGGTTCATCGCGCTATTCCTTCTCGCCGGTGCGCTGGTGGCTTTGCTCGTCGGCTGCATCTGGGCGCTGGGCGAACTGATCGGTCCTCTGCTCGCAACCCTGGTGGTCGTGGGCGTCACCCTTGTGATCGTGGCGCTTCTGGTAGGATTTGCACGAGCGCGCGTGCGCTCCGCCTTGCGGCTGGCATTCGGGAAGGAGGAGCCAGCGTGAGCGAGATCAACCAGCGCGATCGCCTGAAGCTGCTCAACACCCTCGCGCCCGGGATGCGGGGCAATTTTATCCAGACGCTGAAGGTCACGCGAAATAGACTGCATCCCTCCAGGCTGAGCGAGGAAACCAGTGTCCGCGCGATGGACTGGGGCTTGGACGTGCTGGCAAGGACGAAGGCGTCGGCGCGAGCGCATCCGATAAAGGCCCTGGGCATAGCAGCATCGGTGGGCGTTTTTCTGGCCCGGCGCCCGCTGTTCAGATTGGCAGTTCGTGGCGTGGAAGCTGCCCGGGATCGCCTGCGACAACGGCGGCAGCGCCTATCCGAAACGCAGGAAGAAAGCGAGGTGTGAGATGGAGCGGGATATTCACGACAGGCTGGACCGTGCGCGCAGCATCGCACGGGAGAATCTGGAACGCGCAGCTTCCGGCATCCGGCACGGCGCCGAGGTGCTTGGCGAACGCGCCCGGTCGGCGTCGACGGAAGCGGGAAAGCGCATGGGAGATGCGGGGATCCAGGCGGGCCGGGCGGCGGCCCAGGCCAACCGGGTGGTTACCGAGCATCCGATGGCCGCGATCGCCGCAGCGGTGGCCGCAGGAGCGCTGGTGGCTCATCTCTTTTCGAGGTGGCGCGGCTCAGCTCGCGGAGCGGCCGACGGGAGCGCCCAATCCGAAAAAAGCGAGGGATAAGACCAGTTACGGGGGGCGAACTTCCTAACATTCGTGGAGGTTGATTTCGTCGCCAGCCCGGCATAAATGCCCGCCATGAGCAAACTGCATCTGGTCATGGGGGGGCGTGTCAAAGATCCCCGTTCGCTCGAGTTCGTTGATTTGAGCGCCGTCGATATTGTGGGCGTGTTCCCGGACTTCGCGTCAGCGCAAACAGCGTGGCGCGGGGCCGCTCAGCGCACCGTGGACGACGCCGAAATGAAGTATGTGATCGTTCATTTGCACAAGCTGCTGGAGCCCGGTAACGAAGAGAGCCGCTAGAACGGGCACGGTTCTGATTGAACCGGCCGAGGCCGGATTTTGTTTGTTTTCCGTGATTTCCAAGTCGGCAGGATGCGCCTGACTTTTCGGGTCAGGTAACGGACTTGCCAAACCGCAGTAAAAGCAGCGGGCGTACCAGAATCATGCCCGCTATGAACCCGCCGATGTGCGCCCCGATCGCAATTTCCGACCCGCCTGTGCCAAAGCCTGTTTCGCCCGAACTCGTGGCGATGCCGATCAGGAACTGAAGCGCGGTCCATCCCGCACCCAGCCAGAGCATCCTCACAATGCCAGCCGGGATCGGTCCCAGCGCCCTTACATCCCGGCTTCCGTACAGCAGGGCGTAGGCCGCAAGAACAGCCGAAATGGCGCCGCTGGCCCCAACCATCGGTATCGTGAGCATGGGGTCGAATGCCCACTGCCCCAACGCCGCGGCGTAGGCCCCCGCCACATAGAGCGCGAGGGTCAGGGACCGGCCCAGCACTGCCTCCACCTGCCTGCCGCAGAACAGCAGGATGATGATGTTCAAGGCCAGATGAAGCAGGCCACCGTGCAGCAGGGTCGCGCCAACAGGCGTCAACCACATCGGGAGAACCGGGAACTCGAAACCCGCGTCGCTGAGAAAACCGGGGTCCGACACGCGGGCAGGCACGAACCCGCCCGCATAGGCCAGCACCGCATCATAGCCGGAAATCGCCGCCAGAAAATAGGCAAGCACGGTAACCGCAGCGATGACCGTAACCGCCGAAACGACCGTTCCTGGCCGGGTACGCATGGATCGCCGCCGGCGCGTCTGGCTCAGACGAATTCGATTTTTTCGACGGAGTAATATCTTTCACCCGACGGCACCGTGACCTCGATGTCGTCACCGGCCTGCTTGCCGATCAACGCCCTGCCCAGCGGGCTGTTGTAGGAAATCATGCCCAGCTTCGCGTCGGCCTCCGCCTGGCCGACAATCTGATACCGGACAGGCTTGTCGTCCTCGTCCAGCAAGGTGACCGTCGCCCCGAATACGATCTTGTCGCCCGACAGCGTCGTGGGGTCGATCACCTGGGCGCGGGACAGCTTGTCCTCAAGGTCCGCGATCGTCGCCTCTACCTGGCCCTGCCGTTCCTTGGCCGCGTGATATTCGGCATTTTCCGACAGGTCGCCATGGGCGCGGGCTTCCTCGATCGCATCGACGATCAGGGGGCGTTCAGCCTTCAGGGTGCGAAGCTGATCATTCAGCTTCTGGTATCCCATGGCCAGCATCGGCATCTTTTCAACGGTTGCCATCAGCAAATCCCCAAACATTTTCCCGCACCGGCCACCGAAACGACGATCCGGCCAAAACAACTACCCCTGATTGGAAATCCAGAAGTTCGGATCAGCCATAATAGGATTGCAGCGCCTTCACTTCAAGGGGACGCGAACGCAGCGCCTCAATCGCATCCACCGCCGCGAGGCTGGCGGCGGCGGTCGTGAAGCTGGGTATCTTCGTGCGAAGCGCACTCGTCCGGATCGAATGGCTGTCCTTCAACGACTGCCACCCTTCCGTCGTGTTGAAGATCATTGCGATCCCGCCGTCGGTGATCCGATCCACGATATGCGGGCGGCCCTGCGCAACCTTGTTGACGGTTTCGACGGCGACCCCCTCCTCCTCCAGATAGCGAGCGGTCCCGCCAGTGGCGACGATCGCGAAGCCCATCGCCACAGCCTTGCGAACCGCAGGAAGAATCACCGGCTTATCGCTGTCCTTGACCGATACGAAGATCGCCCCGGAACGGGGCAATAGGGTGCCCGCGCCGATCTGAGACTTGGCGAACGCGGTGGAGAAATCGGCATCGATGCCCATCACCTCGCCCGTCGACTTCATCTCGGGGCCGAGCACGGGGTCAACCCCCGGGAACCGGTTGAACGGAAACACCGCTTCCTTGACCGCGATATGGCGGACACCGCTCCGGTCGAGCTTCGGCAGGTCGGCGAGCTTCTCGCCCGCCATCACCCGCGCGGCGATTTTCGCCACCGGCGCACCGATCGCCTTTGCGACAAACGGCACCGTCCGCGAGGCGCGCGGATTGACCTCGATCAGGTAGACCTCGCCCTCCTTCACCGCGAACTGCACGTTCATCAGGCCGCGCACCTGCAAGGCCCGCGCAAGCAGATCGGATTGTCGCTCAATCTCCGCGACAATAGCGGGCGCGAGGCTGTAAGGCGGCAGCGAGCAGGCGCTGTCGCCCGAATGAACGCCCGCCTCCTCGATATGCTGGAGCACCCCCGCGACGACGACATCCGTTCCGTCGCAGATCGCATCGACATCGACCTCCACCGCGTCGCGCAGATATTGGTCGATCAATACCGGCGAGTCGCCCGACACCTGCACCGCCGTGGTAATATACTCCTCAAGCTGAGCCTGCCCGTCGACGATCTCCATCGCACGGCCGCCCAGCACGTAGGACGGACGCATCAGCACCGGATAGCCGATGCGGTTGGCAACGGCGACGGCCTCGTCGCGGGACCGCGCGATACCGTTCGCAGGCTGCTTGAGGCCCAGCCTGGTCACCAGCGCGGCGAAACGCTCCCGATCCTCGGCAAGGTCGATTGCGTCCGGGGACGTGCCCAGAATGGGAATGCCCTCGTCCTCCAGCGCCTGCGCCAGCTTCAGCGGTGTCTGCCCGCCGAACTGGACGATCACACCGGCAAGAGTGCCGTTCGACTGTTCCTTATGAAGGATTTCCAGCACATCCTCGACCGTCAGCGGCTCGAAATACAGGCGGTCGGACGTGTCGTAGTCGGTCGACACCGTTTCCGGGTTGCAGTTGACCATGATGGTCTCATACCCCGCCTCGTCCAGCGCGAAGCAGGCATGGCAACAGCAATAGTCGAATTCTATCCCCTGCCCGATGCGGTTGGGTCCGCCGCCCAGAATGACGATCTTCTTCCGGTCTGTCGGGTTGCTCTCGCATTCCGGTTCACCGAAGCTCGGCGCCTCATACGTTGAATACATGTACGGCGTCTTCGCCTCGAACTCGGCGGCGCAGGTGTCGATCCTCTTGTAGACCGGTCGCACGCCCAGCTTGCGGCGAAGCTGCCGCACCTCATGTTCCGTCGTGGCGCCCGCCATCGCCTTTACCGCGTCATGCAGCAGGCCGTGCCCCTTGGCGATCTGGGGCGCGGCGAGGTGGGCGGACTGCAACGCCAGCCAGGAAAGACGCGCGTCGGAAAAGCCCATGGATTTGAGGCGGCGCATCCCTTCGGCATCGCGCGGCAGCCCATGCTCGCGCACCTCGGCCTCCGCGTCGACGATTTCCCTGATCCGTTCCAGGAACCAGGGGTCGAACTTGGCGACGGCGTGGATTTCCTCGACGGTCAGCCCTTCGCGCAGGGCCTGGGCAGCGATCAGCAACCGGTCCGGCGTCGGCTGACCCAGAGCCGCGATGATCTCGTCCTTCGACGCGCCCACCAGATGATCGACGATGTTGAAGCCGGAAAGCCCGGTTTCCAGGCCCCGCAGCGCCTTCTGCATCGATTCATGGATGTTGCGGCCGATCGCCATCACTTCGCCGACTGACTTCATCGCGGTGCCGAGCAGCGGCTCTGCACCCTTGAACTTTTCAAAGGCGAAGCGCGGGATCTTGGTCACGACATAATCGATGGTCGGCTCAAAGCTCGCGGGCGTTGCGCCGGTGATGTCGTTTTCGATCTCGTCGAGCGTGTAACCGACCGCCAGCTTGGCCGCGACCTTGGCGATGGGGAAACCGGTAGCCTTCGACGCGAGCGCCGACGAACGCGACACACGCGGGTTCATCTCGATAACGATCAGGCGGCCATCCTTTGGATTTACTGCGAATTGTACGTTGGAACCACCTGTTTCGACGCCAATTTCGCGCAGCACGGCGATACTCGCCGAGCGCATGATCTGATATTCCTTGTCCGTCAGCGTCAACGCCGGGGCGACGGTGATGCTGTCCCCGGTGTGGATGCCCATCGGGTCCACATTCTCGATGGAGCAGATGATGATGGCATTGTCGTTCCGGTCCCGG
>DASULD010000150.1:0-2267 GCA_036278355.1 Sphingobium sp.
CGGGAAGGGCTCGCGCTCCACCATCGTCAGCAAAGGGATCAGCGCGGGCAAATCCAGCGGCACCTATCGCGGGCTTGTGCGCGTCGCGCCCGGGGCGGAAGGTGTGCGCAACTTCACTCAGTGCGACAGTCTGCTACTCGGTGATCAATGCGGTGCGCACACCGTGCCCTATATCGAAGTGCGGAATCCCAGCGCCCAGATCGAGCATGAGGCCACGACGAGCAAGATCTCGGACGATCAGCTTTTCTACGCGATGCAGCGCGGGCTGGATCAGGAGGCGGCGGTCGGCCTGATCGTCAACGGCTTCGCGAAGGAAGTGCTGCAGCAACTGCCGATGGAATTCGCGGTGGAGGCGCAGAAGCTGCTGGGCATTTCGCTTGAGGGGAGCGTGGGGTGACCAGCCTGACGCCGACCGATCAGGCGAAGCGCCTGAACACCCATCATCCAGCTTCGCCTAAGTCCGGCTGTCGCCGGAACAAGGCTTCGCGTCCTTCTCCCGCTGGGGGAGAAGGAAGGAAAGACACTTCATGCTGACTATTGATAACCTCTCTACCGCCGTCGCGGACAAGCCGATCCTCAAGGGCCTGGCGCTCGCCATCAATGCGGGCGAAATCCACGCGATCATGGGTCCGAACGGCGCGGGCAAATCGACGCTCGCCTATACGCTTGGCGGCCGCCCCGGCTATGAGGTGACGGGCGGCAGCGTGTCCTTTGAAGGCCGCGACCTGCTTGCCCTCGACCCGCATGAGCGCGCGGCTGCCGGCCTGTTCCTCGGTTTCCAGTATCCGGTCGAAATTCCCGGCGTTTCCAACCTGCAATTCCTGCGCGAAAGTCTCAACTCGCAGCGCCGGGCACGCGGCGAAGAGCCGCTGTCGGGCGGCGAATTCATCAAGCTCGCCAAAGAGAAGGCGGGCCTTCTCGGCCTCGATATGGAAATGCTCAAGCGCCCGGTGAACGTCGGTTTTTCCGGCGGCGAGAAAAAGCGCGCCGAGATGGTGCACATGGGCATCCTCGACCCGACGCTCGCGGTGCTGGACGAAACCGATTCCGGCCTTGACATCGATGCGCTCAAGATCGTCGGCGCGGGCATCAACACGATCATGCGCAAGCCCGGCAAGGCGGTGCTGCTCATCACCCATTATCAACGGCTGCTTGATTATGTGAAGCCGGACTTCGTCCACGTGCTCGCGGCCGGGCGGATCGTGAAATCCGGTGGCCCGGAACTCGCGCTCGAGCTGGAGCGCGAGGGCTATGCGGAGGTGCTGGCTTGATGACGGCGCTTCCCACCCGTCGCCTTGAGGAATGGCGCTATAGCGACATCGACGCCCTCGCTTCGGTGTGGCCGCTGCCTGCGCCGCGCCGCATCCTCGTGGGCGCGGGGGAGGGCGCGGCGCGTACGCTGCTTCAGGATGCGGCCGAGGGCGCAGTCGCGGTCCGCGATCATGTCGTCGATCTGGCCGACGGCGCGTCCTGCACCTTCCACCTCCTCAATATCGGCGGACGCTTGGGCCGCGTCACCTTCGACGTGAGGCTGGGGAAGGGTGCGCAGTTCGATCTTCACGCCGCGATCATCGGCGGCGGCGACCAGACACTGGAAATCGTTACCAAAGTCACTCATGCCGAGCCGGAAGCGGTCAGCCGCCAGACGGTGCGCTCGATCCTGGCGGGCAAGGCGACCGGCACCTATCTGGGCAAGATCGCGGTCGCCCGCGACGCGCAAAAGACCGACGCCGAGCAATCGGTGAAGGCGATGCTGCTCGATCGCACCGCCACGGCGAACGCCAAGCCGGAGCTGGAGATTTTCGCGGACGACGTGAAGTGCGCGCACGGTGCGACCGTGGGTGAGCTTGACAAGGCCGCGCTGTTCTACATGGCTTCGCGCGGTATGGACCCGGCCACCGCGCGCACCCTGCTGCTGCGGGCGTTCGTTGCGGGCGTGTTCGACGGCATCGGCGACGACGCGGAGCGGGAACGGTTCGAGGCGGCGGCGCTTGCGAAGCTGGAGGGATTGGCATGACCTTGAGCGCGCACACTCCGCTCGCTGCGAGCGAGGTCGACAAGCGGACCGTGTCCGGCTCGGCTGCGATCGACACGAACGCAATCCGTGAACAGTTCCCCGGCCTGCACACCGCAGATGGTGCGGTCTGGCATTATCTCGACAGTGCCGCGACCGCGCAAAAGCCGCGTGCCGTAATCGAGGCCACGGTTCGGGCCATGGGTGAGAATTACGCGACCGTCCATCGCGGAGTTTATGCCCGTTCAGCCAA
>DASULD010000151.1:0-42276 GCA_036278355.1 Sphingobium sp.
CGCCTCTATTCCTACCACCAGTCCGCGCATCGTGCCGTGGCGCAGTACCTGCGTCCCGCCCGCGTTCGTCGAGACAAGGCCCCCGATCGTGGCCGAGCCCCTGGCGGCCAGGCTGAGGGGAAAGCGGCGACCGGCCGCCGCTGCCGCGTCGTGCAGCGTCGAGAGGATGACGCCGGCCTCGCATACGGCCTGGTTCGCGTCCGTGCTGATCGAGCGTATCCGATTCATCCGCCGTAACGACAGGATAAGGGCGTTGCCGTCGGCGGGCGGAGTGGCCCCTCCGACCATGGAGGTGTTGCCACCTTGCGGGACCAGGGCGATCCGCCGTTCGTGAGCAAGTCTCAATACCGATGCGACCTCGGCGGTCGTGGCCGGCGCGAGGATCGCCGGGCTTTGCCCGTGGAACCGCCCGCGCCAGTCCGTCAGCCAGGGCGTGATCGAATCCGGGTCGGTTACCACACCTTTCGGGCCGAGCAGGTTCCCGAATGCTTCAAGAAGGGCGGTGTCGATCATGATCGCGGTATTGCGCCAATTCACCCGTTGTTCAACAGGTCAAGTCTATGCGATGGCCTTTCATTGCGTTCGTGACACAAGGGTGATCGTGGCTCCGTTTGCGTTTCTGCTGTTGTCGATCCCGGTCGCTGCGTTGCCCGCGAACCAGGAATCCGGCGCGATTTCGTCGCCCTCGATCGGCGCGCACGTATCGGCCGTGTCCGAACTTGCCCAAATGACGATCGAGCAGCGCGTCATCATTCGCGTGCCCATGGTCAGGCGGGCCATGCCTCGCCATGAAGACCGCGCCCAGTCCGTTTATGACGGGCGGGAGGACGCATCCGAGTGGGTGGAACGCCCCGGCCCGCGATGCGTCAAGATCAAGCGAGTGACCGGTGCGTCGATCATCTCGCCCCGTGGTGTCGACCTGATGCTGCGCGGCGACGAACGGATGCGCGCGCGACTAGGCAGGGGATGCAGGCCCGCCGATCTCTATTCGGGTTTCTATATTCAGCCCAATGAGGACGGTGTGCTATGCGCCGGCAGGGATCGCGTTCTGGCGCGAAGCGGCGCAGACTGCGAGATCAAGGAACTGGTGCGGCTGGTTCCCGATCGGTGAGAGTGCGTTGAACTCCAGAATCCTTGACAAAGGGCACGGTTTTGACCATTGGGCGGCGATATAGGGCGGTCGTGCGTCCCATATTGCGTTGATCCCGGAAAACTTGATGAATTTTGCCGATCTCGGCCTGTCCGAAGAATTGTTAAAGGCCGTGACCGAGGCCGGATATGACACGCCAACGCCGATCCAGGCGCAGGCGATACCGCCGGTCCTGATGATGAGGGACCTCATCGGAATCGCGCAGACTGGTACCGGCAAAACGGCCAGTTTCGTGTTGCCGATGATCGATATATTGGCGCAGGGACGCAGCCGCGCGAGAATGCCGCGCTCGTTGATCCTGGAGCCGACGCGCGAACTGGCCGCTCAGGTCGCGGAGAATTTCGAGAAATACGGCAAGCATCACAAGCTTTCGATGGCCCTGCTGATCGGCGGGGTATCCATGGGCGATCAGGTCAAGGCCCTGGAAAAGGGCGTCGACGTCCTGATCGCGACGCCGGGGCGTTTGATGGACCTGTTCGAGCGCGGGAACATCCTGCTCACCGGTTGCAGCCTGCTGGTGATCGACGAGGCCGACCGGATGCTCGACATGGGGTTCATTCCCGACATCGAGAATATCTGCACGAAGTTGCCGGCGACCCGCCAGACCCTGCTTTTCTCCGCGACCATGCCGCCGCCGATCAAGAAACTGTCGGACAGGTTCCTCAGCAATCCCAAATATGTCGAGGTCGCGCGGCCCGCAACGGCTTCCGCCAACATTACCCAGTGGCTGGTGAAGGTGGACGCGCGCAACAAGCGCGAGATGCTGCGCCGTCTGCTGCGTGAGGAGAATGTTTCCAACGCGATCATCTTCTGCAACCGCAAGACGACGGTGCGGGAATTGAACAAGAGCCTGAAGCGTCATGGCCTCGCTTCGGGCGAGATCCACGGCGACATCGACCAGGCGCAGCGCATCGCCGAACTGGAACGGTTCAAGACCGGCGAGATCACCCTTCTGGTCGCGTCCGACGTCGCGGCGCGCGGCCTCGACATCAAGGGTGTTTCCCACGTCTTCAACTTCGATGCACCCTGGCATCCGGATGATTATGTTCACCGGATCGGCAGGACGGGACGGGCCGGAGCAAAGGGCGCGGCCTATACGTTCGTGACGCCCGACGACGCCGAGGCAATCGACAATATCCAGAAGCTGATCGGAAATCCGATCGACTATGCCGCGACCGGTGCCCCGGCAGACGAGGGGTCTGAACGGGCGACGCCCGCTTCGGACAAGACCCGGCGCAGGGGCAAAAGCGAGGGCCGTGGACCGGCAGGCCGCAAGGCAACGTCAGAAAAAGCCGCGCCGGAGAAAGATGCGCGGGATAAGGTCGCACCAGAGAAGGATGTGCGCACTCGGGAGCCCGCGGGATATGCCGACAGGCCCCGCCGTGAGCCCCGCACACGTGACGTTCACCCCGACATTGACGGCACGGCAGAGGATGGCGAGTGGAACGGCCCGGTGCCGGGATTCCTGTCCGTTGGTTTCGCGTCCGACGACGCCTGATCCAGGGGCGGACCCTAAAGATTCGGCGGATAAAAAAGGACGTTGCCATGCCAGGGAGGCTCGCTTATAGGCGGGCGCCTTGGGGCCGTAGCTCAGCTGGGAGAGCGCGTCGTTCGCAATGACGAGGTCAGGGGTTCGATCCCCCTCGGCTCCACCAAATTCCCGCAGTGCGCATTTCACGCGAGGTAAACGCCATGCCCTTGTACGAGTTCGGCGGCTATCGGCCTTCGCTTCCCCAGGATGGGTCCGCATGGGTCGCGCCGTCGGCCGACCTGATCGGCGACGTGCAACTGGCGTCCGACGCAAGCGTCTGGTTCGGGGTCGTGATCCGCGCCGACAACACGCCCATCCGTGTGGGCCGTCGCAGCAACATCCAGGAGCTGACGGTCATCCATAGCGACGAGGGCATTCCCTGCATCGTGGGCGCAGGCGTGACCGTGGGTCATCATGTGATGCTGCACGGCTGCACGATCGGCGACAATTGTTTGATCGGTATGGGGGCGACGATCCTCAACGGTGCCGTCATCCCCGAAAACTGCATCGTGGGGGCAGGCGCGCTCGTGACCCAAGGCAAGACCTTTGAACCGGGCAGCCTGATTGTCGGTGTTCCCGCACGGGCGGTCCGCTCGCTCGACGCGGCTGCGATCGCCGAAGTGAAGGCAGGGGCCGATCATTATGTGGCAAGGGCCAGGGCCTTCGCCACCGGTCTCAAGCGGGTCGATTAACGCCGCCTACCGCTTCAGGCGCTCCGCGTGCCAGCGGACATGTTCCGCCATGAACGTCGAGATGAAATAATAGCTGTGGTCATAGCCCGGCTGCATCCGGATCGTTGCCTTCTGATCGGCACGCACGCATGTTTCGGCGAACAGGTCCGTCTTGAGCTGTTCGGCGAGGAAGGCATCGCCGGTTCCCTGATCGACAAGCAGGTCTGGCAGGCGCGCGCCAGATTCGATCAGCGCGCAAGCGTCGTAGGATCGCCAGTCGTCGCGATCTGGTCCAAGATAGCCGCCCAGCGCTTTCTCGCCCCACGGGCATTGCATCGGGCTGACGATCGGAGAGAATGCGCTGGTGGACCGGAACCGTTCCGGATTGCGCAGCGATATCGTAAGCGCTCCGTGCCCGCCCATGGAGTGACCGGTGATCCCCTGACGCGTCATGTCCACCGGGAAATGTGCGGATATGATTTCGGGTAGCTCGCGTTCGATATAGTCGCGCATACGGTAATGGCGCGCATATGGCTCCTGCGTCGCATTGACGTAGAAGCCCGCGCCGAGCCCGAAATCATAGGCTCCGTCAGGGTCGTCTGGTACGTTGTCCCCCCGAGGCGAGGTATCAGGCGCAACGAAGATGATGCCCTCGTCCGCGCAGGCGGCCCTGTATTCGCCCTTTTCCGTCACATTGGCATGGGTGCAGGTCAGCCCCGACAGATACCACAGCACCGGCAGCTTCGCGCCGTCCGGGTGATCGGGCACGAACACCGAAAAGGTCATCGGCGTGCCGGTGACGGCGCTCTGGTGCGTGTAAACACCCTGAACGCCGCCATGACTGAGGTTGGTGCTGACCTGCTCCATCATGCCGTCCTTCAGACGAAGGTGTAAGCGCAGACCTTGTTGCCCGCAGGATCGCGCAAATAGCCTGCATAAGCGCCAGGCAGATGGCCACGCGCACCAGCCGCGCCTTCATCGGTGCCGCCAGCGGCAAGTCCAGCAGCGTGGAAGGCATCGACTTCAGCCGGGGTCGCTGCCGCAAAGCCTACGGTTACGCCATTGCCCGACGGCGCTTCGCCGTTTCCGGGCTTCAGGACGAGGAAAGCCGGCTTGGTCTTGCCGTAAAGGAAGCAGGTGTCACCGAATGGCCCCATATTCTTGATGCCCAGTGCACCGAGCGCAGCATCATAGAATTTGGTCGAGGCGGCAAGGTCACTCGCGCCGACGCATGTATGCGAAAAAACATCATTTCCCGAAATAACAGGATCAGCCATTTTCATTCTCCTTGTAAGTAATCTTTGTTCAGAACACCACGACCGAGCGAATGCTCTTGCCTGCATGCATCAGCTCAAACGCGGTGTTGATCTCCTCCAGGCCCATCACGTGGGTTATCATCGGGTCGATCTCGATCTTGCCCTGCATGTACATGTCGACGATCTTGGGCACGTCGGTGCGGCCTTTGGCCCCGCCGAACGCGGTGCCGCGCCAGTTGCGCCCGGTGACGAGCTGGAACGGGCGGGTCGCGATTTCCTTGCCTGCCTCGGCGACACCGATGATGATGCTGGTGCCCCAGCCGCGGTGGCACGCCTCAAGCGCGGTGCGCATCACCTCGGTATTGCCGGTGGCATCGAAGGTATAGTCCGCGCCGCCGTCGGTCATCTCGACGATCTTCGCGACTGTATCCTCGCGGCTCATGCCTTTCGAATTGAGGAAGTCGGTCATGCCGAACTTGCGGCCCCATTCCTCGCGGTCAGGATTGATATCGACGCCGATGATCTTATTCGCGCCGGCGAGCCGCGCACCCTGAATGACGTTGAGGCCAATGCCGCCAAGGCCAAAGATAACGACATTATCCCCCACCTGCACCTTGGCCGTATTGACTACCGCACCGACACCCGTGGTAACGCCGCAGCCGATGTAGCAGCTGGACTGGAACGGCGCGTCCTCGCGGATCTTCGCCACAGCGATTTCGGGCAGCACGGTGAAATTCGAGAAAGTCGAGCAGCCCATATAATGGTAGATCGGCTGGCCCTTATAGCTGAAGCGGGTCGTGCCGTCGGGCATCAGCCCCTTGCCCTGGGTCGCGCGGATCGCGGTGCAGAGATTGGTCTTGCCCGAGAGGCAACTTTTACACTGGCGGCATTCCGGCGTGTAGAGCGGAATCACATGATCGCCGGGCTTCACGTATGTGACGCCTGCGCCCACTTCACGGACGATGCCTGCGCCTTCATGACCCAGGATGGACGGGAAAATGCCTTCGCTGTCGAAACCATCGAGGGTGTAGGCGTCGGTATGACAGATACCTGTCGCCATGATCTCGACAAGTACCTCGCCCGCCTTCGGTCCTTCCAGGTCGATGTCGATGATTTCCAGCGGTCTCTTCGCTTCAAATGCGACAGCGGCCCGTGTCTTCATGCTAGGTAGCTCCCCTGTGTTTAACGCAATTCCTCTAGCATTATTTCGCCGCAGTAATAAAGTGCTAATTTTGAAACGTTCTATAACCATGGAGTTATAATGGCGGGAGCGTGGGACGGGATCGACGAATTCGTTGCGGTCGCAGAGGCGGGCAGCTTTACCCGCGGTGCGGAATTTTTCGGCGCTTCGGTGACGCACATGAGTCGATCGATCGTCCGCCTGGAAACGCGTATTCAGGCGCAGCTCTTTCATCGCACGACACGTTCGGTCCGGTTGACCGATACAGGGCGCATGTTTCTCGACCAGTGCCGCCGGATAATCCTGGATCGCGACGAGGCGATTGGACTGGTGAGCAACATGGCCGAGCCCCAAGGCGAGCTGCGTTGCACGAGCCCGACCACGCTGGGCGAGCGGTTCTTCATGCCGATACTGCTGCGCTATTGTGCGCTATACCCGAATGTGCAGGTCCATATCGAACTCACAAACAGGGTGATCGATCTGGTGGCCGAAGGTTATGATCTGGGACTTCGCACCGGAGAATTTACGGACGGCCGGGTGCGCAGTGTCAAGGTCGGGGACCGTTCCGCCCGCACCTGTGCGGCTCCGGACTATCTCAGGTCGGCGGGGCGGCCCACCTCGATCGCCGACCTTGAACGGCACAGGTGCCTGTTGGGTTCTGCGCCAACGTGGCATTTCAAGGTGGAAGGGCAGGACAAGATCTTGCGGCCACGGCCCGGCTGGCGATGCAATAGCGGCGCATCGGTCGTGGCGGCGGCGCTGGCAGGACGGGGTATCTGCCATCTTCCCGAATTCTATGTCGCCGAGCATCTGAGCAGTGGAAGTCTGGAAGCGGTGCTCGAAGATTATTGCCCCGATCCGGAGCCGATCTGGGCCGTCCATCCTCATCGGCGGCACTTGCCACCGAAAATCAGCCGTCTGATTACGATGCTGGAGGAAGAACTGCCGTCGGCGATCCGCTGAACCGAATTCGCTCTGGAATGATTTCGCGTCGGTGCTCCGCCCGGATGCTCAGACCGGAACGTACGTCGTAAGCTTGACTTTCTTCAGTGCGAAGCCGCTGTCGACATGCGCCACTCCGGGCAGGTGCAGCAGCACTTTTCTGAGGAACTGCTCATAATGGTCGATGCTTCTGGCCAGCACGCGGACGATATAGTCGTGCTCACCGCTCATCACGAAGCATTCCACGATTTCGGGGTGGGCGCGCACCGTATCCTCAAACAAGTCCAGCGTTTCCTCATCATGCTGCCTAAGCCGGATATGGGCGAGGACATGAACGGAAAAACCCAGCTTCTCGGCTGACAGCAATACAGCACGCCGTTCTATGACACCGCTCTCCTCCAGCGCCTTGACGCGCCGCCAGCACGGCGTTTGCGACAGGCCCACGCGGTCGGCCAGCTCCGCCATCGTTACGGATGCCTCATCCTGAAGCACGCGCAGTATCTTGCGATCGAATTCGTCCATAATATTTCCTATGATACGACGATAGAGGAACAGTATTCCACATATGCCGTTATTTCTAGATCATAAGGCAAATTTCTTTCCGACTGGATGAGGTATGATCGCGTAGAGGAGATGCCGTATGACAGCGAACCGGCTGGATCTGTACATACCCGAACCTGACGCGAGGCCCGGTGACCAGCCGCGTTTCGGCGATCTCCATCTTTGCGGTCCCGGAGAGGTCCGGCGGCCCGATACCCGCACGGATGAAGCCGAAATGCGCGACCTTCCCTATGGTCTCATCCGTGTGCTGGACGACCAGGGCAATGCAGTCGGTCGGTGGGCACCTTCGATCGCGACTGACGTTCTTCGCAAGGGGCTTCGTGCGATGATGGTGACGCGGGCGACCGACGACCGGCTGTTCCGGGCGCACCGGCAGGGCAAGACCAGTTTCTACATGAAATCGAGCGGCGAAGAGGCGATTGGTGCCGCGCAGTCCCTTGCGCTGGCGCCTGGCGACATGTGCTTTCCTACCTACCGGATGCTCGCCTGGCTGATCGCCCGCGACTATCCGCTGGCGCATTTCACCAACCAGATATTCTCCAACGAGAAAGATCCGCTCAAGGGACGGCAGCTGCCTATCCTGATGTCCGCGCGGGATTACGGCTTCTATTCGCTGTCCGGCAATCTGGGCAGCCGTTATGGCCATGCGGTGGGCTGGGCGATGGCGTCCGCCTATCGTCATGATCATCGGATCGCGATCGCCCATGTCGGGGAAGGCACCACGGCCGAAGGAAATTTCCACGAGGCCCTTACCTTCGCGAGCACCTATCGCGCGCCCTGCATAATGTGCGTCACGAACAACCAGTGGGCGATCTCCACCTTTTCCGGCATGGCAGCCGGTAATGTAGAGACGTTCGCCACCAAGGGGATCGCCTACGGCATTCCCGGCCTGCGCGTGGATGGCAACGATTTCCTGGCCGTGTGGTCTGCGACGCGGTGGGCAGCCGAGCGAGCACGTGCCAATCTCGGCCCGACGCTGATCGAACTTTTCACCTATCGCGCAGCGGGTCATTCGACGAGCGACGATCCCAACCGCTATCGTCCAGCGCATGAAGCGGAAGCATGGCCGCTGGGCGATCCGGTAGAGCGACTGAAGCAGCATCTGATCACGCTCGGGGAGTGGGATGAAGACCGCCATGCCGCGCTCACCGACGAGGTGGCGGAACAGGTCAGGTCAGCCGTAAAGGAAGCGGAGGCCATCGGTACTCTGGGGCAGTCAAAACCGCCGGTCGACGAGATGTTCGAGGACGTGTTCGCGCAACCCGATTGGCGCGTGATCGAACAGCGGCAGGAACTGGAGCGCTGACATGCCGGTCATGAACATGATCCAGGCGCTTAACTCCGCGCTCGATGTGAAACTGTCGCAGGATCCCGATGTGCTCATTTTCGGAGAGGATGTCGGCTATTTCGGCGGCGTGTTTCGGGTGACCGAGGGGCTGCAGAAGAAGCACGGCCTGAAGCGCTGCTTCGACACGCCGATTTCGGAAGGAGGCATCATCGCGACGGCCATCGGCATGGGCGCCTATGGCCTTCGGCCGGTCGCGGAAATCCAGTTCGCCGATTACATCCTGCCGGCCTTCGATCAGCTGATCTCCGAAGCGGCGCGGCTGCGCTATCGCTCCGGCGGGGAGTTCTGGGCGCCGATCACGGTGCGCGCGCCCTATG
Source organism: Sphingobium sp. (assembly GCA_036278355.1). Classification (GTDB taxonomy): domain Bacteria; phylum Pseudomonadota; class Alphaproteobacteria; order Sphingomonadales; family Sphingomonadaceae; genus Sphingobium. The sequence goes on from DASULD010000151.1 coordinate 8,957, forward strand.
GCGGCGGCATTTTCGGCGGACAGACGCACAGCCAGAGCCCCGAGGCGCTGTTCGCCCATGTGACCGGCCTCAAGACGGTGATCCCGTCCAACCCCCATGACGCCAAGGGACTGCTGATCGCCTCGATCGAGTCCGACGATCCGGTTATCTTCCTGGAGCCCAAGCGGCTTTATAACGGTCCATTCCATGGCCGGCCGGATGAGGCCGCAAAGACCTGGGCGGGCGATCCTTCCGCAGAGGTGCCGGAGGGGCATTATACTGTGCCGCTCGGCAAGGCGGCAGTCGTGCGCGAAGGGACGGAGGCGACGGTGCTCGCTTATGGGACGATGGTGCATGTGGCCAAGGCGGGGATAGCGGATTCGGGCGTCGATGCGGAATTGATCGACCTGCGATCGATCGTGCCGCTCGATATCGACACGATCGTCGAGTCGGTGGCGAAGACCGGCCGTTGCGTCATTCTGCATGAGGCATCGCGCTACGCCGGTTTCGGCGGAGAGTTATCGGCACTCGTGCAGGAGCGCTGCTTCTGGGCGCTGCGGAGCCCTATCCGCAGGGTCACCGGCTGGGACACTCCCTATCCCCATGCGTTCGAATGGGATTATTTTCCCGGTCCCGCACGGCTTGCCGAGGCGTTGCGCGGCGTGGTGGAGGAAAACTGATGGGGGCCTATCATTTCCGGTTGCCGGACATCGGCGAAGGCGTGGCGGAGGCAGAGATCGCCGCCTGGCATGTGAAGGTCGGGGATGCCGTTGCCGAGGACCAGACGCTGGTCGACGTGATGACCGACAAGGCGACAGTGGACATGACCTCCCCCGTTGAAGGTGTGGTCACCGCTATCCACGGCGACCCCGGACAGATGGTGCCGGTCGGCTCTGTTCTCGTGGAGCTGGAGGTGGAAGGGCGAGGGAATGTGACGGAGCGGACGGCAGCGCCCGCGCCCGCGCCCGTATCCGTGTTCGAGCGTCCGGCGCGTCATGAGGCTGATGATGCGCCGGAGGCGCCCGCCGTCCGCGCTCCGCTTGCTGCGCCCGCTACTCGCCGACGCGCCCAGGAGGCGGGAATTGCCCTGGAGACCGTGACCGGCACCGGGCCGGGCGGGCGCATCTTGCGACAGGATGTGGAGGCACACATCGCGTCGGCGGGGAAAGGGCAGGCGGTATCCGGCCGATCACCGAAAGCCGCCGTGCATGACGAACGGATCACCGGCCTGCGCCGCAAGATCGCCGAACGCATGGAGCAGGCCGCGCGCATTCCGCAGATTACCTATGTGGAGGAGGTGGACGTCACCGAACTGGAGGCGCTGCGGCAGGACATGAACGCTCACCGGGAGGAAAGCGAACCCAGACTGTCGTTGCTGCCCTTCCTGATCCGCGCTCTCGTCCGGGTGCTGCCGGAGTTTCCACGTATGAATGCTCATTTCGACGCGGAAGCTGCCATGCTGCGCAGATTCGAGGGCGCGCATGTCGGGATCGCCACTCAGACGGGCAACGGCCTGATGGTTCCCGTCATCCGGCATGCCGAGGCGCGCGACCTGGACGATTGTGCACGGGAGCTGGCGCGGCTGGCGCAGGCCGCCCGCGATGGCACCGTGTCGCGGGGTGAGCTTTCGGGCTCAACCATTACGATCACCTCGCTCGGCGCGCTGGGGGGCATCGCGACGACGCCGATGCTCAACCCGCCTGAGGTGGCGATCATCGGGCCGAACAGGATCGTCGATCGCCCCGCAATACAAGGTGGGCTGTTGTCCGTGCGCAAGGTGATGAACATCTCGTCCTCGTTCGATCACCGCATCATAGACGGTCAGGACGCCGCTTTGTTCATTCAGCGGCTGAAGCGCCTGCTGGAACATCCCGCGCTGATTTTCATGGACCGTGAAACGTGAAGAATGTCTCCGTGTCAGAAGGGGTATTCTCACCGCTGTTCGATACGGCGTTCGATGAAGCCGATGCGTTAATCGCCGAGCAAATCGAGGCTCGGCGGGACAATGGTCGTGATTTGCGCCCGCTGATTATAGGTTTTAGCGGTTCACAGGGGAGTGGCAAATCTTCAACCGCACAACGGCTTGCGGCCAGGCTGGAAAATGGCGGGCTTGCCGTCGCCGTGCGGTCGCTTGACGATTTCTACCTGCGACGAGAGGATCGCGCGGTGTTGGGCGACACGGAACATCCCCTTCTGACGACGAGGGGTGTTCCCGGCACGCACGATCTTGCCCTTCTGGATGACATTATTGCTCGTCTGACACAGGCGGGGCAAGACTCCCTCACTGCCTTGCCGACCTTCGACAAGACCATCGACGACAGGGCGCCAAAGGCTCATTGGCCTGTTTTCCGTGGGCGGCCCGATATCATTCTGCTGGAAGGCTGGTGCATCGGCGCACGGCCCCAGCCAGCCCATGCTCTTCGCGGGTCTGTGAATGCGCTTGAAGAGGTGGAGGATGTCGACGGCGTTTGGCGTAACTATGTCAATGACCAGCTGGCCGATGGCTATGCCCGTCTGCACCGCCGTCTCGATTTTACCGTGATGTTGCGCGCGCCATCGTTCGAGTGCGTCTATGGCTGGCGGGCTGAGCAGGAGGCGAAGCTCGCGAGATCCGATGGTTCAAATGCGCCCATGACCGAAGAACAGCTTGGCCGTTTTATCGCGCATTATGAGCGGTTAACCCGCTGGCTGATGGAAGACGCGCCAGCCGATCTGGTAATAGACATCGCCAGCGACCGCAAGCCGCTGCGCTGGCAAATAAAAAACAAGATCAACAGGTTATAGGTATTTTTCAAACGTCGCCAGCATGCGGTTCCACGCCTTTTCCGCCTGTTCCCCGTCATGTACCGGAGCGTCGATCGTGCACCAGCCATGCTGGGCCGGATAGACTTCGATCTCGGCTGGCCGGCCGGCCGTCTCCGCCGCTGAGCGTAAGATTTCCTTGACCTTCGGGTCGCGCGCGTCGTCGTTCTGGGCGATCGCCACCAGCAGCGCACCCTGCATCTTCGGGATGAGCAGGTGCGGGCTGTCCGCCGCGTCCGTGGCCAGACCCCCGCCGTGAAAGGACGCCAGCGCGCCGACACGCTTCGGCCTCTCCGCAGCAGTCCGGAATGTGAAGGCGCCACCCATGCAGTAGCCGCAGGTTCCGACCTTACTGGTGGCGTCGACCTCCGGCTGCCCATCAAGCCAGTCCACGAAAGCGGCCGCGTCCCGCGCGGTCCCGTCTGGCGTGATTGCGGCGATCATAGGCTTGAGCTTTTCCTTGCCCGCGTCCGTCATCCACTCCGCCAGCGTGCTAAGTACAGGCGCGGGGGCTGACCGGTAATATTGGTTGACCACCAATACGGCATAGCCGGACCTCGCCAGCCGCGACCCCATGACTTGATATGCCTCGCGCAGCCCGGCGATGTCGGGCCACATGATCACGGCCGGATGCCTGGCGCCTGCGGGATGAACGAACCACGCATCGGCCTTCCCGTCCGCAGTCGTTATCTCAACGGTTCGCGATGCGATTTCGCGGGTGTCGGCCTTTTCCGGGCCTGCTCCGGATGCGCAACCGGGGAGCATGGCCGCGACGGCGCCTGCACCGATTGGGCCGAGATCGCGGCGCCGCATGGGGCGCCCGGTAAACCAGCGCAGATTTTCCGCTTCCGTGACGTCGTCGCACATGTCCCGGCCCTCACACCTTGCAGGCCGACCAGTATCGATCCGTCCCTGACGCGCTGTCAATCCGGCGTATCGTGTTTCAGCTTGATCCGGTGTTGTTCGGCCGTCTAGCCACAGGCGTCACATCAATCTGCAGGCCGATGAAGTATCGGCCCTCCTCGGTCGAGCGTGCCGGGCCGATCGTAAGCTGATTGAGGAAAGAAGTGCCATCCCGGCGATAGTTGAGGATCTCTCCTTGAAATCCGCGCCGATAGGCAATTGCCTGGCGTATGCGCGCGACCGTGCCGGGGTCACTGCCCTCACCCTGCAGGAAGCGGCAATTGCGGCCGAGTATCTCTTCCAGGCCATAGCCGGTGAGCCGGGAGAAACCCGCATTGGCATAAATGATGGGATTGTCGTCTTGATGGGTGTCGGTGATCAGAACGCCCTGGGTCCATGACGGAAAAGTTGCAGTTGGCAAGCCGATCAGGCGCGCGGCTTCCTCGTCAGTCATCATGCGCCGTACCCCCACGGTCCTTTGTTGCCCGGGACGTAGCCGCCATGCGCGATGCCTCAAAGCGAATTAACCATTGAAAAATCATATTGCTGGTCCCGCCCGCGCCGCGACCATTGTGTGCACCGGGCAAATCCCTAAATTGCATCACACGATCCCTTTGAGGAGGCAGAACGTGAATATGATGAAGACGTCCATGCTGCTGGCGGCGCTCACCGCGCTGTTCATGGCGCTGGGCTATATGTTCGGCGGTATGGGCGGCGCGATCATCGCCCTTGTCATCGCAGCGGGCATGAACCTGTTCACGTACTGGAACGCTGATAAGCTGGTGCTGTCCATGCACGGTGCGCGCGAAGTCGACGCCCGCAGCGCCCCCGAATTTTACGGGGTGGTAGAGGATCTGGCGCGCCGGGCACGCCTGCCGATGCCCAAGGTCTATTTGGTCGACAATCCCAATCCCAATGCCTTCGCCACGGGACGCAACCCGCAGAACGCGGCCGTGGCCGCAACGACGGGTCTGCTGGATGCGCTCGATCGGGATGAGGTCGCCGCGGTCATGGCCCACGAGTTGGGACATGTCCGAAACCGCGACACGCTGGTCATGACAATGGTGGCAACGATTGCCGGTGCCATTTCGATGATCGCTAATTTTGGACTTTTCTTCAGCAACGGAGAGAACAGGCCCAATCCCCTCGCGGCGATCGGCGCGGTGATACTGGCCCCTTTCGCGGCGATGATCGTGCAGATGGCGATCAGCCGCACGCGGGAATTCGGAGCCGATCGGGCAGCAGCGGAAATTTCCGGAGATCCCCGGGCACTGGCACGTGCTCTCGCGAAAATAGCGGGCGCGGCGCAGCGCATTCCCGATCCGGTGTCCCAGCGTAATCCCGCTACGGCGCAGCTCTACATCGTGCCGACCGCGATTTCCGAATGGTTCTCCACCCATCCGCCGACAGAAAAGCGCATTGCCGCGCTTGAGGCTCTCTATACTACGACGCCTGCGCCCGGACGCGTTGCGCGGCGTTCCGCGCTCGATCCGCACAGCAGCGACCGGTAAACGCCCAGGGGCTTCAGCGTTCGCGCGGTTCGTAGCCGGCGAGGAAAGCGCCTATCTGCTCCGGCCGGTAGGCATTCAGGTCCTTGTTGATCTCATGCGTGAAACGGTCGCGATATTTGGCAGGCCCTTTTGTACGTAACGTGCCGAGAGTGGGCGGCGGCGCGATCAGTACCAGAGGCCCGCTGCCTTCATCAGCCAGATCGAGTAGTTCCAGAGCCTCAAGCGCGAACATCATTTCGTTGCGGTCGTGTGCGCTTGCTTCCTGATAGGCGTGGCGATTCGGTGCTCCGCTGGCGAAGGCACGTCCGGGCCGGTCCGCCACCAATTCACGATCGGGGGGATTTTCGACATGCCGTTCCGCCACGATATCAAAACGCGGATCGGTGGCGGAACCAATATTCCGCAGGAGCCGGGCGTTCTGGCCGTTCACGGTGAGGACCAGCATATCATGAGGAAGTATCATGGCTGCCTCCCTGATGCCTGGGTTAAAATTCGTCAGAACTTCATATTCGTCACTGATCAGTGCAGCGAGTTCATGCCCGTTTTCAGCACGACCTTTGTCCATTCGTTCTGGTTGTCGTGGAACGACCGATAGCCGCGGGGAGCCTCTTCAAGGGGGAGCCTGTGGCTGATGAGGAAGGTCGTATCGAGCGTGCCGTCCTCGATCTTCTCCAGCAACTCTCCCATGAAAGCCTGCACATGGGTCTGGCCGGTGCGGACCTGCAGCCCCTTCTGCATCACTGCGCCGAGCGGGAACTTGTCGGCCATGCCGCCATAGACGCCGGGGATGGAGACCTTGCCGCACCGCCTGACGGCCAGCAACGCCTCCCTCAGAGCGGTCGCGCGGTCCGCTCCATAGCTCAGCTTCTGCTTGGCTATGTCGAACAGGTTTTCGATGGCAAAGCCGTGCGCCTCCATGCCGACCGCGTCGATCACGGCGTCGATACCGAGACCGCCAGACATCTCCATCAGCGCCTCAAGCACATTGGATTCCCGGAAGTTTATGATGTCCGCGCCAAGTTGCCGGGCAAGCTCAAGCCGGTGTGGCCAGTGATCGATCGCTATTACACGGGCGGCGCCCATGACCAGCGCAGCCTGGATGGCGAAGAGGCCAACAGGACCGCAGCCCCACACGGCAACCGTGTCGTCCGGCTCGATGTCGGCATTCTTCGCGGCCATCCATCCGGTCGGCAGGATATCCGACAGGAACAGCACCTGGTCATCTTCCAGTCCATCGGGGACCACTATCGGCCCGACATCACTGAACGGCACGCGGACATATTCCGCCTGGCCGCCCGAATATCCGCCCGTCAGATGCGAGTAACCAAACAGGCCCGACATGGCGTGGCCATAGAGAGCGGCTGACAGGTCCTGCTTGTCGACCGGATTGCTGTTGGAGCAGGCCGAATATTCATGGTGCGAGCAGAAGAAGCATTTACCGCACGAGATGCCGAACGGCACCACCACCCGCTGACCTTTCATAAGCGAACTGTCCGGGCCGGTCTCCACAACCTCGCCCATGAACTCATGTCCCAATATGTCCCCCGGCATCATGCCGGGGATCACACCATCGTAAAGATGCAGGTCAGACCCGCAGATGGCGGTGGAGGACACGGCGATAATCGCATCCCTGGGATTCACGATCTGAGGGTCGGGGACAGTATCCACACGCACGTTGTGGGTGCCCTGCCAAGTGAGTGCGCGCATGGGTCAGGCCTCCTCTGGCTGGACGTGACGGCGGGTTGAATCTGCGTCGCCAGCTTCATCGCGGCGTCGCGCGGAAGTGGCAATCTCGCCCGTTTCCATCAGCATCTTGAACCGCTTGAGATCGTGGCGCGCCTGCACTTCCGGTTCCCGCTGAAGCATCCTGGCGATGACCTTGCCGAGTTTGCCGCCGGGCGGCTTGTAGGCGATGAGCGCTGTGACCCGTGTGCCCCGCTGCCCCGGCGCGTCTTCAAAGGCAACGCGGCCTTCGGTGTCGATGTCGGAGCCCGGCAGCGAACGCCAGGCCATGAAATGGCCAGCTTCCTCCCGTACGATTTCGGTTTCGACGTCGACAGTGGTGCGGCCGGGAGCCTTGATCGTCCAGATGGCGCGATCATTGGGCCCGGTGCGCCGTACCTTTTCCACATTTTCCATGAATTTGGGCAGGTTCTCAAAATCCCGCCAGAAGGCGTACAGTTCCTCACGTGGACGCGCGATTGTGACGGTACGGCCGCTGACCTCATACTGGCGGAAATTCCGCCTGGCGGTATAGCCCGGGGCATCATCCCCCTGCCGTTGCCGCTGCTTGTTGCGTCGGAACGCAGTGATGCCTGCTGCACCGGCTGCGCCCACGGTAAACGCAAGCGCCACGAAGAGCGCGGTGACATTTCGGGGTCTCCTTGAGACTTCGTTTTCGGTTTGCATGTTCGGGCTCCGTCAGCGCTGGCCAGGATGGCTTTTGCCGCTTCGACGCTCCGCCCATGGATTGGTTCCTGTACTTCGGCGGCTGAGGGAGGGCGTCCATCGCAGAGCGAGGAGTGGCGGAGGGTATTGCTGCGCCAAAACATCCCCGCACGGGCGCCGAGTGCCTATAACCCCATCGACGCACGGCCCGGCGCTTGCTATCCGCAGCGCATCATGACCGATTTCCGCGACCCGTTCGACACGATCATTAACCATCCGTTCGACGAGGCTCTTTCCCAGCGCTATCTTGTCTATGCGCTATCGACGATAACGGCCCGATCGCTGCCGGATTTGCGCGACGGGCTGAAGCCGGTGCATCGCCGCCTGCTCTGGGCAATGCGGCTCCTCAGGCTGGAGCCGTCGGGGGCAGCGCCCGACGTGCTGACCGCCGACCCGTCACGCAACGCCACGGCATACAAGAAGTGCGCGCGGGTCGTGGGCGACGTGATCGGCAAATATCACCCGCATGGCGACGCCAGCGTTTATGACGCGATGGTGCGCCTCGCTCAGGATTTTTCCCTGCGGACGCCGCTGGTCGACGGGCAGGGGAATTTTGGCAATATCGACGGCGATAATGCGGCGGCGATGCGCTACACCGAGGCGCGGCTGACGCAGGCGGCCGCCGATCTTATGGCAGGCCTGGACGAAGGCACGGTCGAATTTCGTCCGACATACAATGGCGAGGAGGAAGAACCCGACGTTTTTCCCGGGCTGTTTCCTAACCTCCTGGCGAACGGTGCATCTGGCATTGCGGTCGGCATGGCGACCAGTATTCCTCCGCACAACGCCGCCGAGATCATCGATGCGGCCACGCTGCTGATCGATCAGCCCGAGGCAAGCCACGAACAGTTGATGGAAATCGTGCGCGGGCCGGACATGCCGACGGGTGGCGTGCTGGTGGACAGCCAGGCGTCTATATCGGAGGCCTACGCGACCGGTCGGGGTTCGATGCGCGTGCGCGCTAAGTGGCATCGAGAGGATGAGGGACGCGGCCAGTGGCTCGCCGTCATCACCGAAATCCCTTATCAGGTGCAGAAATCCAAGCTGATCGAACAGATCGCGACGCTCATCACCGACAAGAAGCTGCCTATCCTGGCCGATGTGCGGGACGAAAGCGACGAGGCCGTGCGTATCGTGCTCGAACCACGCGCGCGCACGGTCGATGTCGATGTCCTGATGGACAGCCTTTTCCGGCTGACCGACCTTGAGACGCGCTTTCCGCTCAACATGAACGTGCTCGACGCGCAGCACACGCCGCAGGTCCTGGGCCTTGGCGAGGTACTGACGCAGTGGCTGGCGCATCAGATCGACGTGCTGGTACGGCGCGCGAAGCATCGGCTCGACAAGATCGCGGCGCGCCTTGAACTGCTCGACGGTTACATCATCGCCTATCTCAATCTCGACAGGGTGATCGAGATCATCCGGACCGAGGATGAGCCCAAGGCCATGATGATGGACGAGTTCGGTCTTACCGACCGGCAGGCCGAAGCGATCCTCAACATGCGGTTGCGGTCGCTGCGCAAGCTGGAGGAGATGGAGCTGAGGCGCGAACATGGCGAGTTACTGAAGGAGCGGGAGGAACTCGACAGGCTCATCGAAAGCCCGGCGCGGCAGCGCACGCGCCTGAAACGCGACCTTGCCGAGCTCAGGAAGCGGTATGCACCGGAGACGCAGATCGGCCGTCGCCGCACGGCGATAGAAGAGGCCGCACCCGCGCGTGAAATCCCGCTCGAGGCGATGATAGAGCGGGAGCCGATCACCGTCATCCTGTCGCAGAGGGGCTGGATCCGTGCGATGAAGGGGCATGTCGATCTGGCCTCGGCCGAAACGGCGAAATTCAAGGAGGGCGATGGCCCTGCTTTCGCGTTCCACGCGCAGACGACAGACAAGCTCCTGCTCGCCTGCGCCAACGGGCGTTTCTATACGTTGGGTGCCGACAAGCTGCCAGGCGGGCGGGGCTTTGGCGAACCGGTCAGGCTGATCGTCGACCTCGATGGCGACACGGACATCGTCGCACTGCTGCCCGTAGGGGCGGGGGGCAGGATGCTGATCGCCGCGAGCGACGGGCGCGGCTTCATTGCGGCGATGAGCGATGCTATCGCCGAAACGCGCAAGGGCAAGCAGATCGTAAACCTGCGCGCCGGCGCTCGTCTGTCGGTGTTGCGCCCGATCCTTCCGGATGCCGACAGCGTCGCCGTGATCGGGGAGAACCGCAAGCTGCTGGTCTTTCCGTTGTCCGAACTGCCGGAAATGGCACGGGGGCAAGGCGTGCAGCTACAGCGCTATCGCGACGGCGGTCTTTCGGATGCCACCACGTTCCGGCTTGCGGACGGCCTCAGCTGGACGATGGGTGGTGAAAGCGGCCGTACCCGAACGGAGATGGACCTGGCGATGTGGCGGGTCGCGCGCGGGGCCGCGGGGCGGATGCCACCCACCGGTTTCCCTCGCGACAACCGCTTTAATTAACCTGTCATGCCTTCCGAGACCTTAACGGCTTGAAAAGAAACTGTCCCGTATAGTCCCGGTTCGTCTCGGGTTGGAACCGCGTTTTGACTTCGAAGGCAAGTTAATGTGGCGTTATACAGGTCGTTATACAAAAAATGGATCGACTGCCGCCTGGAATGTGGACCGACACGGATGCCACGACGTCTGACTACGCGCAGGAAGGTTGCGCAGCGCAGACGCCTTTCGCTGCGTTGTCCCCGCCGGCGTGGCTCGGCGCGCTGCCCTGTCCGGCGGCGATCATACGCTGGCATGACGACGAGCCCCGTTTCGACCAGTGGAACAAGCAGTTCGAAAACCGTTTCGGCCTTTTGGCCGATCGTTCCATCGGGCACAGGCCGGGCTGGGTAAGGCAGTTGCTCGACCAGATTTCGGCCTTCGTCGCTTCCGGCAAGGAGAGCGGCCGGTTTGAGCTGGAGCGTCCGGCATCGCTGGGCGCGGACGTGTTCGCTTGTTCGCTGGGCCGCATTCCGGAGTTCTCGGCCGCTTCCTATTCGATATTGCTGACCGCGATAGACCGCACCGCCGAACGCCGGATCGAGGAAAGCCTGCGGCGGGAACTGGTGTCCGACACGCTGACCGCGCTGCCTAACCGGATCGGCTTCGGCGAGGCTGTCGAGGCTATGCTGGAAAGAGATTTCTTGCAGGAAACCCGCGTCGGCGTGCTGATCGTCGACGTCAAACGCTTTGGCCTCATCAACGAGGCGCTGGGTGCGATGGCCGGAGACGAGCTGATTCTGTCCGTCGCGTCCCGCCTCAAAGCTGCTGTGGGACAAGACATTACGCTGGCGCGCCTTGGCGGCAATGAATTCGGAATATGTTTTGTCACGGCGGACGGCATGGCCGCCGCGGTCGACCTGGCGGAAAGTGTGCGAGCCGCGATTTCTGCTCCGATTCGGCTGTCCAATCTGGAAATCTCCATCGATTGTGTGATCGGCTGCTCGCTCGCGGCTGGACGAATGGATGCGGACGAGTTGATCCGTCAGGCGCAAAGGGCTGCCCGTGCGGCCAAACGCACCGGGAAGCTCGAAATTTACCGGCCCGGCGAGCTCGGCTTCGCGCGCCGACGCTTCATGCTCGAAAGCCGGTTGCGCGATGCTCTGGCGTCTGACCAGCTGCACCTGCGGTATCAGCCGATCATTGAACTGGCGACGTCGAGCGTGGTTGGATTTGAGGCGCTGGCACGATGGCGGGACCCGAAGTTCGGCGTGATCTCGCCCAAGGATTTTATCCCGGTCGCCGAGGAATCGGGGCTGATCGTAAAGCTTGGGCAATGGGCCTTGGCGGAAGCAACGCAGCAGCTCAGGCGCTGGGACGCGCTGTACGGTGGCGCGGTCCCGCTGAAAATGAACGTCAACCTTTCGCCGATCCAGATTGTTCGCGATGATGTCATCGCGATGATCGACGATGCGCTGACGCATAGCGGAATCGAGGGACGGCGCCTGACGATGGAGCTCACCGAGAGTGCCGTGGTTGCCGATCCGGAAAACAGCCGGAGATTGCTCGAAGCGCTCAAGCGGTTCGACGTGGCGATCGCGATGGACGATTTCGGTACGGGCTATTCGAACATGGCGAGCCTGCAGAGCCTGCCGATCGACGTGCTGAAGATCGATCGCAGCTTCGTGACCAACATGCTGAGCGATCCCGACAAGCTGGCCATCATCCGCGCGATCCTGTCGCTGGCCGAAACCCTCGGGATGCAGACGACGGCCGAGGGCATCGAAGATGCCCGCGTCGCCGCGACGCTTCGGGAACTGGGCTGCACATTCGGCCAGGGCTTTCATTTCGCACGGCCCCTGAGCGCTGCGGAAGCTTATGACTGCTGGCTTTCCCGCCTGAACTGAGATGCGTAATCGGCCGCAAGCGCGAGCGCGCGGTCACGATCGGGGAAGCCCTCCGCTATCCAGTCTTCCCTGATGAGGGAGAGCAGGCGCGCGATCGGCGGGCCGGGGTCAACGCCCAGTTCAATGAGGTCGCGTCCGCCCACCGGAAACTCCGGCATCGGCCAGCGTTCGACTGCGCGCACGGCGTCTGCGCCGCCTGGCGCCTGCCCAAGCAGGATCTGATCGATGGCGGTTTCCTTGCCGGCACGGAAAGCGAGTTCCAGCGCGTCCTTGTGAGGGAGAGGGCGGGTGAGCGCCGCGGCGATGCGCTTTCGCGCCTTGTTCGAGAGCTTGAGGCGGGAGGCGACCATGTCGCCAATGGCTGCGTCCGGTGGCAGCAAGGCGGCGAGGCGCAGGAGGGGCGATGCGCCGCTTATGCCCGCAGAGGCTTCCTGTTGCAGCAGAGCCCGCAGCCGGTCCAGGCCGTCCATGCGGATTTCCGGCAAAACCGGTGCAAGGATGCCGCCCTCGATCATCAGCCGCACGACCTCGGCAGGGTCGGGCAGGGCAAGAAGCTTCATCATCTCGTCCGCCACCCGTTCCCGCGACAAAGCCATCAGGCTGTTTGCCATGTCAACGCAGGCGGAAAAGCCATCGGCATCCGGTGGCAGCCTACCGAATCGGGCCAGAAAGCGGAAAAATCGCAGGATGCGTAGATGATCCTCGGCAATGCGTTGCCGGGGATCGCCGATAAATCGCACGCGCCCCCCGGCAAGGTCGTCAAGGCCGCCGAAATAGTCGTAGACCGCGCCTGTCCCCGGATCGGCATACAGGGCGTTGATCGTGAAATCGCGACGAGCCGCGTCCTCCTGCCAGTCGCCGGTGTAGACGATGGTAGCGCGGCGGCCGTCCGTACTGACATCGCGGCGAAGGGTCGTGATCTCCACCGGGCGGTGATGGATGATCGCAGTGACGGTGCCATGCGCGATTCCGGTCGGTACGACCTTGATGCCTGCGGCCGTGAGGCGTTCCGTCACTTCTTCAGGCAGAAGCCGCGTCGCAAGGTCTATGTCGCTGACGTCGATACCGAGCATCCCGTCGCGCACCGCGCCACCGACAAGGCGGACGCCGCCATTATCCGCCCCCAGCTGCGCGCAAAGCGTGTCAAAGCCCGGCCGGTGACGCCACGGCGCCTCAGGCAGAAATGCCGTCGTCATAGCCCAGCCTTTTCGAGAGATTGGCGATGATGGCTGCGGTCACGCCCCATATTCGGAACTCCCCCCAGAGTATCTCGTAATACTGGCGGGTTTCACCTTCAAACTCCACTTGCTTGCGTATGCGGTTGTCGGGTGAGAACAGAAAGTCGAAGGGCACCTCGAAAATGGCGTCCACTTCTCCTTCGTGCGGGATCAGAGGCAGGTCAGGAGGCACCACGGCCAGCACGGGCACGATATCGAACCCCGTGAAGGTGTGATAGCGATCCGACACACCGACAATCTCGACCAAACTGGGATCGAGTGCGATTTCTTCCTTGGCTTCGCGCACGGCGGCGGCGACCGCGTCCTCTCCGGTGCCTTCTATGCGTCCGCCGGGAAACGCGACCTGACCAGGGTGCTTGCGCAGGTGCGAGGCGCGGCGGGTGAGGATCACGCCGGGCTTCGGCCGGTCGGTGACAGCAACCAGGACGGCGGCAGGTGCGAGCAGCCTGTCGCGGAGGCCGGGGTCAACAGCCTCCAGCCGAAGGTCACGCGCGTGGCCCTTTTCCAGAGTGTGCCGCAGCCGGCGCGCCAGCGTCACGCGGGCTCCAGCGGGAAAAACGTACCGCAGCTCCACAGGCCGACCGGCGCACCGGGCGCTGCCTGCTCATCGATGGCGATTCCCGCCAACTCATAATAAACGGAGCGAGCGACCAGCGCCTCTAGCCCCCCGCGTACATGCAGATACGGACGCGGTTCGTCCGAACTGCCTCGTAGATCGAGGCCGTGGTCGGCGTCGGCAAGCACAAGATCGCCCGTGTTCAGCCGAAAGGCGAGACGGCGTTTCCGGCCATCACCCTCGCTTGTCACCTCGACGGCGACGAAGGGGGCATCCTCCACCGCTATCGACAGCTTTTCTACGGGCGTGACGAGCACGAAGCCGCCGTCAGGCTCCCGCCGCAATATGGTGGAGAACAGGCGCACCATCTCCTTGCGGCCAATGGGAGAACCCTGATGAAACCAGGTGCCGTCCGCCGCGATGCGCATCTCGCTGTCGCCGCAATGAGCTGGATTCCATTGCTCCACGGGGGGCAGGCGGCGTTCCTCCACCAGTCTGGCTATCTCGGTCAGCGACAGGTTTTCAAGGTCGGGAGGGGGAGGCATCGGCATGAGCACAGGAGATAGGCCGGGTCGGCGCGGATGGCAAATGGGAGACGGTCGTGCGGGTAGAGGAGCCGGAAAACAACGTCGCGCGGGGCAGCTGTCAACTCATGCGATCATGATCCCCGCCGCTTGTCCCGCAGTTCGTTCCACCAGGCCATGCGTTCGGCAATGCGTTTTTCGAAACCGCGGTCGACCGGCGTATAGAAGGTCGCCGGTTTCATCTCTTCGGGCCAGTAATCGTCCCCGGAAAAGGCATCTGCTGCATCGTGATCATAGGCGTAATCCGCTCCGTAGCCGATATCCTTCATAAGCTTGGTCGGAGCATTCAATATATTCGCAGGCGGCATCAGCGACCCGGTCTCCCTGGCTGATCGCCACGCAGCCTTCTGCGCGACATAAGCGGCGTTGGATTTGGGTGCGGTCGCGAGGTAGAGGCAGGCCTGCACGATTGCCAGCTCCCCTTCCGGACTTCCCAGGAAGTCATAGCTATCCTTGGCGGCCAGGCACTGGACCAGGGCCTGCGGGTCGGCAAGCCCGACATCCTCGCTGGCAAACCGGACAAGACGGCGGAGGACATAAAGCGGCTCCTCCCCCGCGACCAGCATACGCGCCAGATAGTAAAGCGCCGCCTGCGGATCGGACCCGCGCAGCGACTTGTGGAGCGCCGAAATGAGGTTGTAGTGACCCTCCCGGTCCTTGTCGTAGACGGCGACGCGGCGATGAAGCAGGGCAGACAGGCCGGCCGGGTCCAGCGGCGCATCGATATCCACCGAAAACAGCGTTTCAGCCTGGTTGAGCAGGAAACGGCCATCACCGTCCGCTGATGCGACCAAAGCCTCGCGCGCGGCGGCATCGAGCGGGAGGACCCTGTCCATCAGCGCTTCGGCTCTTGCCAGCAGCTTTTCCAGCGCCTCCACATCCAGCCGCCTGAGGATCAGCACCTGCGCGCGCGAGAGTAGCGCGGCGTTGATCTCGAAGCTCGGATTTTCCGTTGTCGCGCCGACCAGCGTAATCGTGCCGTCCTCCACATAGGGAAGGAAGCCGTCCTGCTGCGACCGGTTGAAGCGATGGATCTCGTCCACGAACAATAAGGTCCGTCGACCTGTACGAGCATGATCCCGGGCGGCGGCAAACAGCTTCTTGAGATCCGCAACGCCGGTGAACACAGCGGAGACGGGTTCGAACCGCATGCCGACCGCACCCGCCAGCAGGCGGGCTATGGTGGTCTTGCCGGTGCCCGGTGGACCCCAGAAGATGATGGACGAAAGCTTGCCCGCGGCGACCATGCGGCCGATCGCGCCGTCCGGGCCGGTGAGGTGTTCCTGCCCGACCACGTCCTCCAGCCTCACCGGGCGCAACCGGTCGGCGAGTGGCGCATGAGGGTCCATGGCCGGGGAAGCGTTTTGAATCGGGCTGTCCTCTCCGAACAGGTCTGTCATAAGAGGTCCTAGTGTGAGTTCGAAGCAGGGCTCGGAAATCACAAGAAACAAATTAGATCCGGACTTTCAATCAGAACCGGAAGGAGTCTAAGGCACCGGGCTCGCGCGTGCCACCGCGCCGCTGCGGCGTTGAGCGACCACCCGGCGGTAGGTGTCGAGCAGCACCTCGTTCACCTCATCCCAGCCAAGATGCCGGGTCCGTTCGTGGGCGGATCGTCCCGCGTCGAGCCGCGCCTGCCGGTCCAAGCAATAACAAGCGAGCGCGTCGGCGAACTGGCCGATCGCCCCGGGCCGGATGAGCCGGCCGGTGATGCCGTCCTCGACCAGGCTCTCGCTGCCGGTTGCACGGGCGGCCACCACGGGAAGGCCGCTGGCCATCGCCTCCTGCGTCACGTTGCCGAAGGTCTCGGTAACCGACGGATTGAACAGCATGTCCATGCTCGCAACCGAGCGGCCGAGATCGGAGCCGCCCTGGAAGCCTACAAAGATCGCGCGGGGCAGCCGGTGCTGGAACCAGCCGCGCGCCGGACCTTCGCCAACGACGAGGACCCTGTGCCGGACCTGCCGCCGTTCAAGCTCCTCGACAGCGTCGGAAAAAACGTCGAGTCCCTTTTCCATGACCAGCCGGCCGATAAAGCCTATCACCGGGACATCATCATCGATCCCCAGCCCGCGCCGCCAGCCGGCGTCGCGCATGTCAGGGTTGAACACCGTCCGATCGATGCCGCGCGTCCAGATGCCGACATCATAGTTCATGCGCTGATCACGCAGCAGCTGCGCCATGGATTCGGACGGAGCGACGATTGCATCGCAGCGGCGGTAGAAGCGCCTCAGCATAGCCTCAACCAGAGGTTCCATGAAGGCGAGACCGTAATAGCGGGGATAGGTTTCGAACCGGGTGTGTACCGAGGCGACGACGGGAAGCGCCCGGCGCCGAGCCCATCCTACGGCGGCATGCGCGACCGGATCGGGGCTTGATACATGAATGAGATCGGGCGCGAACCGCCGCAGATCCTTCCTTACCCGTCCCGGCAGGCGCAGCGCCACGCGATATTCCGGACGGCGGGGCACCGGGAATGAAGGCACGCTCACCAAATCGCCCGCAGGCTCGAACGCCGGAGTGGCGGTTGTCGGCGAATAGACGCGCACGTGCACACCCTGACGCAGCAGATAGGCCACGAGCCGATTGAGCGCCTGATTGGCGCCATCCCGGACATAGTTGTAATTGCCGCTGAACAAGGCAACACGAAGGGGGGTGTCGGACATCGCGCCCTCTATAGACGGCCGGTTCGGCAACGCAAAGCATCGCCTGACCCGGAGAGCCGCCACACCGTCAGCCTCGATATCGCTGTCGGCTATTCGTCCACGGTAACCGGATGCGGCGGATGCAGGCGCAGGCGTTTGACCCGGCGCGGATCGGCGGCGACAATTTCCAGGCACCACCCGCTTCCGGGATGGACCAGCGTTTCGCCCTCCTGCGGCACATGCCCGGCGATAACGAAGGCAAGGCCGCCCAGGGTGTCGACGTCTTCCTCGACTTCGGCCAGCCGGGGGTCGACCACGCGTGCCAGCTCTTCCAGTTCCGTGCGGGCATCGGCGTCCCAAAGGCCGTCGTCCAGCGCGACCAGCATGTGACCGGGCGCCTCGTCATGCTCATCCTCGACATCGCCGACGATCTCCTCGACCAGATCCTCGAAGGTCAGCAGTCCTTCGGTCCCTGAATATTCGTCGAGCACGATGGCAAGATGGGTGCGCTTTGCGCGCATTTCGGCCAGAAGATCGAGAACGCCCATGCTTTCGGGTACATAGAGCGGTTGCCTGATGAGCGGTTCAAGTGTCCGGGGTGCCGGATCGCCGCTCGCGAGGACGGCAAACGCATCGCGGATGTGGACCATTCCGACGATAGTATCGAGTGTTTCGCGATACACCGGAATGCGGCTGTGGCCAGTCTCGGCGAACAGGGCGACCAGCTCGGCGAAGCTCGCGCCTTCCTCGATGGCGACGATGTCTGCGCGAGGAACGGCGACGTCGTCGACGGTGTGCTCGCTGAAGTGGAGGAGGTTGCGAAGCATCTGCCGCTCCAGCGGCGTCAGGTCGCCGCCACGGGCGTTTCCGACGCCCGGCTCGCTATCCTCGTCATACTCGTCGATCGCGTCTTCAAGCTCGCGACGCAAGGTGTGGTCGGCGTCGTTGCCGAACAGCAGGGCTTTTATTCCCCGCCATAATCCGCTTTCGCCGCTACTGTCCGCTTCCTTTGTGCCGGACGGGCTTTCGTCAGCCATTTCGTTCTTCAGTCCCCTGTTGACGTGGCATAGGGATCGGCAATGCCGAGGACCGCAAGTGCGCGTACCTCGATTGCTTCCATCGCCTCTGCCTCATGCTCCACCATATGGTCATAGCCGAGCAGATGCAAAGTCCCGTGTACGATCAGATGGGTCGCGTGATCTGTAAACGCCACGTTTTTTTCATGCGCCTCGCGCGCGCAGGTTTCCCGCGCCAGCACAATGTCGCCCAGAAGAACCTCCCCGTCGTCACCGATGTCGAGCGTTTCGAGCAGGTCCCGCTGCACCATCGGGAACGACAGAACATTGGTGGGCGCATCCTTGCCGCGATAGGTCCCGTTCAGGGCGCGCAGTTCGGCGTCGTCGGAGAGCTTGACCGAGATTTCAACGGCCACCTGGTTGCTCGCCAGTTCGCCATAGGGAGTCTGGGCGATGGCGACCTCTACGGCGTGATTCGCAAGCACCTCCCAATCCACCCCTTCGGGCCACGATTCCGCGCCAATCAGGGCGACGTCGAGCATGACCCGGTCCTGTCTCTAAGCATCCGGCCCCTCGTAGGCCTGTACGATGCGCCCAACGATCGGGTGACGCACCACGTCCGCGGTGTTGAAGCGCACAACCGCGATGCCCTCTATCCCTTCAAGCCGCCCGACGGCGTCGGCCAGGCCCGATACGCCGGGCACCGGCAGGTCGACCTGTTTCGGATCGCCGCACACCACCATGCGGCTGCCCTCGCCGAAGCGGGTGAGGAACATCTTCATTTGTGCGGCGGTAGTGTTCTGAGCTTCGTCCAGAATGATGAAAGCGTTGGCGAGCGTACGCCCGCGCATGAAGGCCAGCGGTGCGATCTCTATCTCGCCGTTGGCGATGCGACGTTCGACCTGTTCGGCCGGAAGGGTATCGTAAAGCGCATCGTAGAGCGGCCGGAGATAGGGGTCGACCTTCTCCTTCATATCACCGGGCAGGAAGCCAAGGCGTTCCCCGGCCTCGACAGCCGGACGGGAAAGGATGAGGCGATCGACCGAGCCGGTGATGAGCTGACTCACCGCCTGGGCAACGGCCAGATAGGTCTTGCCGGTGCCCGCCGGGCCAAGCGCGAAGATCATGTCGCGCCGGGCAAGCTCCTCCATGTAGGTGACCTGCGTGCCGCTGCGCGGGACGATCGTCTTCTTGCGCGTACGGATCATGACCTTGGGCGGCTCGGCCACATCCTGCCGGATGATGCCGTCCAGCATAGGCTCGGCGGACATCGCGATGACCGCGTCGACCGCGCCCGGGTCGAGTTCCTGGCCCTGAACCGCGCGATTATAAAGGCCCATCAATACGTCACGGGCGCGGGCGGCGGCCGCCGCCTCACCCTCTATCTGAAGCCTGTTGCCGCGTGCGCCGATGTAGACCCCGAGACGGTTTTCGATCGCGACAAGATTCTGGTCATACTGGCCGAAAACGATGCCCAGCAGATGCGGCTTGTCGAATGTCAATTCCAGCCTGACGCGGTCGCCCGCCGCCGCCTGAGCATGTTTCCTGGCCATTATCCGAGCGTCCGTTCCGTCATGCAGCCTCTTTCTTTTGCGGTAATTCCCCGGCGAGACTATTGGGTCCCGCCGAGATTATATCGACGTCGATCATGTCACCGATCCGGTGGCCCTCGACATGGACATGGACCGATTGCAGCCAGGGCGATTTGCCGACAAGCTGACCCGGTTTGCGGCCTGGACGTTCGATGAGCACGGAGCAGCGCCTGCCCACGCTCGCCTGATTGAACGCAAGCTGATCGGCGGTGACCTGCGCCTGCAGGCGTTGCAGCCGCTCATCCATCACCTGCGCGGCGACCTGATCGTCCATGCCAGCGGCGGGGGTCCCGGGGCGGGGGCTGTATTTGAACGAGAACGCATGGGCGTAGCGGACCTCACGCACCAGGCTGAGCGTCGCTTCAAAATCCGCATCCGTTTCGCCCGGAAAACCGACGATGAAATCACCCGACAGGGCAATATCGGGCCGGACAGCGCGAACCCGGTCGAGCAGGCGCAGATAGGACGCGCGCGTATGGCTGCGGTTCATCGCCTTTAATATGCGGTCGGACCCCGATTGCACAGGAAGGTGCAGATAGGGCATCAGCTTGTCGATCTCGCCATGCGCGGCGATGAGGCCGTCTCCCATGTCATTGGGGTGGCTGGTGGTGTAACGTATCCGGTCCAGACCCTCCATGCGGGCAAGTTCGCGAATGAGCCTGTCGAGGCCGCGCGTCCGGCCCTTGCCATCCTCGCCTGCCCATGCGTTCACATTCTGGCCCAGCAGTGTAATCTCCCGCACACCGCCATCGACCAGCGCCTGCGCCTCATCGAGGATCGCCTGCCACGGGCGGCTGATCTCCGCGCCACGCGTATAGGGCACGACGCAATAGGTGCAGAATTTGTCGCAGCCCTCCTGCACCGTCAGGAAGGCGGTTGGGCGCGGCTGCTTCGTGCGGGCGGGCAGGGCGCCAAACTTGGAGGCCGCGGGCATGTCGGTATCGAGCGCCGGCTCACCGCGGACGGCCTTTGCGACAAGATCGGGCAGGCGGTGATAGGCCTGCGGCCCGACGACGATATCGACCATCGGCGTCCGGCGGCTGATTTCTCCTCCCTCCGCCTGGGCGACGCAGCCGGCGACCGCGATCATCGGACGAGTGCCATCCTCGCGCTTCAGGCGCCCGATGTCCGAATAGACCTTCTCCACCGCCTTTTCCCGGATGTGACAGGTGTTGAGCACCACCATGTCGGCGTCCACGCCGTCCTTGGCGGGCACCATGCCCTGCGCGGTCAGCATCTCTGCCATGCGCTCGCCGTCATAGACATTCATCTGACAGCCGAAGGATTTGACATGAAAGCTGCGCGGGGCCGCGCCGGGTCTCGAACGAGTCATCGGTTCAGCTATACAGTGCCCGCCGGGCGCAAGGAAGCGGATTGCCGATCCAGAATGCGTTTTCGCGCTTCGTCGGCGATCGCCTTGCGATCGGGGAACGTCTCCGGATCGAACGGATCGAGGAAATGGAGGGTAACCGGCAGGGGCCCCCTGCGGCCCAGAAGGCGGGCGGCATTGGCGCCCGCAGGTTCATTGTCGTGCCACGCGATGTCCCGCGTCGCCTCGCCATAGTCGATCCACACGGGCTGAACATCGAGGTCGCGGGGCGGTGGTATGAGCCCGGCAAGTAGCGCGGGCTTGAAAGGCAGGAGGCCGTTGCCGCCGCCCGTGGTCCCTTCCGGGAACAGGGCGACCGGCTGGTGCCGTCGCAGTGCGTCCTGCAACTGTGCGATCTGGCCTGCCACCGCTCTCCGGTCGGTGCGGGCCACGAAGATTGTGTTGTTCTGCCGCGCGAGCCAGCCCACGAAAGGCCAGCCCGCTACGCCGTCATGCGAGATGAAGGCCGCGCCGGTCGCGCCGCCCAGGACCAGTATGTCGAGCCAGCTTACGTGATTGGCGATGAAGAAGACGTCGCGGGGGAGGGGACTGCCCTCGATCCGTACGCGCGCGCCCACAGCCCTTCCGGCGAGACCGAGGAAACGCGGTGGCCAGGGAGAATCCCGGCGCAGCGCCTTCCAGAGGAGGTGCGGAACAAGGCATAGGACAAGAACAACTGCCAGCGCAGCGATGCGTCGCGCGCGCCGCAGCCGGGGGATCACGGTTCAGGACTTGCGATCGAGCGAAACGCCGTACAGCTCCATCCGGTGGTCGACCAGGCGGAAGCCCAGCTTTTCCGCGATCTGTCGCTGAAGCTGTTCCAATTCGGGATCGACGAACTCGATGACCTTGCCGCTTTCGACGTCGATCAGATGATCGTGGTGCGATTCCGGGGCGGCTTCATATCGCGCGCGTCCGTCCCCAAAATCGTGCCGTTCCAGTATGCCGGCCTCTTCGAACAGGCGCACCGTGCGATAGACGGTGGCGATCGAAATGCCAGGGTCGATGGCGGAGGAACGCTCATGCAAGCGCTCGACATCGGGATGATCCTCTGCCTCCGACAGGACGCGTGCGATGACGCGCCGCTGCTCCGTGATGCGAAGGCCTTTCTCGGCGCAAAGCGCCTCTACGTCGATTTTGCGGGGCATAACCAAGGATCTCGGTGGTGACTGGCGTTACGGTTGGGCCGCAGTCTAGAGCATTTTCAGCAAGGTTGGGAACCACTTTCGCAGATGCAGGGTCGCAAACTTGCGAGCCATTGAGAAAGTCACCTCAAGATCCGTGCGACGCGAAGCAGGCTATTTCCGGAGGCAGAAAATCATCCGGCTCGCGTGCAACAGTTGAGCGCTTCAGAAAAAGTGACATCGGTCACCCGCGTGAAATGCTCTGTCTCTTTGATCTTGACCACCTTCCGAGTCGTTATCCGTCTATAGGCAACGTGGAATGGTCCTGGGGGAACGGCACGAATATTACGTGCCGTTCCCCCAGGCAAAGATATCGGCGGGCCTATGCCGACGCCGCTATTCCGAAATCGTTGTTACCGTTTGCGGCTGCGGCTCGTTCCGAGGCCGATCTTCTTGGCAAGCGACCGACGCTGCTCCGCATAATTGGGTGCGACCATCGGATAATCGGCCGGCAGGTTCCACTTGGCCCGATATTCGTCAGGCGTCATCTGATAATGGGTCATCAGGTGGCGCTTGAGCATCTTGAGTTTCTTGCCGTCTTCAAGGCAGACAATATAATCGGGCTTGATCGAAGAGCGGATCGAAACCGCCGGCTCCTGCTTTACTTCGGGAGCGGCCGCGGGTGAGCCCAGGCCAGAGAGAGCCGAGTGCACGTTCTGAATGAGCAAAGGCAGATCCGAAACGGCAACGCTATTGTTCGATACGTGCGCTGCAACGATATCCGATGTTAGAGTGATGAGCATTTCGCTTTGTGCGGCGGAATCATCCATATCTCGTCTCCGTGTTATAGTGCGACCCTAGGTTTTAGCTGAATATATCGGATATATTAGCATGGGTGAATAAATCAACAACTCTTTGAATTATCGAACGATGAGTCGAAAACTTAGCGCATCGTAACAAGTACCATCGTGACCTCGATAATACGCCGGACGACGGTGAACGCACTCGAAGCCGAAATGATAATAAAAGTCGATTGCAGGGTTATTTTCGCGGACTTCCAGGTGCAGTGTCTTGACGCCGGATTTACGAGCGAATCCGATGACGTCTCGTAACAGTCGGCCGCCCACGCCTCGATTGTGCCAATTTCGGGCAGCCGCGAGAAGGAGAAGCTCCGCTTCGTCCGCCACTTGGCGGCTGAGCGCGAACCCTAGCCAGGCCATGTCGATCCGCGCCAGCGACAAACGGACACCGGGCAGGCTCATGAATCCCGTGAGCTGCGCCGCAGTCCAGGCTTCGCCATAGGCCGCCTGGAATGCGCTCTGCATGATCGAAACCGCAATCGCCTCGGCCCGATGATCGGGCCGGTCGACACTCACGATTTCTATCATGTCGGTAATGGGAGTTTTCATAGCTGGCCCACGGGACGGGCCGGTTGGGCGTCGGCACTGCGTCCGTACAGCGGAATCCTGTCCTCTGAAACCTGATCGTGGGGTATCAGCGGCGCACACCGCGCATCGGGATGGAGGATGAGCGCATCGCCATGCCCTCGCGCGCAAATCAGCGCTTCGGCCCCGGTTCCGGCTATGACCTCCACGCCTGTTTCGAGAGCAAGCGCAGCGATCGGTGTCGAGGCCGCAGCCGTGCGCGGCCTAAGCGATTCGCGGTCGAATTCCTGCCAGAAGAGTTCGCCGTGTCCACCGGTGAGCGCGACCATGATGACGTTCTGCCCGGCAAGCGCACTCGCCTCTTTCGCCATGGCGGCCACGAGTGACAGGCTGGAATAGCTGCGTACCCTTGCCCCCCAGGCAAAGGCGAGCGCGCGGGCTGCCGCGACGCCGACGCGAATGCCGGTGAAACTGCCCGGGCCGCTGTCGACCCAGATTTCGTCCGCCCGCCCGCCGCCGTCCATGCCCGCGATCACGGGCATCAGCAGTTCGGCGTGGCCGCGTCCCACGATTTCATGAAATTGCGAGCACAAACCGCCGCGATCGATCAGCGCAACCGACAGCGCGTTCGTGGCCGTGTCAATGATCAGCCGCCGCACCAATGCCGCCCATTCAAGCCCATGCGCAGGCGATTAGACGGTTGCGGAGGATTTGCAAGCCGCACACGCGGCTGGATGGGGGAGCGCGGGAATATGGGCAGGCTCAGACGGCAAGTACCTCGGTCACCTCCGGCACATAATGCTTGAGCAGCGATTCGATGCCGTTCTTGAGCGTAGCGGTGGAGGAGGGGCATCCCGAGCATGCGCCTTGCATCCTGAGGTAGACCTTGCCCCGGTCGAACCCGCGATAGATGATGTCCCCGCCGTCGTTGGCGACCGCCGGGCGCACACGCGTGTCGATAAGTTCCCTGATCTGCGCAACAATTTCGGCATCGGCCGGATCGTCGTCGAAATCTGGTGCAGCGTCTTCCCCGGGCACCGTGATGCCGCCAGCCGTACCAGGACGGAACAGCGGCATGTCCGCAAGAAAATGGTCGAGCAAAGTGGCGAGCACCTGGGGTTTGACCGCGGTCCACTCACCGCCCGGTGCTATCGTCACCGAGATGAAATCGGCGCCGAAGAACACGCCGGTCACATCCCCGATGGCGAAGAGGGCGTCGGCCAGCGGCGAGGCTTCGGCCTCCTCCGGTGAGGCGAAATCACGGGTGCCCGCCGTCATGACCTGCCTTCCCGGCAGGAATTTCAGGGTGGCGGGATTGGGCGTCTTTTCGGTTTCGATCAACATGGTCTGCATGTGGCGTTTATGCCATGCGACTTCAAGGAAAAGCATCGGGCGGCGTGACAAAGCTTGCGTTGCGCGCGCCGTAGCGCCATATGCCCCCTCGGCGCGGCAGGCGGGTGATACATCCCCCTCGCATATGGTGGTGTGAACGGTCAGCCTGAATTCGGGCGATGGACCGGCCAGCGAACCGCACCTCTCTGATGAGGCTGCCCTATTCACGCGGGTCGTTTCGAACCCGCATCACGTCCGCCGTCATGGTGCGGGCGCGACGCAGCTTATGTGAGTTATGACATGGAATTCAAATCATTGGGATTGGCCGAGCCGATCATGAGGGGCCTTGCCGCTAAGGAATATGCGACGCCCACCCCCATTCAGAGCCAGGCCATTCCGCCCCTGATGGAAGGCCGCGACCTGTGCGGCATCGCCCAGACCGGAACCGGCAAGACGGCCGCCTTTGCGCTTCCCACGCTGGACCGCCTGGCGCGGGATCCGAAGAAACCTGTGGCCTTCAGTTGCCGCCTGCTGGTGCTGTCGCCGACACGTGAACTGGCCGCACAGATCGCGCAGAGTTTTCGTACCTATGGCCGGTTCATGAAGCTGACGGTTGCGACCGTGTTCGGCGGCGTGCCGGTCAACCGGCAGATTCGTCAGCTTCAGGGCGGCGTCGATATTCTCGTGGCGACGCCCGGACGCCTGCTCGACATCATCGATCAGCGCGCGTTCAACCTGGGTGCGGTCGAGATATTTGTCCTGGACGAAGCCGACCAGATGATGGACATGGGGTTCATCGCGCCGGTGAAGCGGATCGCCAAGATGCTCCCCGCGAAGCGCCAGACGCTGCTCTTTTCGGCTACCATGCCGAAGGAGATCGCCGAACTCGGCAAACAGTTCCTGAATGATCCGATCACCGTTTCCGTTGCGCCGCAGTCGACCACGGCGGAACGCGTCCGTCAGTTCGCGACCTTTGTCGAACAGCCCGAAAAGCAGGCGTTGCTTACCCACGTGCTTCGCGATCAGGAGATCGAGCGTGCGCTGATCTTCACCCGCACGAAATATGGCGCGGACAAGGTCGCACGTGCTCTCAAGGGCTCGGGCATAGAGGCGGTGGTCATTCACGGCGACCGCAGCCAGGCGCAGCGAACCGCCGCCCTGCAAGCCTTCCGTCAGGGTCAGGTCAGCCTGCTGGTTGCTACCGACATCGCCGCGCGCGGCATCGATGTGCCGGAGGTCAGCCACGTCATCAACTTCGAGCTTCCCAACATGCCAGAGCAATATGTGCACCGGATCGGACGGACCGCACGCGCCGGGCGTGAAGGTGTCGCGATCAGCTTCGTCGCGGGCGACGAGCGCGCCTCTCTGCGCGGGATAGAGCGGCTCACCCGGACGCGGTGCGAGATGGTGCCATTGCCGCAGGACTTTACGGAAATGGTGCGCAATCTGCCCAAGCCCGCGCCGCGCAACAGCGCACCCAAAGGTGCTCCGCACGGCAAAAGGGATGGGCACGGTCAGAGGGAAGCCCATGGCCAGAGGGAAGGGCAGGGGCGGCCTTCATTCGGGCGGCGTCCAAGGCGCGGCGGCGTCGGCGAACATCGGGGCGCGGTTCAGAAGATGGCGCGCTGAACGGCCATCCCTGTCGCGTGGTCAAGGCCAGGGCGGGGGCTATGGGCGGTTGGGCGACTGATTTTGTAAGTGCGGGTTCAGACAGTCGCCGCTAGAACTGTGGCGATGGCCTATTCCCCCCGTACACAGACCTTCTCTTTCATCGCCCTGGCGGCGCTGGCAGCGGGGGGCATCGCTTCCCCCTCGGCCGCCCGCACTCCCGCCGTCCAGACTGCGCAACAGCCACGACCGTGGCTGTATGAAAACAGCGATGTGCCGGTCGACCCCGCATGGCATTTCGGTACGTTGCGCAACGGCCTGCGCTTCGCCCTGCGCCGCAACGGCGTGCCGCCGGGCCAGGTGTCCATCCGTGTGCGGGTGGATGCAGGGTCGCTGATGGAGCGGCCCGACGAACTCGGGTTCGCGCACTTCATCGAACATCTGACCTTTCGGGGCTCACGAAAGGTTCCGGACGGCGAATCCAAGCGTCTGTGGCAACGGCTGGGCGTAAGCTTTGGCAGCGACAGCAACGCGCAGACGACCCCGACCGGTACGACCTATGCACTCGATCTTCCCGATGTCGCATCGGGAGGACTTGAGGAGAGCATCAGCATCCTTGCGGGGATGATGGCCGAACCCAATATCGTGCCCGCCTCGGTTGAAGCAGAGCGCGCGATCGTGCGCGCCGAAATGCGCGAGAGCACCAGCAACGCCTCAAAGGCCGCCGACATCAGCCGTGCGCTCTTCTTCGCCGGGCAACCGCTGGGAAGCCATGCGCCCATTGGCACCGACGCGACACTGAAAGGCGCGACGGCCGAGGCGCTCCAGGCTTTCCACGATCGCTGGTATCGTCCCGAGAATACGGTGATTGCGGTGTCGGGCGACGTCGACCCGCGCGAGGTCGAAACGCTTATCGTCAGGCATTTTTCGTCTTGGCGCGGCAAGGGCAAGCATGTTCCGCTGCCGGATTTCGGCGCGCCTGACCCCAAAGCGCCGCCGAGCGCCGTCGCGGTGCAAGCGGGCGTTCCGGCGAATATCTCGCTAGGCTGGTTGCGGCCGTGGGAGCCCAAGGCCGACACGATCCTCTACAATCAGCGCAAACTTGCCGATGCGATCGCGCTGCAGATGATCAACCGGAGGTTTGAGCAGGCCGCGCGGCGGGGTGATGCGGCATTTCTCCAGGCCAGCGTGGACGTGGAGGACATCAGCCGATCCGCCAACGTCACCTTCGTCAGCGTCCTGCCCGCGGGGGACAGCTGGGAAAAGGCGCTGGGTGAGGTCCGCGCGATCATAGAGGACGCGAAGTCGAGTCCCGCCACCGGCGCTGAAATCGATCGAGAATTCGCACAGTATGAGACAGCGTTGGCGATCAGTGTCGAAAATCGGGATACGGAAGCGAGCGCCGCGCAGGCCGACACGCTGGTGGGTGCGGTTGATATTCGCGAGACCACGGTGACGCCGCAGGCGGCGCTCGATATCTTTCGTGGTGCGCGCAAGCTCATGACGCCCGATTATATGCTGGATGCAACCCGGCGGATGTTCACGGCGGACGCGACGCGCGCGCTGCTGGTGCTGCCCCAGGAAGAGACGAACGCCCAGGGACGGCTTGCGGCGGCGCTCCAGGCGCCGGTTCAGCCAGCGAAGGATGTGCGCCTCCTCGCCAGCACGGTCAGCATGGATGAGCTCCCCAAGCTGCCACCGCCCGGCAAGGTCGTTGCGCGCCAGCCCATCGGGATGAAGGGTGTTGAACTGATAAGCTTCGCCAACGGCACGAAGCTCGCGCTGTTCGCGAATGATGCCGAAACGGGTAAGGTGCGCGTCAATGTGCGCTTTGGACAGGGTCTGCTAGGACTTCCTCTCGACAAGGCGGAGCCGACCTGGGCCGCGAGTTATGTGCTGGCCGCAAATGGGATCGGCAAGCTCGACCAGCGGCAACTGGATGAACTCACCAATGGCCGCCGCCTGGGATTCGAGTTCGCCATCGACGAAAACGCGTTCGAGATGTCGGCCTTGACGCGACCCGCCGACTACAAGGATCAACTGCGGCTGTTTGCGGCCAAGCTGTTCGCGCCGGGCTGGACGCCAGGACCGGTGACGCGCGCCAAGGCTGGGCTGCTTGCGGCGTATGACGCCGCCTCGACGTCGCCCAACGGGGTGCTGGGCCGTGATCTTCAGTGGTTGCTGCGGGACAAGGATGTGCGGTTCCGCACGCCCGGCAAGGCGGAGATCGCAGCCCTGACACCCGAAAAATTTCGCGGGTTCTGGGAGCCGGTGCTGGCATCCGGACCGATCGAGATACAGATTTTCGGCGACGTGAACGCCGACGATGCGATCGCGGCGGTGGCGGCGACATTCGGCGCGCTGCCCCCCCGTCCGCCTTCGCCGATTGCGGCTGGAAGCCGTCAGATCAGATTCCCGGACCACAATGAAACGCCGCTGATGCTTGCCCACAAGGGGGACAAGGATCAGGCCGCCGCCGTGATTGCCTGGCCGACCGGCACCGGCCTTGCCGATGCACGCGTGGCGCGTCAGCTCGAGATACTGGCGCAGATCATCAGTGACCGTCTGTTCGAGAAATTGCGGGTGATCGATGGAGATGCGTATAGCCCCAGCGCGCAGTCCGACTGGCCGCTCGCCTTCGACCGGGGGCAGGGCTATCTGATGGTCACGAGCCAGATGAAGCCTGAGCGCGTCGGTCATTTCTTCACGCTGATGCGTGAGATTGTGGCCGATCTCGCAACAAAGGGCGTGAGCGATGATGAGCTTCAGCGGACGTTGGCGCCCATGCGGCAGCTGCTGCTGCGCGCAAGCACCAGCAACGCCTTCTGGATGCAACAACTGGAGGGGGCAGGCCTGGATGCTCGCTACGTTGCGGCGACCGCAGCGATGCCCCGCGACCTGCTGGGCGTAACCGCTGAGGATCTGCGTGCGCTCGCCGCGAAATATCTCGTCGAAAGCAAAAGCTATTCGGTCGTGGTGCTACCGGAGAGCAAGTAACCGCAAAACGGACGTTCAGCCGATCTCTTTTTCGTCGACGACGGGCCGGCTTTCGCGCGTACCGCGCATGTGGCTTTGTGGGTCAGCCGGATCGGCCGCAATGATCACATGGTCGTCGTGAACCTCGATCAGCGTGCCGACGAACGGGAAGCCTTCAAGGCTGCCGGTGACGCGATAGCTGACGATATCGCCTGCCTTGAATGTCGCAGGATCAAAGTTGAATTCAAAGGGACAATTCTCCCCTTCACCCATGCCCAGCATAATAAAATTCCTTCCTTGACGTGAAGATAGCATATTTTGCGGCGCTGACCGATCCGCCGCGGCTACAGGATATATTTGCTGAGGTCGGTGTTGCGTGAGATGCTGGCCAGCTGACCATCGACATAGGCGGCGTCGATCAACAGTGCCTCGCCCTTCCGGTCCTCCGCGTCGAAGCTGACGTCCTCCAACAGCTTTTCCATGACGGTCTGGAGACGCCTGGCGCCGATGTTCTCCACTTGTTCGTTGACCTCTGCCGCGATCCGGGCGACGGCCCTGATGCCTTCCGGCGTCAGTTCGATCTCCACACCCTCCGTGCCGAGCAGGGCCTTGTACTGTTCGGGCAGCGACGCCTTGGTGTCTGACAGGATCGCGACGAAATCCGCTTCTGTCAGACCTTTCAGCTCCACGCGGATCGGCAGGCGGCCCTGCAATTCCGGCAAAAGGTCGCTGGGCTTGGCCACATGAAACGCGCCGGATGCGATGAACAGGATGTGATCGGTCTTCAACGGACCGTATTTGGTGGCAACCGTGGTTCCCTCGATCAGCGGCAGCAGGTCGCGTTGTACGCCCTCGCGGCTGACCGACCCGCCGCGCACGTCACTGACCGCGATCTTGTCCACCTCGTCGAGGAAGACGATGCCGTTCTGTTCAGCGTCGTTGAGGGCGGCGCGGTGAAGATCGTCCTGGTCCAGCCTCTTGTCCTGTTCCTCCTCGACCAGCTTGTCCCACGCCTCGGGGAGGCGCATTCGGCGGCGCTTGCGTGCCTGCTGCCCGAACGCCTTTCCCATCAGGTCGGAGAGGTTGATCATGCCGACCTGGCCACCCATGCCCGGAATTTCCATCGGCATATTCGGGGTATCGGCGACCTCTATCTCCACCTCTGTCTCATTCATCTGGTTGTTTTCAATGCGCTGACGATAGGACAGCCGGGTCGCCTCGCTCGCTTCCTTGCCTGTAAGTGCGTCGAGCAGGCGTTCCATCGCAGCCTCGGAAGCGGCGACACGCACCGCCTCGCGCCGCCGGTCACGCTCCAGCCGCACCGCCTCCTCGACCAGATCGCGCACTATCTGCTCGACATCGCGGCCGACATAGCCGACCTCGGTGAACTTCGTTGCCTCGACCTTCACGAAGGGCGCGTCGGCCAGCTTCGCCAGGCGCCTGGAAATCTCCGTTTTGCCGCATCCGGTCGGCCCGATCATCAATATGTTCTTGGGCGTGACCTCATCGCGCAGATCGGGGCTCAGCTGCTGACGCCGCCACCGGTTGCGCAGGGCGACGGCGACCGCGCGCTTGGCCTCCTTCTGGCCGATGATATGTTCGTCTAGGGCGGCGACAATCGCCTTTGGAGTCAGGGCTTCGTTCATGGTTCCGGTTCCGTTCGTGTCGGGCGAAATCGAGACACGGCGTCGACAAGGTGGTTCGCCCCGGCCAATTCCGGCGCGAAAGGGGAAGGTTCAGGTTGCGCTCTCCAGCGCTTCTATCGTGATAGTGTCGTTGGTGTAGACGCACAGATCGGCCGCTATGGCCATGGCCTTGCGGGCAACGACCTCTGCATCGCTTTCGTACTCCATCAATCCGCGCGCGGCGGCGAGCGCGAAATTCCCGCCCGATCCTATCGCCGCGAGGCCGTCGACCGGCTCCAAGACATCGCCGTTGCCGGTGAGGATCAGCGTGATTTCTCTGTCAGCCACCGCCATCATCGCTTCGAGATTGCGCAGATACTTGTCGGTGCGCCAGTCCTTGGCAAGCTCGACAGCGGCACGCATCAGTTGTCCCTGGTGACGTTCCAGCTTGCTCTCAAGCCGCTCGAACAGCGTGAAGGCATCGGCGGTGGCGCCGGCAAAGCCGCCGATTACCGAGCCGTCATGCAAGCGGCGGACCTTGCGCGCATTGGGCTTCATGATCGTCGGCCCCATACTGACCTGACCGTCGCCCACGACAATCACGCGGCCGTTCTTGCGTACCGAAAGGATGGTGGTGCCGTGCCATTGCGGCAGGGCGGAGGACGTCTTGCTCATGTTCGGCCATATGGGCGAGGGAAACCGGGCGTTCAAGCGCGCGGCTTGACTTATTGCACTGCAACATGGGAACTTTGGCGGTCGACTCGCATTGGAGATGGAATGATGCCAGACCCAAATAGTCTCTACGCCCGCGTAGGTGCGCTTGTGAGAGCGGCTGGCGTCGATAATTTCCGGATAGAAAACAACATTCTGGTTATGTGCGGTGTGCGATATGAGATTGAGCGTTGCGCCTGTGACGACCCGATGTGCAATGGCCTGAGGCTGCGGCGGTTCGATGGCGACGCCGACACCAGCATCGCGCTGCAATAACGTTTGGGGGCGGGGGCCTGGCGCCGGTATTTCAATTTGCGCGCGCTTGACAGCGGTGCCTGGCGGTGCCAAGGCGCGGCTTCCCTGACCGGGCGCGTAGCTCAGTGGTAGAGCACACCCTTCACACGGGTGGGGTCGTAGGTTCAATCCCTACCGCGCCCACCATTGATTTCAGGGGCTTACGGGTCATTGAGGGCATGGCCCCACTTCCACCCCCACATATCCTCACGAGCTGACGAAATAACCCTCACCTCGTCCCACATGCGCGGCGGTTGGTAAGGATTACTCTCCATCGGGGGGAAGTCGGTGTCCTTCTTCGATTTCAGCCAATTCGGTGTTTCTCGGCGAAAGCAGCGGCGGCGCCCAACAGGCCCGGCTGGGGGTGGGTGAGAAGCTTGACCGGAATGGCCGCCATCATGGCCTCGAAGCGGCCCTTGGCGATGAAGCGTTCAGCGAAGCCTGATCGGGGCAGATGATCCGCAAGCCGAAGGCCGACCCCGCCCGCGATCACCACGGCGGTCGCCCCTTGCGCGAGAGCGATGTCGCCCGTGACGCTGCCCAGGCTCATGCAGAAGCGGTCCAGCGCGGCGGCGGCGAGGCTGTCCGAGCCTTCGAGAGCGAGCGTCCACAAACTCTTGTCGTCGATGCGCTGGATCGCGCGGCCTTCGATCGCGGCGAGCGCCTCGTGGATCACCGCAAGACCAGGCCCCGAAACGATCCGTTCAACCGATACCCGGCGGAAACGCTGACGCAACCGGGCTAGCATGGCGTCCTCCAATGTGTCGAGCGGCGCGAAGTCTATGTGGCCGCCTTCGCACTCGATAACCATGTTGCCGCCCTGGCGCCGCAGCACCTGCGCCACGCCGAGACCGGTTCCGGGGCCAACGATGCTGATTACCTCATTTTCGCCCAGCGCGTGCTCGCGCCCGCACAGATGGCGAAGATGCTCCGGCCCCATCTGTGCGACCGCATGGCCGATCGCACCGAAATCATTGACCAGAAGGGAATGATCGATTCCCAGCTTTTCATGGATTTGACCGGGCCGGATGATCCACGGATTGTTGGTGAGCTTGAGCACATCGCCCGCGATCGGGCAGGCGACGGCGATCGCGGCGGCGCGCGGCAAGGGGCGTCCAAGCCCTTGGCCGAACGCCTCCCAGGCGGTTTGCAGGCTGGCATGTTCGGCGGTCTTGAGCGTCACGGCCTCGCCGAGGTGCGCCACATGGCCATTCTCGATTTCGGCGAGCGCGAAGCGGGCATGGGTGCCGCCGATGTCGACTGCGACGATTTCCAT
>DASULD010000152.1:0-4330 GCA_036278355.1 Sphingobium sp.
GTGCTCCTTTCGGGGGATCGGATAACCTATGTGGTACGTTGTAGGACAGCCTGAACGCTGGACGAGGATTCGCCCCGCGTGGTCAGGAGGGTAGGCTGGCACCGCTGCCTCAAGTGCCGTCGGCCATTTTTCTCGGAGGACGTGCTGCGCCTGCCATTTATGCGGCTATTTATGCGGCTATGGCGCACGGCGGTTCCCGTGCCTGCGTCTGTGGTCATGCCCGAACCTGAAGCCGCGCCACCGCCTGCACCTGTGCCCATGGCTCGGTCTGGAGCGCCGGACATGCCGTTCGACCTGCGTTTCCACCTCGGACTGAAATAACCACATGGCAGGCATCCGGGCGCTTCAGAAGCGGCTTGGGAAGCTGGAAGATGCCGGGAAGCCGCGACCGTCTCCATTCACGGTCCTGTTCGGGTCGTTTGACGCATGGGTTGAGCGCGAGGTGCTGCCCGGTATCGAAAGCGGGGCGCTTGCCGCTGACGACATGATTGCCGTGGTCGCTGCCCTCCGAGCGTGGGAAACCGGCGGAGTATGGGAGCAGGCATATGCTCGCTGACGGGGAACCCGCGTGGCTGGTAGCATGGCGCCTCTATGCAGGGTGAAACAAGTTCATAGTTCCTGCATTTTCCGCCGTTAACAAATGCTCGCTATGGTAATATCCCGTAATCTTGGAGGTCGGCATGTTGGCATTTGAGGTGGAAATTGACGGTGAAAAGGCGTTTCTGGCGGGAGTAGAAGATTGGCATCTTTTGACTTTTCATCTGAACGCGATGCGTGAGCAAGATTCCCTTGCTTGTAGCGACTACGATCTTGATCTTCATATGGGTGGCATGACTGTCAGCGATGAGCATGGCGTTGCTCATCACCTCCGCTGGGGCGGTAAACTACCCCTTGCGTTAGGCAGCGTAGTGACGATCAAGATTGTGGAGACGGATTCACCCGACCCGCTGGTTCGGCGTTACCGCTCGGATCGCGAAGTTCAGGAATGCGCGTTCACTCCCGAAGAAATGCGCCAAATGCGGTACGACGACTATCTCGCATATAAAGCTGAGTTCGAACCGGATGCCTAGCACGCGGTTTCGTCGCCTGACGCTGCCTGCACCCTGCACCTAGCGGTGTGGGGCGCTGCTATGGGTACGGCGATTCAGCGTGGCAGCTTATGGTCTGCTTATGCGTGGCGCGCTTACGGAAACGGGCAGCTTTCGCTGCCCGCTAAGCGTTTGTTAAAGCTAGTAAAATTTGGTCGGGACGAGAGGATTCGAACCTCCGACCCCCACACCCCCAGTGTGATGCGCTACCAGGCTGCGCTACGTCCCGACCGAGGGCGCGCATGTACGTCCAATGCAGGCAGGTTGCAACCCCTGCCGTGGTATCAACGCCGTGCTCACGGCGATATTCCCGTGCGCGCGTTCGCCGTGCCTTGGCCGTTGCACTGGCGATCCCATCTGTGGTAGCCGCGCGCATCCGGCACGAACGGGGTCGCGGCGCTGTTCGCCGCTGCGCCGAACGCGTACCGCCGAAGACTATAACATCGAAAGCCACGCACCATGTTCGTAACGCCTGCCTTCGCCCAAGCCACGACAGCCGCTCCGGCGGGCGGCGGCGGTTTCCTGGTGCAGATCCTGCCGTTGCTTTTGATCTTCCTTGTCTTCTGGCTGCTCATCATCCGGCCGCAGAGCAAGCGTATGAAGGAGCACAAGGCCAGGATCGACGCGGTCAAGCGGGGCGATCAGGTGGTGACCGGCGGCGGCCTGGTGGGCAAGGTGACGAAGGTGGAGGAAGGGTTCGTGGAGGTTGAGCTGGCGCCCAACGTAAAGGTGCGCGCGGTCAAATCCACGCTCACCGATCTGATCGATCCGGCCGCCAAGCCCGCGAACGACTGAATTCATGCTCGATTTTCCCCGCTGGAAGGTCTGGCTCGTCCTGGCCACGCTGATTGTCGGCGTCGTCTTCGCCATTCCCACATTCCTGCCCGACCGCGTGTTCAATCAGCTTCCCGCGGCGATGCAGGCGAAGGTCAATCTGGGTCTGGACCTTTCGGGCGGCAGCCACATCCTGCTGGAGGCAAACCCGGCCGACATCGCGCAGCAGCGGCTCGAGAATATGGAGGAGATGGTCCGCACCGAGTTGCGCCGGGCGGAGCCCCGCATTGCGATCGGCGACATTTCGCGTCGCGGCGGCAGGCTGTCGTTCATGGTGCGCAACCCGAACCAGGTGGACGCCGCGGTGGAACGCATCCGTCCGCTGACGCAGGGGGCGGGCCTCACCGGGCAGCGGGATTTCAACGTCGAAGTGGTGGATAGCAGCACGATCGTGCTGACGCCCACTCCCGCGGGACTCGACAATGCGGTGGATCAGGCGATGGCCGTCGCCAAGGAAGTGATCGACCGGCGTATCAACGAGCTCGGCACACGCGAACCGACCATCATCCGGCAGGGTGCCAACCGCATCGTGGTGCAGGTGCCGGGCCTTCAGGATCCCGATCAGCTCAAGGACCTGCTCGGCCAGACGGCAAAGCTGGAGTTCAAGCTTGTCGATTTCACGGCCGATCCAGCCGAGGTGGCTCAGGGCCGGGCACCGGTCGGCAGCGAGATATTGCCGTATCCCGACAACCCGTCGGGCGTGCCGGTGATCGCGGTCAGGCGCCAGACCATGGTGTCGGGTGATGAATTGATCGACGCGCAGCAGGGCTTTGACCCGCAGACGAACGAGGCGGTGGTCAACATCCGCTTCGATGGTGCCGGCGGACGGAAATTCGGCCGCGTCACCAGCGAGAACGTCAATCGTCCCTTTGCGATCATCCTCGACAACACGGTTCTTTCGGCGCCCAACATCAATGAGCCGATCCTCGGCGGCTCCGCCCAGATCTCCGGCAACTTCACCGTGCAGAGCGCCAATCAGCTCGCGATCGCGCTGCGTTCGGGCAAGCTTCCGGTAAAATTGACGGTGGTCGAGGAGCGCACGGTCGGCCCCGATCTCGGTGCGGATTCGATCCGCAAGGGCGTGATCGCCTGCGCCATCGCCACGGCGGCGGTCCTCGCCTTCATGCTGGTGACCTATGGCCGCTTCGGCGTGTACGCGAATATCGCCCTTGCCGCGAACATCATCCTTATCATTTCCGTGATGGCGATATTGAACGCCACTCTCACGCTGCCGGGCATTGCCGGGTTCGTCCTGACGATCGGCGCGGCGGTGGACGCGAACGTGCTTATCAATGAGCGCATCCGGGAGGAGCAGCGGCGCGGCCGGCCGATTCTCCAGACGATCGAGACCGGCTATCGCGAGGCGAGCCGGGCGATTTTCGATGCCAACATCACCAACGTCATCGCCGCTGCACTGATGTTCTATTTCGGATCGGGGCCGATCAAGGGCTTTGCCGTGGTTTTGACGATCGGCATCGTCACCAGTGTGTTCACGGCCGTCACGCTGAGCCGTATGCTGGTGTCGTTCTGGCTTCGCCGGCGTCCTGCCAGGCTGGTGATCTGACGCGAGGCGCGACATGAGACTTCTGAAACTCGTACCCGACACGACCAACATCCAGTTCACGCGATGGCGGGGGCTGGCGATGGGGATATCGCTGCTGCTGATTGTCGCGTCGATCGCGCTGGTGGCTGTCCGGGGGCTCAACCTGGGCGTGGATTTCGTCGGCGGTCAGATGGTTCGCGTGACGTTTACCCAGGCGGTTCCGCTGGACCGGCTGCGTGACACCGTCAACGCGCTGGACATGGGCGAGGCCGCGATCCAGCAGTTCGGCAAACCCAATGAGGTATCGATCCGGATGCCCCTGCCGCGTGGCGACGCGGGCGCGGCCGACGCGGCGGCAACCCGGCTCAAGGGCGCCATCCTCGCGGAATATCCGGGCGCGACGTTCGGCAGCGTCGATACGGTGTCGGGCAAGGTTTCAGGGGAGCTTTTCCGCACGGGTGCAATCGCGATGACCCTCGCGATGATTGCGATTTCGATCTACATCTGGTTCCGGTTCGAATGGCAGTTCGGGGTGGGCTCGCTGTTCGCGCTGGTCCACGACGTGTCGCTGACATTCGGCTTCTTCGCGCTCACCCGGCTGGAGTTCGACCTCAACAGTGTTGCCGCGGTCCTGACGATCATCGGCTATTCGCTCAACGATACCATCGTCGTCTATGACAGGATCAGGGAAAATCTGCGTAAATACCGCAAGATGGACATCGTTGGATTGCTCGATCTTTCGGTCAACGAAACGCTGTCGCGTACGATCATGACCTCGCTGTCGATGATCATCGCGCTGGGCTGCCTGCTCATCTGGGGGCCGGAGGTCATATTCGGCTTCACGGCGGCAATGCTGCTCGGCATC
>DASULD010000153.1:0-15764 GCA_036278355.1 Sphingobium sp.
TCATCGCTGACGAACGGCCCGTGCACACGCATCAGGCCCTTGCCGCCCGCCATATACAGCATGTCGCCCTTGCCCAGCAGCTGCTCCGCGCCCTGTTCGCCCAATATGGTGCGGCTGTCGATCTTGCTGGTGACGAAAAAGCTGATGCGGGTCGGCAGGTTCGCCTTGATGACGCCGGTGATGACGTCGACGGAGGGACGCTGCGTAGCGAGGATGAGGTGGATGCCCGCCGCGCGCGCCTTCTGCGCCAGCCGCTGGATCAGGAACTCGACCTCCTTGCCCGCGGTCATCATCAGGTCGGCAAGCTCGTCCACCACCACCACGATCTGCGGCAGCGGCTGAAAATCGAGCTGTTCCTCCTCGTAGATCGGCTGATGCGTTTCAGGGTCGTACCCGGTCTGCACCCGGCGCCCCAGCGGCTTCCCCTTTGCCCGGGCGGCACGCACCTTCTCATTGAAGTTGGCGAGGTTGCGGACGGAGATCGAGGCCATCATGCGATAGCGGTCCTCCATCTGTTCCACCGCCCATTTGAGCGCGCGGATCGCCTTGCTGGGCTCCGTCACGACCGGCGAGAGAAGATGCGGGATGTCGTCATAGGTCGACAGTTCCAGCATCTTCGGATCGATCATGATGAGGCGCAGCTCATCGGGCGTCATCCGGTACAGCAGCGACAGGATCATGCAGTTGAGGCCGACCGACTTGCCCGATCCGGTCGTACCGGCGATCAGCAGATGCGGCATCGGCGCGAGATCCGCGATCACCGGCTCTCCCGAGATGTTCTTGCCCAGGATGATCGGCAGATGAAGGCTCTGCGCGGCGAACGCCTCGCTGGTGATAAGTTCCCGCAGGACCACCGATTCCCGCTTCGCATTGGGCAGCTCTATGCCCATCACCGTGCGGCCCGGTATGGTTGCGACCCGCGCCGAGAGCGCCGACATATTGCGGGCAACGTCGTCGGCGAGCTGGATCACGCGGCTCGCCTTGATGCCCGGCGCGGGCTCCAGCTCGTACATGGTCACCACGGGGCCGGGGCGGACTTCCGTGATGTTGCCCTTCACATGGAAGTCGTCGAGCACCGATTCGAGCAGGCGGGCGTTCCGTTCCAACGCGGCCTTGTCGACCGTCGGCGCGGCGCCGGGCGGCGGCTCGGTGAGCAGATCGGGCGAGGGAAGGGTCGCCGCGCGGGGGCCGTGACCAAAAAGATCGTCCTGCCGGGCGGACGGCTGCGGCTGTCCGGCCGGGCGCGCGCCGGCCGCAAGCTCCGGCGACTGGATGCGGATCGGCGGCTTGGGATCGGCCGACACGGGCGGACGGGGGCTCGCCGGTCGGCGGTCCTCCGCCTCGTCGTCGGCGGGCCGGCCCTCGCCCCGCCGAAACGACGGCAATGCAGGCAGACCAAATTTGCGCAGACGCAGCAGCGGCCGCTCCAGCCGCCACGACCGGTAGCAGAGCGTGATGCCGCCGATAAGGGCAATAGAAACCAGCAGCCATTCGAGCCAGTAGCCCCATCCGCCGGGGACAAGCGCGGTGAGATTGAGGATCTGCCGCGCAAAAAGCTGCGCCAGGATGCCGCCGCGCCCGGCAGGCAGGCCGACCGGCACGCCCGCCGACAACAGCTCCAGCCCGATGCCGATCGCCACCACCCCGCCCAGGCAGCGGGCGAGCTGGCCCGGCCAGCCGG
Source organism: Sphingobium sp. (assembly GCA_036278355.1). Lineage (GTDB taxonomy): Bacteria > Pseudomonadota > Alphaproteobacteria > Sphingomonadales > Sphingomonadaceae > Sphingobium. The sequence continues at coordinate 1,682 of DASULD010000153.1, forward strand.
TCATGGCGTCACCGGCCCACAGGCGGCGGGCGAGCGTGAGCATCAGGGGCAGCAGCATCACGGCGCCCAGGCCGATCAGCCACAACAGAAAGCCTGCGACGTGGGCGCCCGGCGTCCCCATCACATTTTCCACGACGCCGCCGGCCGCCGTGTTCATCGACGGATCGCTTTCGTGGTAATCGAGCAGCGCCAGCGCCAGGAACAGCGCGGCCAGAGGCAGCAGAATCGCACTTACGAGCTGACCCGCCCGCCACAGGCTGCGTTTCAGCATGGCGCGCCAATCGGCATCACGCTTGGCCGGAGCCCGGGTCGCCATGATCTGTTCCCTACCATTTTTCCCGATTTGTTCCGCGCGGCGACAATGCCTTGGCCGGGGACTCCCCGTCAAGGGCCGAGCGGGCCATTACACCGTATCGGGTTCCGTGCGGGCGGCGAGGAGGGGACGTTCGCGCGCGGTTACGAAACAGGCGACGATGATCAGCGCCGCCCCGATGAGAACAGGGCCGGTCAGCCGCTCTTCGAAGGCGAACCATCCGAACAGCGACGCCCATATGAAGGCGCTGTATTCCAGCGGGATCAGCCGGTTGGCCGGTGCGTGCGCATAGGCGCGGGCAAGCGCCATCTGCGACACGATCGTCAGCACGGCCGATCCGGCGATGTGCGGCCACCAGCGCGCATCGGGCACCCCCATGTCCGCTGGCGTGAAGGGCAACAGCGCCAGAAGCACGATGCCGTTCTGGAAAAAGACGATCTCGACCGGACCCGACAGCAGCGCCTGCTGCCGCTGGAGCACCAGATTTATCGCGAAGAGGACGGCCGAAGCGAGCAATGCCGCCGCGCCGAGCAACGCGTGGGCGTCGTAACCGCCACGCATCCTGCCCGACACGATCACGGCCACCCCCGCCAGACCAAGGAGCGCGGCGAGGATCGAGTTGCGGTTCACTTTTTCGTGCAGCATCAGCGCCGAGAGATAAAGCGCGATGACAGGGGCAATGAACGACAGGCCGATGGCCTCTGCGAGCGGAAGCCGCGTCAGCGACCAGAAAAACAGCCACACCATCGGCGCGATCACCAGCCCGCGAACCACGTGGACGCGCAGCACAGGCCAGGATGGCCAGCGGTTGCCCTTCAGCAGAAAGAGCGTTCCGCCCATGGCCGAGGCGATGACACTGCGCCACAGCAGGGCCGTATGGGTCCCGATACCCAGCGCCGCGCCCTTCATCAGCGCATCCATGGCCGAGAACAACGCCACGCCGACCAAACAGAACGCCATCGACGGCCATATCGCGCGCACGCCATCGTGTCCGGGCGAAGACCCCGTCACGCCGCCCTCTGCGCCAGGATATGCTCGATGAGGTCGATGTCGTCGGGCTTGTCGGCGTCTATGCACGCTTCGGCCATCGGAAGCGGTACGACGCGCGCCTGAACGCCCAGCCTGCGCCCGGCGCGGCCGATCGCCTGATGCACGGTCAGCAACCGCAGCGCCGCCCCGGCCAGCAACGCGAGGCCGAAGGCGCGGACGATCTTCCATCCTTTTTTCCGGTCCTGCTCAATCTCCCGCCACTTGGCGAGCGCGCCTGCCGCGCGGCCATTGCCAAGCCAGAACAGGTTTGCGCCCGACCAGGCCCCGCCCCGGAAACGCAGCCAGGTGCGGCGTGACTGCGGCCAGGCGCGCAGCAGGACACCGCGCTCCACCATCCCCGCGGCGATGTCGGCGTTACCCACGCCGGCGAGGAACGCATCGATCATCGCGTGGGTCAGCAGGACATTGTCGGCGGTGGTGACCAGCGCGGGAAGCCGGGCCGGATTCGCCTCCATCCAGTCAAGCAGCGATTGGCTTATCCCCCCGCCGCTGGCGGCAAGCTCGACCCGATCATCGCCCGCCAGCCCCGCCATAGACGCATCGGCAAGGATGGCGTCCGGCTGCTGCGCCATCAGGACGACGTGCCCGACGCCTGCGTGGGAGAGGAGAGTGCGAACGACATGGTCCACCATCGGCCTGCCCGCGACCGGGGCCAGCGCCTTCACCGCGACGCCCGCCCGCGCCGCGATAGGATCGGGACCCGGACGGCTTCCCGCAAGGATTATCGCGGTGATCGGGGGCCGACCCGGTGATGCCGTGCTTTCCATACGCGCCGCCATAACCGGCATTGCGGCGACGCGCACGGCACTTTTTCCGCGGCCGGGCATTCCAGCCCGCATGACAACCTACTGGGTCATCGCCAACAGTTCGAGCCGGACCACGGACGAGGCGAAAATCGCCGAGACCTGCGACGCCGTTCGCGCGACAGGTGGAATCGTCACGCGGCAGGTGGACCTGGCGAACGAGCCCATGCCCCCGCCCGGAACCGCGCAGATGCCCGACATCGTCGCGAGCCTTGGGGGCGACGGCACCGCCAGCGCCGTAGTGGACCGCTATGGAACGGCAGACGGACCGCGTTTGCTTATCCTGCCGGGGGGAACCATGAACCTGCTGGCTGCGCGGCTCCACGGCGATGACGCGACACCGGCCGAAATCATCGCGCGCGCGGCGCAAAGCGGCCGGACCTGCCGCCTGCCTTCGGTGGAAGGTCCGGATTTCCGCTCCCTCGTCGGAATCATCGCCGGTCCGGCATCGGCCTGGGCCGATGTCCGTGAGGACCTTCGCGCCGGGGAGATCGGCGCACTGGCCCGCGACATTCCCGCCGCCCTGCGTGAAACTTTCGCAGGCCCGACGCTGCGCCTGCGCGGCCGGGAGCAGGATCATGCCGCGCTGTTCGTCGATGCCCATGCCGACGGCCTGCATGTCCATGATATCGTCGCCGGTAGTGTCGGCGACCTCATCCGCCACGGCTGGGCGTGGCTCAATCGGGACTTTCTGGGCGGACCGACCGAGCACATCGGCAAGGCGCGCCAGATCATCATCGAAAGCGCCGAAGACGAGATCATGCTGCTGGCCGACGGAGAGCGGCATTATGCGGGCGCGCCCCTGCCGCTGCGCTGGACCGATTGCCCCGCCCGCCTCATAGCCACATCGGACGGTTGCTAAGCGGCCGCGAAGCGATTAGGCGCGAGAGCCATGAGCGAAACCCAGACATCCGAACAGCCCGAGACGCCGCCCGCGCAGACGCCGCCCGATCGGCTTTCGACCAATCCCCGCAGCCCCTATTTCGACATGGAAACGCTGCGGCGGGGCATCGGCATCCGTTTCAAGGAGCGCGAGCGCAAGGATGTCGAGGAGTATTGCATTTCCGAAGGCTGGATCCGCGTGGCGGCCGGAAAGACGCGTGACCGTCACGGCCAGCCGCTGACGATCAAGCTCAACGGACCGGTCGAAGCCTGGTTCGAGGATGTGAAAGAGGGCGAAGGCGCGTAATCGCCCGGCCGCCGTGCCAATCAATCCTCCGGCATGACGTCATGCCGAAAGCGCCATGACCCGGCCCGCCTCTATGTGCAGCCGTGTCGCGTCGCCTATTCCGTCGAACAGTGCCGCCTCGGTGCCGGTCATCCAGACCTGGCTGCCGGTAGCGGCGAGCCGCTCAAACAATGCGACGCGCCGTGCAGGGTCGAGATGGGCCGCGACCTCGTCGAGCAACAGGACGGGCGGGCGCCCGCGCGCCTCCCCCACAAGTGCGGCATGGGCCAGCAGGACGGAGAGCAGCAGCGCCTTCTGCTCGCCCGTGGAACAGAGCGCAGCCGCCTGCCCCTTGGCGGCATGGGTGACCAGGAGGTCGCTGCGGTGCGGGCCGACGAGCGTGCGCCCCGCTGCAGCGTCGCGGCGACGAGCATCGCGCAGTACACCGGCAAGCGGGCGATCGAAATCCTCCCACACGGAAAGCGCGAGCGTGGGACGCGCGAAAGGACCTTCGGGCGCGCCCGCCAGCGCTGCCCCCAGGCGGGTGACCAGCGCGAGACGCGACGCGTGAACAGCCATGCCATGTTCGGCCATCTGGGCCTCCAGCGCGGAAAGCCAATGCTCGTCCCAGGGGCGTGACCGGTCGGCGAGCAGTGTGTTCCGCGCGCGCATCGCCGCCTCGTAGCGGGTCGCTTGGCCGCCGTGCGCCGGATCGAGCGCCAGCGTCAGCCGGTCGAGAAACCGCCGCCGCCCGCCCGCGCTTTCGGTGAACAGCCGGTCCATCGCCGGGGTGAGCCACAGGATCGCAAGATATCCGGCGAGCGCGCTTGCCGAGCCGGGCACTCCGCCGATCCGTACCTGGCGCCGATCGGGCGCCGCAACGCTGATGCCGGTGCCCATGGTCACGCCATCGACCTGCGCGGCAACGCCGAATGCGCCCGAGCCGCCCTGGCGCGCCATCTGCGACAGCGCCGCCCCGCGCAGCCCGCGTCCGGGCGCCAGCAGCGAGACCGCCTCCAATATGTTCGTCTTGCCCGCGCCGTTTTCCCCGGTCAGTACAACGAACGGCGCGCGCGGAACGACCAGCGCGTCCTCATAATTGCGAAAATCGCTGAGTGTCAGGCGCGTCAGCATGGAGCGCAGCGATCACCAGCTGCCGAAACCGGGCGCCTCGCCATTGGCCCCCGACAGCCAGCGCCGGGGCCGTTTCCAGCCGATCGCCGGGCGCTTGCGCAGGCGCAGGGTCGGCCATCGCCCGCCGCCGGTCCGCGCAAAGTCGATCCGGTCCACCAGACGCAGGCCCTGGTTCCTGTAGGCAGCAGCGACGGCGTCCGCCTGCGTATCCAGCAGCCCGGCGAGGATCAGCGTACCACCCTCATCCAGCAGGGCGCACAGCGAGGGCGCGAGCTCGATCAGCGGTCCGGCGAGGATGTTCGCGATCATGAGGTCATAGGGGCCTCGGGCGGGCAGTGCGGGATGATCCACGCCGGGCGCGACGAAGAGCGCGAGATCGCCCCTGCCCTGTCCCGGCGTCACGCCATTGATTCCCGCGTTCCGCGCCGTCACCTCAACGGCGGCAGGATCGATGTCGGACGCGGTGACCCAGGCGCGCGGCCACAGCTTCGACGCCGCAAAAGCGAGGACACCCGTGCCGGTGCCGATGTCGGCGATGCTGGCGAACCGCTCCCCCACTACGCGGCAGCGGTCGAGCATGGCGAGGCAGCCGCTGGTCGTCTCATGCTGGCCTGTACCGAACGCGCGGCCGGCCGGAATCAGAAGAGGCACAAGGCCGGGCGGAACCTCATCGTCCGCCCGGTTGCGGACATGAAAGCGCCCTGCCACCACCGGCTCCAGGCCCTCCTGACTCAACGTGACCCAGTCCTGCGCGGCAATCCGCTCCAGCTTGGGCGCGACTCCCGCGCTGCTCGGCGCAAGCGCCTGCACCAGCTTCACCGTCGCGCGCGATGGCTTGCCTTCAAAATAGGCCTCCACCTGCCAGCGTCCGGGATCGTCCTCCTCAACTTCGCTCGTTATCAGCGCCGGAGCCGGGTCGAGATCGGCGAGAGCGCCTATATCCTCGCTCATCGCCTCAGCCTCGGCGCGGGTGCAGGGGAGCGTCAGTTTCCAGCTTTGCGCCATCCGCGCGGCATTCCACGCCGGCGGGGGCCCGTCAAGTCCGGCGCACACGACGAGTTGCGGTGCGGTGCAACAAAGCGTGTGGACGCCCGGCGGCCGCTCGCCTATCATCGCGGAGCCCGGAACGCGATTCCGTCGGCGAGACTCGAAAGCGCAACAGCCGGATCGTCCCGATACCGATGACTTCCACACTGCCCTACCGCCCCTGCGTCGGCATGATGCTCGTGAACATGGACGGACAGGTGTTCGTCGGGCAGCGCCTGGATAGCGTCGTCGAGGCTTGGCAAATGCCGCAGGGCGGCATCGACGACGGCGAGGACGTGCGCGACACCGCCTTTCGTGAGCTTGCCGAGGAAACCGGCATCGAACCGAAGCTTGTCAAGATCATCGCCCAGAGCAAGGAAGAGCTGTTCTACGATTTGCCCGACGACCTGATCGGCAAGATCTGGGGCGGGCGCTTCCGGGGCCAGCGGCAAGTCTGGTTCCTTATGCGTTTCCTGGGGACGGACGCAGACATCAACATCCGCACGGCGCACCAGGAATTTCGAGACTGGCGCTGGGTCACGCCCGATGAGCTTCCCGAACTGATCGTGCCGTTCAAGAAAAAGCTGTATCGCAAGCTGGTGAAGGAATTCGGCAGCCTGATCTGACTTCCCGCCCCGTTTTATCTTCCCGAGACGCGGTCCTTGGGATAGATCGCCCGGGACGCATTCTCGAACAGGGAGCACATGATGGGGGCGATCGACTCACGGCTGGCGGAGCTGGGCCTGGACCTGCCGAAGGCGCCGCCGCCCGCCGCCAATTACATGCCCGCGCTGCGCAGCGGTAATCTCATCTTCATCGCGGGTCAGGTTTGCTTCGGCACGGACGGCAAGCTTTCCGACCGGCACAAGGGCAAGTTGGGCGCCGAAGTGTCGGACGAAATGGGTCGGGAGGCGGCGCGGCTGTGCGGCGTCAACGTGCTGGCGCAGCTCAAGGCCGTCGTTGGAGACCTGGACACGGTGACGCGATGCGTGCGTCTGGGCGGCTTCATCAATGCGACGGCGGATTATGCTGCGCTGCCGCAGATCATGAACGGCGCATCGGATCTTATGGTAGAGGTGTTCGGCGAGATCGGCCGTCACGTCAGGTCGACCGTGGGCGTGGCCGAATTGCCGTTCGATTGCGCGGTCGAGGTGGAAGCGATCTTCGAGGTGGCATAGCCGTCCATGCCGGCCGACCCGCCTTCGCTGACGATCAAGCTGCAGATCCACTGCGGCGCGGACATCGCGATGGGGCCGGGCAAGGCCGATCTGCTGGATGCGATTGATCGCGAGGGGTCAATCTCGGCGGCCGGGCGAAAGCTCGGCATGAGCTATCGCCGGAGCTGGATGCTTGTAGAGGTGATGAACCGATGCTGGCACGCGCCGCTCGTCGAGGCGAGCGCCGGAGGACGCAGCGGCGGCGGGGCGCGAATAACGGACGCGGGCAGGCAGGTGCTCTCGCTTTATCGCGCGTTACAGAAATATGCGGACGGGGCAGGCGGATGTCCGGAATGGACCCGGCTTCAGGAGATGCTGTCCTCGACGCCGGGCGCCTGAACCGAAGGCGAAACGGGGGCCGCCGCAATCTCGCTTTCGTCGGTCCGCGCACTGATCACCTGCGCAGCGACGAGGTCGCCCACCACGTTGAGCGTCGTGCGGCACATGTCGAGCAGCCGGTCGACCCCCAGCACCAGACCGATGCCTTCGGGCGGAACGCCGATCGTGCCGAGGATCAGGGCGATCACCGGCAGCGACCCGGCGGGCACGCCGGCCGTGCCGATGCCGCCCAATATGCAGATCAGCATCACCGTCGCCTGCTGACCCAGGTTCAGATCGACCCCGAAGAACTGGGCAAGGAACAGCACCGTGACGCCCTCGAACATCGCCGTGCCGTTCTGGTTGGCGGTGGCGCCGATGGTCAGCACGAACCGCGCAATAGGACGCGGCAGCCTCAGCCCCTCATCCGCGACGCGCAATGTAGTGGGCAGCGTCGCATTGGAGGATGCGGTGGCGAACGCCATGACGCTTGCCTCCTGCGTCTGGCGAAAGAAGGTGACAGGGTTCTTGCGGCCGAGAGTTGCGAGCAGCGCCGGGTAAACCACGAACATCTGCAAGGCCAGCGCGAGCAGAACGACGCCGACATAGGCCGACAGGCGGACGATAAGGTCCCATCCGAACAGCGCGGCGAGGTTGAACATGAAGCAGAAGATGGCGATCGGCGCCATGCGGATGACGATGCCGATCAGCTTCATCGCGATCTCGAACACGCCTTCTATCCCGGATCGCAGCGCGACAGTGCGTGCAGGATCGGTCACCAGAAAGCCGATGCCGAACATCAGCGCGAAGAACATCACGGCGAGGATGTCGTTATCGCTCATCGCGTGGATGAAGTTGGACGGGATGATGTTGACCACGGCGTCAAGGCCGGAGGGTGTCTCGCCCGCGCGCTCCACGATCGCACGGGCGCTCTGCCCCGAGGCGTCGAGCAGCGCCCGGGCCGCCGCCGGATCGACCCCGCCACCGGGCTGCATGAGATTGACAAGCGCCAGGCTGAGCGCGACCGCGATCGCGGAGACCAGCACCGTATAAATTAACGTGCGTACACCCACCGCCTTGAGCGCCCGGATTTCTCCCATTTCGGCGACCCCGACGATCAGCGCGGAGACCAGCAGCGGAATGACCAGCATGAAAAGCAGGCGCAGGAAAATCTGGCCGACAGGACCGGTCACATGCTCCGCGATCCAGGCGATCCAGGGCGCTCCGCCAGCGAAGCTGTACGCGGCAAGCCCCAGCACAAGACCCGCGAGAAAGCCCGCGAACATCCGGTAATGCAGTCGGCCGGCGCCTGCCCGTTCGCCCGCAGATGTCGTCATGCCATGCCCCCTTCCGCCTCCGGCGTGCCGCGCCGTGCCCGGCGAGCGATACGGTCGCGGGCACAGCATACGTCATGCCGGAACAGGGGCCGGCTGTTCAACCCCGGATAGGCCCGTGATGCACTATCTCGGACAGGGGCTTGCGGCCGCTCTTCACCTCCCGCGCCTGCAGTTCCTCAGGCAGGACACTCTTGTCCCCGGGATATCCGACCGCGATCGCCGCCTCGACGCGGAAGCCATCCGGCGCGTTCACCGCCTTGCCCGCCGCCTCGAAGTCCACGCCGGTCATACCGTGCGCGGCCAGGCCCATATTCGTCGCCTGCAGCGCGAGCGCCATCCAGGCGGCACCGGCATCGAAGCTGTGGCTGTGCGAAGGTTCCCGCTTGCCATTAAGCTCCATCACGGGATCGGACAGGACGTACATCAACACCGAGGCATTCTTGACCCAGCTCTGGTTGAACGGGATCAATGCGGAGAAAAACGCGTCCCAGTGGGCATCGTCCCGCTTCGCGTACACGAAGCGCCAGGGCTGCACGTTGAAGCCCGACGGAGCCCAGCGCGCAGCCTCGAACAGCGACATGAGCGTGTCGTCGTCGATCGGCCGGGGATCATAGGCGCGGGGCGACCAGCGCTCCAGAAACAACGGCAGAACGGGATGGTCCGCATGGCGATCGTTCATCGGACACCTCTTTGACGGCCGGACCGACGGAAACCTGGAGCGGAACCGAGGTTCCCGATCCTAGATGGCTTCGCCCGAAAGCCGCTGACACAGCATGTCGAGCTGATCGAGTGTCGAGTAACGCAGGACCAGCGTTCCGGCGCCACCGGCGCCATGGTCGATAGTGACCTTGACCCCAACGATGTCGGCAAGATGCTGTTCCAGCGCCTTGATGTCGGGGTCGGGCTCCGCCCGGGCGCGGGGCGCTCTTGCGGGGCTGTCGCCTTCCCTGCCCTTCGCCTGCCGCGCGAGCTTTTCGACCTGGCGAACCGAAAGCCCGTTTTCGACGACCTTGCGCGCAATCTGGGCCGCGTTGTCCACACCAATCAATGCCCGGGCGTGGCCCATACTGAGCTGACCCCCGCGCACGCTGTCGAGTACCGAGCCGGGCAGGTCGAGCAGGCGCATCATATTGGCGACGTGGCTGCGGGATTTGCCGACGAGGCGTCCGAGCACCTCCTGACTGTGGTTGAACTGCGCGATCAGGCGCGAATACGCCTCCGCCTCCTCCACCGGGTTGAGATCCTGCCGCTGCACATTCTCGATGAGCGCGATCTCGAGCGTTTCGGCATCGCTCAACTGACGCACGATGGCCGGAATCTGATGCAGGCGCGCGCGCTGGGCCGCGCGCCAACGCCGTTCGCCCGCGACGAGCTGATAGCGGCCCGGTCCCTGCTCGCGGACGATGATCGGCTGGATCACGCCGCGTTCGGCGATGCTGTCCGACAGCTCTTGCAGCGCGGTTTCGTCGAAGTGACGGCGCGGCTGACCTGGATGAGGAGAAATTGCCGATATTTCAATATGTTGTATCGATTTTCCGGACTGAGAGCCATTGGCCGACCGCTCCACCGGCTCCTCTGTCAGGGTTTCTCCCAGCAAAGCGGAAAGGCCCCGCCCCAGTCCGCGAGGACGGCCGCCGCGCGCCGCGCGATCGACTCCGCCTCCCGCCTCCACCGCGTCGCCATCGTCCCGCGCGCTCATGCGGCAAGCTCGCGCTGCGGCAACCGGGAGATCAGTTCGCGGGCAAGACTCATATAAGCGGTGGAACCGGCGCAGCGATGATCGTAGATCAAGGCGGGCAGGCCGTGACTGGGTGCCTCGGAAAGACGAACGTTGCGCGGTATGACCGTGTCGAACACGACCTTGCCGAGGCAAGCACGGACATCATCCGCAACCTGATCGGTAAGGCGGTTGCGGCGATCATACATGGTCAGCGCCACACCCATGATCGACAGCGATGGATTGAAACGCCCACGAATACGCTCAACCGTCGTCAAAAGCTGAGACAACCCTTCCAGCGCGAAGAACTCACATTGCAACGGCACAAGAAGCGACTGGGCCGCGACGAGCGCGTTGACCGTCAGCAGGCCGAGCGAAGGCGGACAGTCGACGAGGCAGATGTCCCAGTCGGCCTGCGCCGCGTCGAGGCTGTTTTTCAGCCTGTGGGTTCGCTCCGGCACGTCGATCAGCTCAATCTCTGCGCCCGACAGATCCTGGGTGGCCGGAACGATGTCCAGCAACGGCACCTTGCTGCGCACCACCGCCTCGCCAAGCGCCGCCGAACCCGTCAGCATGTCGTAACTCGATGTCCCGCGCGCGGCATGGCCGATGCCCAGCCCCGTCGATGCATTCCCCTGCGGATCGAGATCGATCAGCAAGGTTCGCTGCCCCGTCGCGGCGAGCGCCGTGGCAAGATTGATCGCGGTGGTCGTCTTGCCGACCCCGCCCTTCTGATTGGCGATGGCGATGCGGATCATGCGCTCAAACAATCCTTGCTGCCGCCTTCCCCCTCCCCCCGTGGACCTTCGTCAGGATGAGGATTGCGCTGTCCGGCGCGGTAAGGCTCCGTTCGACACGAGCATCACTGTGCCACAGCGTCCGGGCGATATCCAACTCATTCTGAAAGCCCTGGCCCTTTGGAAGCAACCAATATGTGGAAAACTCGGTCAAATGAAGCGCCGACGGGATCAGCCGTTCCATCGGCGCGTAGGCACGGGCGCTGATGACCGTTGCGGGAGAGGCAAGCCGCGCCGTTTCGACCTTCCCGAACTGCACCCCGGCGTTGTTGAGGCCGAGATGGTCGACGACACGGCAAAGAAATTCGGCCCGCTTGCGCCGCACCTCGATCATGCTCACCTGGTAGCGCGAGAGGATCGCGATGACGACACCCGGCAGCCCGGCGCCCGAACCGAGATCGGCCCAGATCGCACCCTCTTTCGGCTCCGGAGCCAATGTCAGCAACTGCGCGCTATCGACGATGTGACGCGCCCACACATGATCCCGCGTCGACGCGGCGATCAGATTCTGCCGCTCCATTTCGTCGAGCAGCAAGGCCACGTAGCTCTCGAGCTGGTCCCATGTTTCACGTGAAACATCGAAATTCATCCGGAGCCATGCTCTGGCCTCGTCTTCGGTCATGCCGCTTTCTGTTTCCGACGGAGGTGAACCAGAATCGCGGCGAGCGCCGCCGGCGTGATGCCGCGCAGACGACTGGCGGCGGCGAGCGTTTCAGGGCGCGCGGCCTCCAGCCGTTCCCGCATTTCGTTTGAAAGGCCACCGACGCCGACATAGTCGAAGCCAGCCGGAATCGTCACGGCCTCCTGTCGGCGCAGGTCGTCAATCTCCGCCTGCTGACGCTCAAGATAGGGGGCGTAGCGCGCATCCTCCAATATCTCCTCACGCAGGGAACCTTCCGCCTCCGCAAGAGCGGGAACTTCGCGCAGCAGCACCTCCGTTAGTTCGGGGAAGCGTGCCCATTCGCGCAGCGTGCGGCGCGCGCCGTCCTGACGCACCGGCGCACCCAGCCGGGCCAGCTGCGCCGTGGAATAATCCCGTTCAAGCTGAGCCATGATGACCGCCCGGCGGGACTCCCGCCCCTCGAACCATCGCACCCGCTCCTCGCCGATCAAACCATGATCGCACCCTGGCGCAGTCAGGCGAGCGGGGGCGTTGTCGGCGCGCAGCCTGAGCCGATACTCCGCCCGCGCAGTCAGCATCCGATAGGGTTCGGTTACGCCATGCAGCACGAGGTCGTCGATCATGACGCCGATGTAGGACTCCGCGCGATCGGGGACGAACGTCGCCGCGCCGAGCGCGAAGGCAGCCGCGTTCGCGCCGGCGACCAGCCCCTGGGCGGCCGCTTCTTCATAGCCGGTGGTGCCGTTGATCTGACCCGCGCAATACAGTCCCGCTATCGCGGAAAGGCCGAGGTCGCGGCCAAGCGCGCGCGGATCGACATAGTCATATTCCACCGCATAGCCCGGGACCACCATCTCGACCCGTTCCAGCCCGGACATGGAGCGGACCATGTCGAGCTGGACGTCGGAGGGGAGCGACGTGCTGATGCCGTTGGGATAAACAAGGTGCGTCGTTAGCCCCTCCGGTTCCAGGAACACCTGATGACCGTCGCGATCACCGAAACGGAAAATCTTGTCCTCTATGGACGGGCAGTAGCGGGGCCCCCTGCCCTCGATCGCGCCCGCAAACAGTGGTGAGCGATCCAGTGCGCCACGGATGATGTCGTGCGTGCGCTCGTTTGTCCGCGTGATCGCGCAAGCCAGCTGTGGAAGTTGTCGCCCCGGTGTCAGCGCGCTCATCGTCCACGCCTCATCGTCCGATGGCTGCCGTTCGAGTACCGCCCAGTCGATCGTGCGTCCATCCAGGCGCGGCGGCGTCCCGGTCTTGAGCCTTGCGAGCGGCAACCCGATCCCCCGGAGACGCTCGCCAAGGAGTGTGGCGGCGCGCTCTTCTATCCTGCCACCCGGCAGTCGCTCCTCTCCGCGAAAAAGTCGTCCGCCCAGAAACGTGCCCGTGGCGAGGACGACCGCCCGCGCGCGGATGACGCTGCCGTCCGCCAAAGTTGCGCCAGACAACTTCTGCCCATCGAACAGCAGGTCGACCGCTTCACCGGCCAGCACCGTCAGGTTGGGCTGAGACGCCAGACGCCGTTGCACCGAGGTACGGAACAGCGCCCGGTCGGCCTGGACGCGGGGACCCTGGACGGCCTTTCCCTTGCTGGCGTTCAGCATCCGATGATGAATCGCCGCATCGTCCGCCGATCGGGCGATGACGCCATCGAGCGCATCGACCTCCCGCACCAGATGGCCTTTGCCGAGGCCACCGATTGCGGGGTTGCAGGACATGGCCCCGACTGCGGCGGGATCGAAGGTCAGGAGCGCGGTCGACGCGCCGCGCTGCGCCGCCGCCCGCGCAGCCTCCGCACCGGCGTGGCCGCCCCCAATCACGATAACGTCGAAATCGTCCCTCATGGCTCGCGCTATAGTGGAGCTGTACCCCGCGGTCAAAGCCGGGACGGACATGAGTGTTTCACGTGAAACACTCCAGGTGCCTTTTCATTTTCCGATGCAGAAGCGGCCGAACAGGCTGTCCAGCATATCCTCCACCCCCGCGCGTCCGGTCAGCTGGTCAAGCGCTTTACGAGCCGCGCGCAAATGCTCGGCCAGTATGAGCAAGTCAGGTTCAATGGTCGCATCACGCAACGCCCGTGCGATCTCGGTAACGCCGTCCCGTTGCCGCTTATGGAGAGCGTACTCACCTTCCCGTGGCAGGAGCTGCTGCGCCGTCGCGAGGATCCTGTCCCGCAGCAGCGCCATATTCGCACCGGTCAACGCCGAGACGGCGACGTCCGTCCCATGCACTTCGGCCCGACCCGGACGGTCGATCTGCGCAGCAACGCGGATGGCGTCCGCCCGCGGACAATCCTCCGGCGGCCCCAGCCACAGCAGGATGTCGCAGGCATCGATCGCACTGCGCGCGCGGTCCACGCCGATCCGTTCGATCACGTCATCTGTCGCGTCGGCGAGTCCTGCCGTGTCGGTGATGACGAACGCGACCCCGCCGATATCCACCGGCACCTCGATCCGGTCGCGCGTCGTGCCCGCGATGTCCGAGACGATCGCCGCCTCCCTCCCCGCCAGCGCGTTCAGCAAAGTCGACTTGCCGGCGTTGGGTGGCCCCGCGAGCACCAGATGCAACCCGT
>DASULD010000154.1:0-5657 GCA_036278355.1 Sphingobium sp.
TGAGAATGTGGCGCAGATAAACATCTCGTTGACCGGCGTATACAGCTGTATCCAGTGGTATCGCTCCGCGAAATCGGCGGCGTAGCGAGCGAAAAGCAGCGGAAAATCGGGGTTCTGGAAATTGCCTATCCAGTCAGGGACGCCGAAATGGCAAAGATCGACGATGGGCGTGATGTCGCGCGCCGCCAGATCGTTGAGCGTGAGGTCCGCAAACTCCCAGTCGTAGCGGCCCGGTCCCAGGAACGTCTTGTGCAGCGGCGGACCGAAACGCAAATAGCGCAGCCCCAGTTCCTCGACGAGGTCGAAATCTGTGCGCCAATGCGTGTAGTGTCCGCAAACCTCCATCTGGTCGACGCGGGTCCGGCCGTTGTTGATCATGGGGATGCTGTTCTCGATCCCGGTGGCGAACATGAAATTGGCCAATAGTTCCTCCCTCGCTCCGGAGACTTGACCCGCGAAGGGATGCCCAGGCACCCCGACGCGGCCCGTATCCGCTATGACCAGCCGGCCCGCGCGGCTGAACTCCCGGTCGGACCGATCTCCGCCGAAGGCACAGCTGGTCGGACGCTGGTGGGACAGCGCATGCTCCACCTCAACCCAGACCGCCCCCCGCCCAGATCGGACGCAGGGGATTCGGCCGGGACTACCTCACCCGAATGTGTGGTCAGCTCCATGCGGCATCTGAAACGCACGCGGCCGGACATGGTTGCTTTTTCCGCGCAACCAAATCCCTGATCCCGCAGATACGGACCGGCTTCATATTCGAAAAATGACCCGATTGCGGCGGAACTTCTACCAGACACAATCGTATCGTCCGCATGAGAGGATATTCCCTCGGACCCGCTCAGGGTCGCATCGTCCTGTCGGGCGATAAGGCCCTGCCCTACAAGGTGCTCGTCGACGGGCAGGAATATGCCGCGCCCACGATGCGCGTTGCCGAAAGACTGATGCGCGCCCACACGCCGCGATGGCCCGCAGGGGCGCTATCCCAGAACAAGACTGGCCGGGCACGGCTTCGGCTGGTGGTCAACAACGGCTGACGAGGCGCCTCAGAGCGCCCCACGCAGCGTCGGCGCTGACCCACGGCCCCGCCGATTGTGTCGGTGACCTGCTCCAGCGATGATCCGCCTTATTCGTGCTCAGGAAGGGAAACGATGGCCGGTCCGTTGAGGACCGACCCGTCCGGCGCGAAATGGGACCCGTGACAGGGACAATCCCAGCATTTCTCCAGGCTGTTCCAATGGACGATGCAACCCATATGCGTGCACGCAGGGGACAGGCGCAGTACGCCGCCCTGTTGGTCCCGGTACACGGCGATCTTCGACAGCCCGTCGCGCATGATGGCGCCGTTTCCCGGCGCAATGTCCTCTATCGAGCTGACTTCGCCCCCGGTCACATATTCGGCCAGGTTCCGGACCACACCTGCCTGCCCGCGTACGAACTCGCCGAGCGAGGGCCGCGACGACAGCGGCTTGCGAGAGGGGTCGAGCAGCGGCGCGAAGCGGCTGTCCTCCCCGATGATAAGCGGCAACAGCGTCAGACTGCCCGCCACCCCGTTGGTGATGCCCTGCCCTGAATCACCGCTGTGAATATAGATGTAGCGGTTGCCCGGGTTGCGCCCCGTGAAGGGCATGAAGTCGATCGGTTCAAGCACCTGGCCCGACCAGCGGTAGTCGATCGCGCCGAGCGCGGGATAATGGTGCCGGGACCACGCTTCCAGCGCCGCAAATCGCGCATCCATATCGTCCGCTTCACCTGTCCGGTGATCTTCCCCACCGACGATCAGGAGATCCTCCGCCTCGCCCAGGGGCTGCAGCCGAACATAATGATAGGGGTCGAGGCTGTCCCAGACCAGCGCGTCCGCCACATGCCCCTTCGGCGTCCGGCCCGCGATCACATAAGTGCGCATCGGCTCCTGCTTGGTATGGATAAACACCTTGTCGTTGACAGGGGAATTGGTGGCGAACACCACGTCCGCGGCGCGGACAACCGCGCCACCTTCGACTGTTACCGCCACTCCGTCGGCATTTTCCTCATGACCAATGTAGGCGGTGCCGGCATGGAAACGCACGCCGAGCCTTACACATGTCCGGACGATGCCGGAAAGATAACGGGTCGGATGAAACCGGGCCTGGCCCGGAAAACGCAACGCCGGTCCGGTGTCGATCCCCGGCACGGGGGCTCTCTCGACCCAGTCGACTGCAACGCCGATGGTGCGGCAGGCCTCATGCTCGGCCTCGAGATCGCGGCGATCGCCTTCCTCGGCCGCAAACAGGAAACCGTCCACGCGCTGAAAGTCGGCCTCTATCGCTTCATCGCGGCAGATAACCTCGATGCGGTTGATGGCCGCTACCTGGCTGTCGTGATACAACCGGGCGGCCCCCTCGCCATGCACCTTGATCAACTCGGAATAATAATCGTCGAGTGCTGACGCCAGATGGGCAGTCGTCCGCGCCGTCATCCCGGCCCCTATTCGGCCGCGATCTATGACCATGACAGACCGCCCGAACCGGGCAAGTTCATAGGCGGTGGAAAGCCCCGCAATTCCGGAGCCCACCACCAGTACGTCGCACTCGCATCCCTGCGTGAGCACCGGAGCGTCAACCCTCGGAAGGTCCTGCATCCAGCATGACCGGCTTCGTTCGTCGCCGACGTTCATGTCGCGTGTCCCCTGGCGGGGGGCGATGCGCCTCGTCCCGGCCGCGCGTCGTGAAGCGGTCCGTCCGCCAGCATCGTTTCACGTGCGGCGGCCAGTTCCCGGATCGTCCAGCTGGTCACTGCGCCCCAGACCAGATGCACGCCGATCATCAATGCGTTGCGCCGCGCAGGATGGTCGCTGGCGGGAGCCAGTATCCCCAGGCCCGGCACCCATCCGAAATAGCTCAGCGCCCACACACCGGCGCCAAGTGCCGCGCCCGCCACATCGTTCCTTTTCGTACCAGCGGCGGCGATCAGCGCACCGGTCCCCGCCCCATAACCGAAATGGGCAAGAAGCGAGGCATCGCGCAACCCCTCCTCACCCGCGACCCGTGGCGCGAGACGTTCGGTGATCTCCCGGGGTGGAAGCGGATAACGCTCCCTGGCGGGAAGCTGCCGGTGGAGCCGGCGCATTGCCGCCGTCATTGCGGTGGTCGCGGTCAGGCCGGCAAGTGCTCCGATGATGAGGCGGCTCGTGATCGAGATATAGGGCATGAATTGGCAACGCGGAGACCGCGCTTTAGTTCTTCCCGTACTCGTTCATTTTATGGGCACACTACCTATGTGTTCTGCGGCGGGACCGGTTCCGCCGGCTGCATCACGGCTGTTTTGAGCCAGATAGTCGGCCGTGACGATCGGAAGCTGATGGTCGAGCCAGTCCGCGAATTCCACTTCTTCGGCCAGCAACGTTTCGCAGATCGTGCAAATGCCCGGCTCTCCGGCTGCTTCGGCCGCTGCGACCAGAATGCGGTAGGATGCCGCCTCCATGTGGGCGAAGGTCGTGGTGGCCAGCACCGCCTTGACCGGTTCGTCACCCACGACATAGCCACTGATCGTCTGGCCGAATGCGGTGATCTGACCGGTTAGCGTCTTGATCAGGGACGTCCCTTCGCCCAACCTTTCGAGACATTGCTCAAGCCGCTGCGCCTGATCGCGGCTGCGCTCTCCATGCCGTTCCAGACCGGCGCGAAACTCGCCATGACCTTCGATCTGGCTTGCCGTCCGCCGCAGCATGGTATGTGCTTGCTCTTCGGCCGCGTGCGCGTCGCGAAGCCATTCCGTCAGTCGTTCTCTTGCCGTCGCCATGGTGCCTGCTCCATCGGTGTGTTTCGGGATAAACGGGGGCACTGGCGCCGCGTTCCTTGGGCCGCGCAGGCTTCGGCCCGATCCGGTCACATATGTAAATGGAAAATGTGCGGTGCGCGCCTTGCGGCTATTTCTGGCATGTCCCGCAATAGAAGGTGCTGCGTCCCCCATCTGCCCTGCGTAACACGGTCGCGCCGCAGGCAGGGCAGCCTTCCCCCTCTCGCCCGTAAACGCGCCACTGCTTCGCGAAATATCCAAGCTCTCCATCGGGCCGAGCATAGTCCCGGAGGGTCGATCCGCCCGCCGCGATGGCGGAGAGCAATACCTGCCTGATCGCCTCGGCGAGCCGGTCGCAGCGTGCGGCCGACACGCGTCCGGCGCTTGTCCGGGGCGCGATCCCGGCGATGTGCAGCGCTTCGCACACGTAGATATTGCCCAGACCCGCCACCACCCGCTGATCCAGTAACGCCGCCTTGATCGGGGTCGCCTTGCCGCGCAGCGCGGCATACAGCAGCTTTCCCGTGAACGCATCGGCCAGCGGCTCCGGCCCCATGCGGGCGAAGGCCGGATATTCGTCCAGCCGTCCCGTCTGCGTCAGGTCGACAAAGCCGAACCTTCGCGGATCGCACAGGCTGAGACGGCGGCCCGCATCGGTTTCAAGGATCAGATGGTCGTGCCGGCCGATGTCGTCGGGGTCCACGCGCCAGCGCCCGGACATGCCCAGATGGAAGATCAGCGTGTCACCCCTGTCGGAATGGATCAGGCCGTATTTGGCACGGCGGCCGAGACCTTCGACACGCGCGCCCGTCATTCGCTGTCGCAGGTCGGCGGGGAAGGGGATGCGCAGATCGGGGCGGCGCGGCTCGACGGCGGTGAGTACGCGCCCCTCCAGAACGGATCGCAATCCGGCAACGGTTGTTTCGACCTCGGGAAGTTCGGGCATATGGCTCTGCTTATCCGCTTCCAACCTGCGGAAACAAGGGTTACAGGCGTGCCATGAACGAGAAGGTTTCCTTTGGCTATCGTGAAGTCGACGCGAACGAGAAGACGCAGCTTGTGCGCTCCGTCTTCTCCGGCGTTGCGGGCAAATATGACCTGATGAACGATGCGATGTCGGCAGGTATGCACCGCCTGTGGAAGAACCAGTTCGTCGATCGGGTGAAGCCGCGCGCGGGCGAACGGATACTCGACATGGCGGGCGGTACCGGCGACATCGCTTTCCGCCTCGCCAGGTCCGGCGCGCATGTGACGGTGTCCGACATCAACCCGGAGATGTTGGCTGTCGGACGGGAACGCGCAACCAAGCGCCGGATCGAAGGTCTGGCATGGTCCGAACAGAATGCCGAAACCTTGACCTTTGCCGATCGCAGCTTCGACGCTTACACGATCGCGTTCGGTATCCGTAACGTGACCCATATCGACAGGGCACTGGCCGAGGCGAACCGGGTTCTGAAGTTCGGCGGGCGATTCTTCTGCCTTGAATTCTCGACCGTCACATGGCCGGGCTTTGCCGACATCTATAGTGCCTATTCGCACCACATGGTGCCCAAGCTCGGAAAGCTGCTGGCGGGTGATGAGGACAGCTATCGCTACCTTATCGAATCAATCCGCCGCTTTCCGCCAATGCCGGAGTTCGAACGGATGATCCGCGCGGCGGGATTCGGCCAGACGAAGGTGGAGCCGGTGTTGGGAGGCCTCGTCGCCATTCACTCCGGCTGGAAGATCTGATCCCGGTATGACGGCCCACGCTACCCATCTTTGGCGCCTGTTGAAATGGGGCCGCACGCTTGCGCGCCACGGTGCCCTGAGGGGCATAGAGCGCGATCCCCTGACCCCCACGCCCGTGCGCCGGTTGGTTCGCCTCGCGCGGTTCG
>DASULD010000155.1:0-2707 GCA_036278355.1 Sphingobium sp.
GAGTTGCGGTACGTGCGATCGCTCCTCCGGGGAAATGGAGCTGGTCTGCAGCGACCGTCTTGCCGGGCATCGCGACGCGCAGTCTGGCCAGCGCGTCACGCAGGCTCATGCCTGCAGGAACGGCAAGCTCCGTTGTGGAGAGGCCAAGGCCGCCGAACTGATCTCGTCCGTCTGCAACGAAGCCGAGTTGCGCTGCGGTGGCAAGAGCCGCGGCGTCCGGATCGAGCAGGAGGACGATCCCCCGCCGCGCCGGAAATCCTTCATCGTCCATCTCGACGCGATCCTGATGCGCCCGCACGAAAGCGGTGAGCCGCCCGACCCGATCGCGCGCCAACCGGGTGGCCGATCGTATGGGCTGACGCAGATCGAGCCCCGCTGCGGCATCGTCAATTGTTCGGCCAAGCCGGTCCGTTACATCCCCGACGGTCTGGTCCACAGGCGGCAGGCCAATCTGGCTCGATGCCGGGGCGCTGAGGCAGGCGAGAAGAAGCGGGATGACGCGCGGATGCATATTCATTATCCCTGTAGCAGAAATTTAAACCTGGCATGGATGAAACGCGGCCCGGCACCCGTTTCATCCATGAACGAAAGGCACTGGTTCTGGGTTCGACGTTCGAGGATGGATTGCTGGCCCTGCTGCCCCGGCTTCGCCGGTTCGCGGCCGGGCTGACGCATAGCCTCACCGAGGGCGACGACCTGTGCCAGATGACAATCGAACGTGCGCTCAGGTCTCGCGATCAATGGGCGGAAGGCACACGACTGGATAGCTGGGTGTACAGGATCATGCGCAACATCTGGATAGACGAAATACGTGCTCGCCGTCGCAGGGGGCAGACATTCGCCGATCCCGACACCGGTGTCGACGTGGGCGTGCCCGGCAATCAGGAGGCCCGCGTCGAGCTCAGTCTTGTCGACCGCGCGCTATCCCGTTTGCCTGACGAACAGCGCGAGGCAATCCTGCTGGTGATGGTCGAGGGCTATGGCTATCGCGAGGCCGCGGAAATCATCGGTTGCCCCGAAGGAACGCTGACCTCTCGCCTGATCCGGGGTCGGGACGCGTTGCAGCAGATGCTGAAAGAAGTGGCATGAGCATCGATCGCGAGACTTTGATGGCTTACGCCGATGGCCAACTGGGTCCCGAAGATCGGATCATGGTTGAGGCCGCGATCGCCGCCGATCCGGATATGGCAAGGGACGTCGAGGCGCATCAGGCGTTGCGGGCACAACTCGGCGCGCATTTCGCGCCTATTGCTTCAGCCCCGGTGCCCGAAAGGCTGAAGGCTGTGCTCGGCGCCCCGTCGAACGTGGTCGACATGGCCGCCGTCCGAAAGGAAAAAGAGGAACGTGTCCCCCTGCTGATGCCGTCACGGCGCTGGGGAATGATGGGCGGAGCGATCGCCGCTTCGCTGGCGCTGGGCATGGTCATGGGGACTCAATTGCGTGATGGTGGACCGGTGGCTACGCAGGATGGCCGACTGATCGCACAGGGGAAGCTTGATCGGGCGCTCACGTCTCAGCTTGCCTCCGCCCCATCCGCGGACGCACCGGTTCGTATCCTGCTGTCGTTCCGGGCGGCGGAGGGCAATTACTGCCGCGCTTTCGAAACGGACGGAACGGCTGGCATAGCCTGCCGCAGCAAGGACGCGTGGGCGATCGCGCAGATGCAGTCCGGCGTTGAAAATAGGCGGGGCGGCTATCGTCAGGCCGGATCGGCCCACGAGGCGATCATGGCGGCGGCGCAGGAAATGGCGGCAGACGGGGCGCTGGACGCCGAGGCCGAACGCGCTGCGCGCATGGCGGACTGGGACGACTGACAGGCGATGATCGCGCAACGCGAGGATGCGGGAGCGCTCAGCGACGGAACTGCGGTCGAGGCCATCGTGTTGCGAAACGAAAGTGGAGTAACGGCGCGCATCCTGACCTATGGCGCGACGCTGCAATCGCTGATTGTGCCCGATCGTGACGGGAATCCGGGCGATATCGTGCTGGGTCATGACACGGTGGCGGGCTATGAGGCGGTGCAAGGTTTTTTCGGTGTCACGGTGGGGCGCTATGCCAACCGGATCGCGGACGGCCGTTTCACCCTGGACGGGGTGACCTGTCAGTTACCGCTCAACGACGGGACAAGCTCGCTGCACGGCGGCGGCAAAGGCTTCGACCGAGCGGTTTGGAAAGTGGGGTCGATTGCAAGCGGCCCCGTGGCATCGGTGACCCTGGAACATGTCAGTCCCGACGGGGACGCGGGTTATCCTGGCAAGGTGACAGCTACCGTGACCTATTCAATGGACCCGGCGGGCGCGCTGACGATCACATTCGCGGCAATGACGACGAAGCCTACGGTCCTCAACATGACCAACCATGCGCTCTACAATCTTTCGGGTGCAGGTTCCGCGCAAGGGGCCATGCATGTGCGGATGACGATCCCGGCGAGCCGTTTCACGCCCGTGGACAAGCGACTCATTCCGACGGGGGAACTTCGCCCCGTCGCGGATTCCCCGTTCGATTTCACGGGGGGGCGAATGCTCGACGAGGGGCTGCGTTCCGGCAAGGATGAGCAGATACGAACCGGCCGTGGTTATGACCACAACTTCGTGCTGGACAAGGGGCTGACCTCAGAGCCTCAATTCGCAGCTCGGGTGGAGGACGCCGCAAGCGGCCGGGTGCTCGAGATACTCACGACCGAACCGGGCGTGCAGCTTTACACCGG
>DASULD010000156.1:0-3448 GCA_036278355.1 Sphingobium sp.
GGCTGCTTCCTCACCGGTCTGCGACACGCCACGGAAGCGGTAGTCCGACACCAGGGCGGCGCCGCCGACGACCGAGAAACCGTCCGACGCTTCGTCCTGAGCGAAGGCAGGCGTAGCAACAGCTGCCAGCGCGAGCGCCGACATACCAACGATGATATTACGCATAGATATTTTTCCCTTCGTAGAGTCGATCAATTGATCGTCCCACCTGCGTTCGGGTCGGTACCTCTGTGGATGCTCCGATCGTGAGCTGGGCCAGTCACCGCGAACGCGCTGTTGATGACCGGAGATTCCGCGCCGCACAAGGCAAAATAATGTCATCTGATTGAATTACCCACATAACTGTTGCTCCTGCGCAACGTAGTCTCCAGTCGGCGCTGAGTGGAGGATTGTGGTTAAAAGATTCTAAATTGGGGAAAACTTTGCTCTGAATCTCGGTAATTCAGGCATTTTTGCTCATTCTCGCCAAAGCGTGTTCCAGATCGGCGATGAGGTCAGAGGAATCTTCGACACCGATATGGACACGAACCAGCGGCCCGTCGCTCGTCCATCGTGTCGCGGTGCGGCAATGTTCCGGATCGACCGGAAGGGCAAGGCTTTCGAAGCCGCCCCAGCTGTAGCCTATCCCGAAAAGGCGCAGCCCGTCGACCAAGCGCGTACGCATGGCGTCGTCGGCGCCTTTCAACGTGAAGCTGAACAGGCCGGACGCTCCGGAAAAATCGCGCCGCCATTCTGCGTGGCCGGGGCAGGATGGCAATGCGGGATGCAGCACAGTGCCGATCTCCGGGCGATCCGCGAGCCAGCGCGCGATCCGCAGCGCGCTGTCCTGATGCTGTCGCAGGCGCATGGAAAGCGTACGCAGGCCGCGCAACCCCAGCCAGGCATCGTCCGGTCCGCATATCTGCCCGAACATGGCGGCGGTGGCTTGAATGGCGCGCCAGTGTTCCGCGTTTGCGGTCACCGATCCGAGCATCACATCGCTGTGCCCCGTTATATATTTGGTGCAGGCGAGGATTGATATGTCGACGCCATGCGACAGCGCTGGGAAAAGGAGCGGCGTCGCCCAGGTATTGTCGATCAGTGTGACGATCCCCCGCTCCCGCGCGGCGGCAACGATCGCCGGGACATCCTGCACTTCCATCGTCAGGCTGCCGGGGCTTTCCATGAAGATGGCGCGGGTGTCCGGCGTGATGAGTCTTTCTATGCCTGCGCCCACCAGAGGATCGTAATAGATGGTGTCGATGCCAAGTGGCCGCAGCACCTTCTCGCAGAAAGTGCGGGTCGGATCATAGACGCTGTCGACCATCAGCAGCCTGTCGCCGGGTTTCAGTACAGCCATGAGCGCGCAGGAAATCGCCGCGACGCCCGATGGGAAGAGCATCGTTCCTTCCGCGCCGGGTTCCATCTCCGTAAGCGCATCGGCAAGCGCCCAGTGGGTAGGCGTGCCCTTGCGCCCGTAATACCAGCGCTGATGCTGGTTGCCTCGCGCCGCACGGAGATGCGCGACATTGTCGTAGAGGATCGTCGAGGCGCGCCACACCGGCGGGTTGACGACGCCGCCCGGCTGCCCGGGAACGCCAGTCCATTCGGGGCGCCGCCCCATGCCCGTCAGCCGGGTTTCGGGCGCGTCCTCGTCCGGGTTATCGTGCCCCCCGCTCATGCCGGACCGGTCGCCTTGGGCGTGGCGGGATCGCTCCCCCACTCGCTCCAGCTGCCGTCATAGAGCCTCACGTCCTTCTTGCCGAGCAGCCGCGCGGCGAAAAGGATGCTGGCGGCGGTGATGCCGCTGCCGCAGGTCGTGACGAGCGGGCGGTCAAGGTCGATCCCCGCGTCGATGAACAACCCCTTCAGTTCGTGGCCGCGCTTCCAGCTGCCGTCGGCATTGAACAGCCGTGAGCTGGGAAGGCAGACCGATCCCGGAATATGGCCCGAGGCCATGCCGTGCCGGACTTCCGGTTCCTCCGCGGTGAATCGGCTCATGGTTCGCGCGTCGGCGACCTGCGCGGCCCTGGTTTTGAGGTTTTCGAGCATATCGGCCTTGGTTGCGATGGCGCCGTTGTCACGCCAGGCGGTGAAATGGCGATGACGAAGCTGAACCTTGCCGCTTTCGACGGTGCGCTTTTCGGCGAGCCACTTGCCCAGGCCTCCGTCGAGGATGGCGACATTGGGTGAGCCGAAGATTTCGAACAGCCACCATGCGCGGGCAGAGCTGCGATGCGGACTGTTGTCATAGACGACGATGCGGCTGCCGTCGCCCAGGCCCAGCGCCTGCATCCTGCTGGCGAACTTTTCCGCCGGGGGCACGGTGTTGGGCAGCGGGCTTGTGCTGTCGACCAGCTCGGCCAGGTTGAGGAAGACCGCGCCGGGGATATGCTGCGCCTCATATTCGGCTGCGGCATCGCGCCCGACCTCCGGAAGGAAATAGGTTGCATCGACCACTCTGAGGTCGCTCGCGCCCAGGTTGTCGGCCAGCCAGTCCGTACTTACCAAGATATCCATCGCGTCCGCCCCGGTTCATCCACGCCACGACCCGTTCGTAGGGGAGGGCGCGGCCCGTTTCCAGCCCCTTTGCGCGGCGATCCCGATGATCTATAGGCGCGCGATGAGCCTTACGCATCTCGGCAGGACCAGCGCGCTTCCGGCATCGCCGCAGGAGGCCGTGCTTGATTATGTGCCCAACCCGCGCGTCGATGCGCGCTATATGGTGCGCTTTGCCGCGCCCGAATTCACGTCGCTGTGTCCCGTCACGGCCCAGCCGGATTTCGCGCATCTGGTGATCGATTATGTACCGCGCGACACGATCGTCGAATCGAAGTCGCTGAAGCTGTTCCTGGGCGCGTTCCGCAACCATGCCGCGTTCCACGAGGATTGCACGGTCGGCATCGGCCAGCGGCTGTTCGCCGAGATGAACCCGGAATGGCTGCGCATCGGCGGATACTGGTATCCGCGCGGAGGCATCCCTATCGACGTGTTCTGGCAAAGCGGCCCCGCGCCGGCCGATGTCTGGATTCCTGATCAGGGCGTTCCGGGCTATCGCGGGCGGGGGTGAAGCGGGCGGTTTACATGCCGCCTGTCCTACAGCCCCGGCTCTCCGCTATACGCCCGGCTGAAGGTCCGAAATTCCGGCCCCGCGCCATCCGAAGGACCTGGCCGGATACTCTCCCGGCGCCCCCGGATGACACGATGCGGGCTGAACGCCAGTTCGGCCCGATGGGCTAAGCAAGCACAGGCTCAGCCCGGACTGGTCAATCCCGATTGGTCTGGCCAGGCGTCAGGCGGCCTTTTTCGAATCCCGGTAGCGGTCAATGGCTTCCAGAGTGATGCGGCGGGCTTCGGCGGCGTTGCCCCATGTGCCGACGCGGACCCACTTTTCCTTCTCCAGATCTTT
Source organism: Sphingobium sp. (assembly GCA_036278355.1). Classification (GTDB taxonomy): domain Bacteria; phylum Pseudomonadota; class Alphaproteobacteria; order Sphingomonadales; family Sphingomonadaceae; genus Sphingobium. Next base: position 3,389 of record DASULD010000156.1, read on the forward strand.
GTAATGGGTGAAGAAATGTTCGATCTGCGCGAATACGATGTCGGGCAGGTCGGACTTTTC
>DASULD010000157.1:0-10348 GCA_036278355.1 Sphingobium sp.
TTTTCGTTGTGTGCCGAGTATGAGCGACAGCTTGGAGGTGGAAGTCCTCTATCCAGCCTGATGGCGGCGAAGGATTAGCGAAGCGCAAGGGCGTCATCGTGAGGTGGGGTCTGAAGAAAGCGTGGAGCAAAGCCGCGGCCCGATGGACAAACACCGGATAACGAGGCCTACCCGGCCGGACGAGCGAGCAATTGATCGCGAAGTCCAAGGTCATCAAAGGTCGGGGTGGTAAATTCGGCGGGCATGCGGTGAAGGCGGTCGGTCTTACCTCGGGAGGTCTGCGCTGTGTCTCGGCAACGAGACTGAGACCGTCGCAAGACGGCCTGACCGCAGCGCAGAAGTCAGCCGAGGGCGTAGTAGGCGGCAGCGCGCCGCTGAAGGCCTGAACGGTGGAAGTGGTCAGTAGAGCGGCGATCTCGTGCGAGCCATGCGGCAGAAGAATCAGGTCGAGCTGAACTTGAGCCCCGGAGCGGAGGGTGAAGCCCGAAGCGCCGGCGCCCGAGAGCCTGAAGCGCGTGCGGCGGAAGTCTGTCTCGAACGCCCGGCGGTCGCAGGACCGTCGATGGAAGACGTTGTCGAGAGTGAGAATCTGAAGGCAGCGTTGGCGCAAGTAAAGCGCAACAAGGGCGCGGCGGGCGTCGACGGGATGACCGTCGGCGAGCTGTCAGCCCACCTGAAGGAGCACTGGCCTGCGATCCGAGCCCAGTTGCTTGACGGCACCTACAAGCCACAGCCGGTGCGGCGGGTGGAGATACCGAAGGCGTCGGGCGGCCTGCGGCCGCTCGGCATTCCGACGGTGCTCGACCGCTTGATCCAGCAGGCGGTGATGCAGGTGCTGCAGGCGGATTGGGATAGGACGTTCGCCGAGACGAGCTTCGGCTTTCGGCCGGGGCGCTCGGCACATCGGGCGGTGGAACGGGCGCAGGCGTACATTGCGGCCGGCCACAGCATCGTGGTGGACATCGACCTGGAGAAGTTCTTTGACCGGGTCAACCACGACATCCTGATGGGACTGGTTGCCAAGCGGGTTGCTGACAAGCGCATCCTGAAGCTCATCCGCGCCTTCCTGAATGCGGGTGTGTTGGAAGGAGGGCTGGTCAGTCCGACGGAAGAGGGCACGCCGCAGGGCGGTCCGCTCTCGCCGCTGTTGTCGAACCTGATGCTGGATGTGCTGGACAAGGAACTGGAGAAGCGCGGCCACCGCTTCGTGCGTTACGCCGACGACTGCAACATCTACGTGCGCAGTCAGCGGGCGGGCGAACGGGTGCTGGCTGGCGTCGAGAGGTTCCTCGAAAAGCGCCTCAAGCTCAAGATCAACAAAGCGAAGAGCGCGGTTGCCAAACCGAGTGTTCGCAAGTTCCTGGGCTTCAGCTTCACCGGCGGGCAAGAACCGCGGCGGCGCATCGCGCCGCAGGCACTCGCCCGCTTCAAGGCGAAGGTTCGGGAGCTCACGCGACGCACGCGTGGTCGATGCCTCGTGCAGATCGCCAAAGAACTGTCGACCTACCTGATTGGGTGGCACGGCTACTTCGGCTTCTGTCAAACCCCGTCGGTGTTGCGCGTGCTTGACCAGTGGATCAGGCGACGGTTGCGCGCCGTTGCCTGGAAGCAATGGAAGTATGGACCCGCTCGCTTTGCCGAGTTGCGACGCCGCGGCGTCGGCCGGGATCTGGCGGCGCAAACCGCCGGCAGCCCACGTGGCCCTTGGCGGCTCGCGAACAGCCCCGCGCTCACCATTGCTCTGCCAAACGGCTTCTTTGCCTCACTCGGCTTGGCTTCCGTCGCGGCACGGCGACCCGCATAATCCGCTGAACCGCCGGATACGGACCCGTATGTCCGGTGGTGTGGGAGGGGCGGAGCCGCGAGGCTTCCCCCTATCCCGATTGTCGTCCGCAGCCCGGATGGAGCGGAGCGCAATCCGGGTCTTACAACGTGGAGGGACTGCCCGGATTTCGCTGCGCTCCATCCGGGCTACAAGCTTCGTCTTTACGCGGCAGTCGAAGCCTTCCGAGCGGCCTTCTCCTGCGCAGCGGCGGCCTCGTCCTTGCGGATCTCCGACAGGCGCTTCTGCACTTCCGCCGAGAAGATGTACTGCGCGGGACGCTGCTTGCTCATGTCGATCTCCGGCGCCATCGGACCGGAGGTCCTGATGCCGCGCAGCGACACCCACATGGCCTTCAGCGGGTTGTTGAGAGCTGCGGTCGCCGCCGTCGGCTCGTAGCCGCAATGGGCCATACAGTCGGCGCACTTCTCGTACTTGCCGGTGCCGTAGGTCTCCCAATCGGTGGTGTCCATCAGCTCCTTGAAGGTCTTGGCATAGCCTTCACCGAGCAGATAGCAGGGCTTCTGCCAGCCGAAGATGTTGCGCGCGGGCATGCCCCACGGCGTGCACTCGTATTCCTGGTTGCCGGCGAGGAAGTCCAGGAACAGGCCGGAATGCATGAAGTTCCACTTCTTGCCCTTGCCCATCGCGAAGACGTCGCGGAACAGCTTCTTGGTCTTGGTGCGGTTGAGGAAGTGCTCCTGGTCCGGCGCACGCTCATAGGCATAGCCCGGCGACATCGAGACGCCGACACCGAGCTCGACGGTGAGGTCGAGGAATTTCGCGATCTCCTCGGCCGGATGGCCGTCGAAGATGGTGGCGTTGACGTTGACAGTGAAGCCGCGCGCCTTGGCCGCCTTGATCGCGGAGACGGCGCGGTCGAACACGCCCTTCTGCGACACGGCCTTGTCGTGATGGTCCTTCAGGCCGTCGAGATGCACGGAGAAGAACAGGTACGGGGAGGGCGTGAACAGGTCGAGCTTCTTCTCGAGCAGCAGCGCGTTGGTGCAGAGCGAGACGAACTTCTTGCGTTCGACCAGGCCACGCACGATCTCGCCGATCTCCTTGTGGATCAGCGGCTCGCCGCCGGGAATGGCGACCATCGGCGCGCCGCACTCGTCGGCCGCGTCCCAGCACTCCTGGGCGGTCATGCGGCGGTTGAGGATCGCATCCGGATAATCGATCTTGCCGCAGCCGACGCAGGCGAGGTTGCAGCGGAACAGCGGCTCCAGCATCAGCACGAGCGGATAGCGCTTGCGGCCAAGCAGTTTCTGCTTGAGCAAATAGCCGCCGATGCGCATTTCCTTGAAGAAGGGGATAGCCATTACAGGTTTCTTTCTGGGCTTGGAATTCGGGTGGGTCAGCTCGCAGCCAGTTCGGCCGGAAGCCGGAATTCGATGTTTTCCTCGCGGCCCGGCAGCACCGAGACCTTGACTGGTCCGATCCGCCGCATCGCTTCGATCACGTCATCCACGAGTACCTCAGGCGCCGAGGCGCCGGCCGTGACGCCGACGGTCTTGGCATCTTTCAACCACTCCGGATTGAGCGCACTGCCGTCGGCAATCAAATAGCTCGCGACGCCGGCCTCAGTGCCGATTTCGCGGAGCCGGTTCGAGTTCGAGCTGTTGGCAGCGCCCACCACCAAGATCACGTCGACCAGCTTGCTCAAGTCCCTTACCGCAGATTGGCGGTTCTGTGTCGCATAGCAGATATCCCGGATATCCGGACCTTGAATATCTGTAAAGCGGGCCTGGAGGGCCGCAATAATGTCCTTGGTGTCGTCGACCGACAGGGTGGTCTGGGTGATATAGGCCACTGGCGTATCCGCGGGCAGCGTCAAGGCCTTAACCTCTTCAACGCTTTGAACAAGTAGCACGGGGGCGGGAACCTGGCCCATCGTGCCCTCGACCTCGGGGTGGCCGGCATGGCCGATCAGGATCAGGGTGCGGCCCCTGGCGATGTAGCGCTTCCCCTGATTGTGAACTTTCGTGACCAGCGGGCAGGTGGCATTGAGCACCGGAAGGTCGCGCGCGGCCGCCTCTTCCTCGACGCTGCGGGCGACGCCATGGGCACTGAAAACGGTCACGGCCTTCGGCGGAACCTCGGACAGTTCCTCGACGAAGATCGCGCCCTTGTTCTTCAGGCTCTCGACCACGTACTTGTTGTGCACGATCTCATGGCGCACGTAGACCGGCGGGCCGTATTTCTCCAGGGCCCGTTCCACGATCTCGAGCGCACGCACCACGCCGGCGCAAAAGCCGCGCGGCTGCGCTAGATAAACTTCCATCGGACGCCCATCACGCAAGTTGCACCAATCCGCTTCTCAAGTCCCCGGCGGCACCTCGGTACTGCCCAATGAGTTGCAATAACCGCACCATTGGTTTCGCGCACGCGGTAACCACCCACCCTAGCTGGGCCCCGGCGCATGGAGGCACAGCACTTTGTGTCAAAAAATCGGCAAAAAGGAAAGACCGGATGAAACCCTGGTTCCGTTACCGTGCGCATCTGCGGTATTATAATAGCGAATTCGCTCTGAGCAAAATGGCGACATTTGTGCTCACCTCTTCGCCACTTTCCCGCCTCAAGTCACCGGCTATACCGACCGCCCCGCATGATTTTGCCACGGTCTGTCGCCGTTTACCTCGAACCTTCGTGCGGCGAGAACCACTCAAAACAGCAATAGGTTTCGCCGGGGAACTCCGATAAACAGCGGGCGTTTCCGGCAAGCTGTTAACCGCAGAAAGAAAAGATGCTGCAAAGCGTAGTCGTTGCCATCGTCAGGGCCTGCACCCGGTTTGCCTCCCTCGTCGTCGTTATCGGGCTCCTGCTGGCGGTAGGGGCGGGCTACTACGCGTCCCAGCACTTCGCCATCAACACCGACATCAATTCGCTGATTTCCCAGAATCTCGACTGGCGCAAGCGTGACCAGCAGTTCGACAAGGCGTTCGATCAAAACGAAACGATCCTCGCTGTGGTCGAGGCCCGGACCCCGGAGATGACGAGCGCAGCGGCCGACGCGCTCTATGCCAGGCTGAAGGACGACAAGACCAACTTCCAGTCGATGCAGCAACTCGGCACCGGCGAGTTCTTCGAGAAGAACGGCCTCTTGTTCCTGCCGACCGAGGAGGTCGCCAAGATCACCAGCCAATTCGAATCTGCAGCGCCCCTGATCGAGATCATGGCTGGCGATCCCTCGATCCGCGGCCTGACCGGCGCGCTGGAGACGGGACTTGCCGGCGTCAAGCGCGGCCAGGTCAAGCTCGACAACACCGCGCGGCCCTTCAACCAGATCGCGCAGACCGTCGAGACCGTGCTCAACAAGGGCAACGCCAGCTTCTCATGGCGCGAACTCGTCAGCGATGAGCCGCTGTCGGATTCCGACAAGCGCGCCTTCATCGAGTTCAAGCCGATCCTCGACTACAACGCGCTGGAGCCCGGCAAGGGCGCCACCGATGCGATCCGCAAGGCCGCGGCGGAACTGGATTTTCCGACCAAATACCAGGCGCGGGTGCGGCTGACCGGTCCGGTGCCGATCGCCAACGAGGAATACGCCACCGTCCAGGAGGGCGCCGTCGTCAACGGCGTCGGCACGGTCCTCGTCGTGCTGCTCATCCTGTGGCTCGCGCTGCATTCGGCGAAGATCATCTTCGCCGTGTTCATCAATCTCTTCGTCGGGCTTGCGATCACGACCGCCGCCGGCCTGATGATGGTTGGCTCGTTCAACTTGCTGTCGATCGCGTTCGCGGTGCTGTTCGTCGGCCTCGGCGTCGATTTCGGCATCCAGTACAGCGTTCGCTACCGCTCGGAGCGCTACAAGCACAACGACCTTTCGGCGGCGCTGGTGCGGGCTGCGAAACGCTCGGCGGTGCCGCTGTCGCTCGCGGCGATGGCGACCGCGGCCGGCTTCCTCTGCTTCATGCCGACCGACTACAAGGGCATCGCCGAGCTCGGCCAGATCGCCGGTGTCGGCATGCTGGTCGCGTTCCTCTCCTCGATCACCGTCCTGCCGGCAATGCTGAAGCTGCTCAACCCGCCCGGCGAGAAGGAGCCGGTCGGCTACGCATTCCTGGCGCCGCTCGATCACTTCCTGGAGAAGCACCGTGTGCTGGTCGTCGGCGGCACGCTGCTGCTGGCGCTCGCCGGTCTGCCGCTGCTCTACTTCATGAAGTTCGATTTCAACCCGATGAACCTGCGCAACCCGCACGCGGAGTCGATCGCGACCTTCCTCGATTTGCGCAAGGATCCGAACACCGGCGCCAATGCCATCAACGTGATGACCACGTCCGAGGAGCAGGCGAGGCAGGTCGAGGCGAAGCTGGAGAAGGTGCCTGAGGTGCTGCGCGTGATGTCGCTCGACAGCTTCGTGCCGCAAGACCAGGCGCCGAAGCTGAAGCTGCTCGCGCAGGGCGCCAAGGTGCTGAATCCCGCGCTCAATCCCGACCAGATCGACGCGGCGCCGACCGACAAGGAGAACGTCGATTCGCTGAAATCCTCGGTCGACAATCTGCGCCGGACCGCGGGTGACGCGAAGGGCCCGGGTGCGGTCGCCTCGCGCCGGCTTGCGGACGCGCTCGAGAAGCTCGCCAATGGCGACGAGGCTACGCGGAACAAGGCGCAGGACGTGTTCGTCACGCCGCTCAAGATCGCGTTCGGCCAGCTCAGGAACGCGATGCAGGCCGGGCCGGTCACCCTGAACTCACTACCGCCCGATCTCGTCAACGCCTGGAAGAGCAAGGACGGCATCATCCGCGTCGAGGCGTTGCCGAAAGGCGATCCCAACGACAACGACACGCTGCGCAAATTTGCAGCAGCGGTGCTCGCGGCCGAGCCGACCGCGATCGGCGGGCCAGTCTCGATCCTGAAATCCGGTGACACCGTGGTGAAGGCGTTCATCCACGCCGGCATCTACGCGCTGCTGGTGATCGGCCTGTTGCTTTGGATCACGCTGCGGCGGTTCGTCGACGTGCTGATGACGCTGGTGCCGCTGCTGGTCGCCGGCGCGGTGACGCTCGAAATCTGCGTGTTGATCGGCCTGCCGCTCAACTTCGCCAACATCGTCGCGTTCCCGTTGCTGCTCGGCGTTGGCGTCGCCTTCAAGATCTATTATGTCGTGGCCTGGCGCTCTGGCAGGACAAACTTGCTCCAGACCAGCTTGACGCGCGCAATCTTTTTCAGCGCGCTGACGACGGCGACCGCATTCGGCAGCCTGTGGCTGTCGAGCCACCCCGGAACATCCAGCATGGGCAAGCTGCTCGCACTCTCGCTGGTGACGACGCTTGCCGCAGTGCTGCTGTTCCAGCCGGCCCTAATGGGCAAACCCCGCAATCTCAGGGAGTAGGCAGATGTCGCCGATCGAGTCGGCGGCGTTCTTCTGACCGGGCTTGGCGGTGGTGGCGGTCTTCGGGGCCGCGGCGGGGGCCGGCGCTGTGGCGCTGGCGCCGGTCGTGCCGCCGCCTGTGGTGCCTTGGGCTTTCGGCGCCGCGCCGGTAGGCTTCGGCGCGCCCTTGGCCATGGCGTTGGCGGTGCTCAAGGGAATCGGCGGGGCGACGCGGGTCCAGGTCTCGCCGCCGCAGAGGAAGCCCATCACGCAGCCCTTGATTTCGAGCTGGTCGGTGCCGACGGGCGTGATGGTTGCGCTGTAGAGCTGGCCGTCCTTGGCGTTGTAGACCTGCCCTTCCCACTGATCGACGCCGGGCTTCTTCTTCATGTCGATCAGGGTCGCCATGCCCAGCGTCGGCCTGCTCTTTTTCGACGGATCCGGATTGTATTCATCGCGGCCGCCGGGCTGCTTTTCCCAGGAAACCGCGCCCCACATGTTGCCATTGCATTGGGCGACACGAATGTTGGCGACGGCGTCGGCAACCCGCCAGTCGCCGGTCGGATCGGCGGCGAGCGCCGGGGTCAGGCCGGTGAAGCCGCCAGCCAGTATTAGTCCGGTGTAAAGGGCTAAACGCATGATAGTTCCTTGGCAGTGCAACATGGTTTAAAGCTGTGCTTGCGAAGATGGTCCGAAAAAGGGCAAAAGGCCGCACAGACCGTTTTCGGCAACGGTCCCTTTTCAGTTGACGAGCCGGCCCTCAAGCGAAGTATGTAGCGGATGCACAGCCCAAATCCAGACATGTCTCAGCTATTCGCGGACCGTCAGGCCCAGCGCAGCACCCTGCATAATCGGCATCTGAACGAGCAGTTCGTTCGGGTTCTCAAGACCATCGGCTACGACGTCGGCTTCCAGAAGGGGCAGGGGCAGTACCTCTACGATCGCGAGGGCGCGCGCTATCTCGACCTGTTGTCCGGCTTTGGCGTGTTCGCGATCGGGCGCAATCACCCGGTCATGCGCGAGGCGCTCAAGAGCGTGCTCGATGCCGACCTGCCCAATCTCGTCCAGTTCGACGTCTCGGTGCTCGCCGGCGTCCTCGCCGAGCGGCTGCTGAAATACGTCCCCTATCTCGACAAGGCGTTCTTCGCCAATTCCGGCGCCGAATGCGTCGAAGCCGCGATCAAATTCGCGCGCGGCGCCACCGGCCGTCCCGGCATCGTCTATTGCGCCCACGGCTATCATGGCCTGACCTACGGCGCGCTGTCGCTGACGGGTGATTCGAACTTCCGCACCGGCTTCGAGCCGCTGCTGCCCGGTTGCACCTCTATCCCGTTCAACGACCTCGCTGCGCTCGAAAAGGCGCTGGCCTCGCGCGAGGTCGCGGCCTTCGTCGTCGAGCCGATCCAGGGCAAGGGCGTCAACATGCCCACAGACGAGTTCCTGCCGGGTGCTGCCGCGCTCTGCAAGAAATATGGCACGCTGTTCGTCGCCGACGAGATCCAGACCGGCATGGGCCGCACCGGCCGCTTCCTGGCGGTCGAGCACTGGAACGTCGAGCCCGACATGGTGCTGCTGTCGAAGTCGCTGTCCGGCGGCCACGTGCCGGTCGGCGCCGTGCTGACGCGCAAGAGCATCTTCGACAAGATATTCAACCAGATGGACCGTGCGGTGGTGCACGGCTCCACCTTCTCCAAGAACGATCTGGCGATGGCCGCGGGCATCGCGACGCTCGACGTCATGGAGTCCGAGAAGCTGATCGAGTCCGCCGCCAAGCGTGGCGCCGAGCTGCGCCTCGCGCTGACGCGCATGGTGCCCGGCTATGAGCTGATGAAGGAAGTGCGCGGCAAGGGCCTGATGATCGGCGTCGAGTTCGGCCCGCCGAAGTCGCTGCGGCTCCGGGCGTCCTGGAACGTGCTGGAAGCAGCCAACAAGGGCCTGTTCTGCCAGCTCATCACCGTGCCGCTGTTCAAGGATCACAAGATCCTCACGCAAGTCGCCGGTCACGGCAGCCACACCATCAAGCTGCTGCCGCCGCTCACCATCACCGAGGAAGATTGCGGCTGGATCGAGCGCGCCTTTGACGACGTCATCGCCGGCAGCCACAAGGTCCCCGGCGCGATCTGGTCGCTCGGCAAGACGCTGGTGGACAACGCGGTGCGGCGGTCGGCGTAAGGTCACCGATCGCTCAGGCCGCTTTCGGCTTGTTCACGGTCTTAATGCGGTCGAGTGCCCTGCCGAGATCGCGTCTGGCGATCTGGATGTCGTAGTCATTCTGAAGATTGAGCCTATGCTCGGCGGTCGTGCCGAGCGCCTTGGCCAGCCGAAGTGCGGTGTCGGCGGTGATCCCGGTCTGCTCATTCGCAGTCCGCCCGATCCGCGTGCGGGGCAGGCCGCATGTCTTGGCGAGAGCGGGGAGACATGTTCGGCGGAACAAGGAATTCCTCCAGCAGAACCTCGCCAGGATGCAGGGGCTTGAGTTTCTTGGCCTTCTCCTACCGTCGCCAAATGTACATTTACGAGCTGCCGTTTCGATAGCGTCCTGGTGATCGTCCAAACACGCGACTGAAGGCCTTCGAGAACGACGGCGCGGACTCGTAGCCTACGGCCCGTGCGATCTCGTCGATGGAGCGGCCGGTTTCACGCAGCGCTTTCGCCGCCAGGCTCATCCGCCAGCGCGTGACATAGGCGAGCGGCGGCTCTCCGACCAGTTGCGTGAAACGGCGCGCGAAGGTGGCGCGGGAGAGCAGGGCGTGATCCGCCAGGGCTGCGACCGTCCAGTCGTCCTGCGGCTGCTCATGGATGAGGCGCAAGGCGCGCGCAATCGCGGGATCGCTCAATGCGCCGAACCAGTTGCCGCTGCCTGCGGGCTGATTGTCCATCCACGCGCGCAACAGCAGGACCAATGCGCTGTCGAGCAGGCGCGATGCGATGATTTCGGCCTCGCTGCGGCGGCCCTGCGTTTCGACACGGAGCAACTGTAACGCCAGTCGCAACGGCTCGTTGGCCTCGACCTGCTTTGCGGTGAGGTGAACCAAGGGCGGCATCAGCGACACCATCGGATGAGGCCCAGCCTCGTCGAGCTGGTATTTCGCGCATAGCAGCCTCGTTGCATCGGACGCCGAGGCCGCCTCCGGGGCAGATACGGCGGACAGCGCGTCACGAATGGGAATGATCTCGGCATCCGGCGGATCGCTCAGCGCATGGCCGAC
>DASULD010000158.1:0-2071 GCA_036278355.1 Sphingobium sp.
TACCTGGCCGTTGGCGATGTTCCTGAATGTGACGTCGCTTGTCCCGTCGACGCCGCGCAGCACCACGGTGCCGCCTGTACCCACATAAAGCGCCTTGGGTAGCGTGCTGAGTTCGGCGCTGTCGTGGGGCGTCACCGGAAAAGGCGCGCGTGACGGTGCGTTGGTCATGTCACTGTGGGCGGAAAAACGATCGTTGGCCATGAATATCTCCCAGGCAGGGTCGGTTCGTGGACTCGACGTTAGGCGCATATGGTTAGTGTAGGAAAGGATAAAAATCCAAATAGGTTATTAACACGGGGCGGTCGCATGCGAACGAACTCCATGGGTGGAAAAATGGGCTTTTTCCTTGCCAAACCTATGATTTTCCGCATCATTCATGCTCCGGCTGCACCGGAAACGCTGCGAGGGGGGAGGGCGCGGCCCATGGCGATAGACACTGACGAGCTTGACCGGGAAAAGCGTCAGGCCGGCCTCGTATCCATGCTTTGGATCGGCGGAGTCGCGGCAATTTTCGGATGGCAGGCGATATATTATCGCGGCCTGATCGAACGCGCGGCGGAATGGCAATATCGCGTGATCGGCCATTATTATCCCGGTCTGACCTTCCTCGCGCTCTGCCTGGTCTTCAGCCTCCCGTTGCTGGCGGTGTTGCTCATCTTGCGCCGTCGGTGGAGGGGGAATGGGCTTGAGGGGCAGAAACCTGGAGCGGCGGCCGTTGACGCCTCCCGACGGCTTCAGCTGTTATGGATGCTGGTCGCTATCCTGATCGGGGGCGGCGCTGCCGCGTCTCTGCTTTATGGTGCTCTGTTGCCCGGTGACGGGGGCGCGCCCTACGTCGTGGACGTCGCGAAGGGAGGGACGGCGCGAGTACACGAAGGCGCTGCGATTGTGCGCGGGGTCGTGGACCTGGATGCGGTGTCCAGGTTCGAAGAGCGCGCCTTGCTCGTACATCGCCGTCTGAACATCGCTCCGGTCCGGATGGGTGAACAGGATAACACCCCCGCGCGTTTTTTCGTCGAGGTGCGCGAAACCCCGCATCTCGCGACACCGTTCGTTGCGGTGACACGTGGGGTACTCAGGCGAAATTCGCTGCCGGGAGAGGTTCGGAGGCTGTATCAGAGCATCCGCTACCCGGTCGATCGGACAACCTGGCTGCTTTATCGCGATGCGGGCCGGCTGCGCTGGCGTCCCTATATGGTTGCGGCGCAACTCGCCGTGGTAGCCTTGGCTTTCGCATTGGCGGCGTGGCTTGAGGGGCGGCGGAAACGGCGGCTGATGCAACGCCTGGGAACCGCAGTGTCAGTCTGACCTGCCCGGGCGGCGCCCTGTCCCGTTTCAGGAGAGGCGGTCGCAACGAATCGTTAACAAGGTTAATTTCCTCGTTAGGATGCTTCGAAACCGCATTTTGGCTGCCGGGATTCGATAACGGGGACATGATCAGACCAGAATTCCACTTGCTGTGGACGGGTGCGGTATCGGTGCTCGCCCTTCTAGGCATCGGGAGCCTGCCTCCTGCCGATACCGCCCGTGGTGCACGGGTCGGCGGCGACGGGTCGGCCACGGTCATGGCGTCTTACGTCGAAACCCCGAACCCCGGTTTGGGCGAAGGTGCTTCCACCAATGAAATACGACCGGAAGCGGACGGGCTTTACTATGTAGAGGCGCGTTTTTCAGATGGACGCCGTTTGCGCTTCCTGGTCGATACGGGTGCCAGCGTGACCGTCCTGACCGGACGCGACGCAAAGTTGCTGAATGTCGGCGTTGGCTCGGGCGAGCCCGCTGCGCGGTTGCGAACGGCTGGCGGTGCGATGGTTGCCCGCTCGGGCACGATTGGCGACATGGAAATCGCAGGTCGCAGGCTTCGGGACATCGATGTCGCCATCATAGATAACGGTCTGCCGGTGTCGCTGCTGGGGCAGAATGCGCTTTCTGAGCTGGGCGCGATCACGCTCGACAAGGGCCGCATGATCATCCACTGAGGCGAGATGCTGACGGCTGTCGGTGAGCCCGTCAGCCTTCGGTAAGGGAAGGCGCTTTCAAACGCGCGCGAGTGCGAGCGGCCCGCATCATG
>DASULD010000159.1:0-2286 GCA_036278355.1 Sphingobium sp.
GGCAGGCCTGTCGCCCTCTTCCTTGCTCGGCAGCGGATCATGATCCAGCGAGATCGACCCGACGGTCACGGTGGGCTTGCCGGTGATCCGTTTCGTCCACCCGGCGACATTCAAGGGGCTTCCCTCGAATTCGGGTTCCCATACCCGGCGGGTCGAACAGTCGAAAACGTCAACCCCCGCTTCGGACAATGGAGTCAGGAAATCTTCCAGTTCAGCGGGCGTTTGGCACAACTTTGCCCAGTAATCCTGCTGTTTCCATTGGGACCAGCGGAAGAAGATGGGATAATCCTCGCCCACAGCGTCACGCACCGCCTGTATGACCTCTACGGCAAAGCGTGTACGGGCGATCAGGTTCCCGCCATAAACATCCTGCCGTCGGTTCATCTTTTCCCAGAAGAACTGGTCGATCAGGTAGCCGTGTGCGCCGTGCAGCTGCACGCCGTCGAAGCCTATGACCTTGGCATGGCGCGCGCTGCTGGCGAAGCCCTCAATAGCTGCATCGATATCCTTGACGGACGCGGGCTCGGCCACCTGCCTGACCGCCGACCTTTCCCCGAAGGACTCAAAGGGCAAATACAGGCCCGACGGGCTGAGCGGAGGGAGGCCGGGATTGGGCGACGCGCCCACTTCGCGGACGGTTCCGCAATGCACCAGTTGCGGGATGATCCGTCCCCCTGCCCCATGCACTGCTTCCACGATGCGGGCATAGGATTCCAGTGCATCTGCGCCATGCAGCCGCGCGTAACCCGGATGCGCCTGCGAAACAGGATGCTCCACCGAGGCCACTTCGGTGATCAGCAGACCCGTGCCAGCGGCGGCGCGACGGCGGAAATAGTCGATATAGGCCTCGCTCGGCACGCCATCGTCATTGAAATGGCGACCCATGGCGGGCATGACGATGCGATTGTTCAACGTAAGCCCGCGAATTTCAAAGGGCTCGAACAACGGGCTAAGGTCGATATCCGTCTCGTCCGATCCATGCGCAGCCATCGCCGTTCACTTTCCTTCTTCTGTCGCCGCCCGAAGGGCTGAAGCGGCTTGTTTCGCCATCAGCCCGCTATCGCCCCGCCTCGTTCCTCGACCATGCGCACCAGCGTTCGAGAACGGTCGAACAGCCTTTCCTCATCCTCCGCGATCAGGTCGCCGCCGGGGGGCTGACTGGCAAGCGCCATCGCCTTGTCGAAGGCCGCCTGATCGGCAAACCAGATTTCCGTCACCACGTCGAAGCCGCCCACGGACTCAGGAAGAAAATTGCGCCGGTAATCGACGATCCCGGGCATGATGCTGAGGACCAGCGGCACGTGACGGGTTTCGTAATGGGCAATGAAAGCTGCCCGCGACATGCCTTCCCTGGCCCGCAGAAATGCCATCATCTTTACCGGCATCAACGTCTCCCGCTCGCCTTTTTTGTCTTCGGAACTGGTTAGAGTTGGGGACGTCTTGCTGCATGGTCCGTAGAGACTATGGCAGGTGGCGCGGGGGCGCCGTTTCTGGATCAGATCAGGCGCAGAGTCTGGCCGTCGATCGCTGCCGCTTGCGGAAGAAAGAGCATCAGGGCGGCATCCGCCACGCGCGCGACCGCTCCCTCCGACAGCATAAGTCCGCCAGGGACCATCAGGGCATTGCGCCGGATGCCGTCGCCCGCCGGTCGGTGCGCGGCCGTCGCAGGCTCCTCGCCCGACGCGACAATGATATCGACGATGGCGCCAGACCGCCCGTTGGCAGCCATTTGCGACGCGCCGTTCCATCGAAGAGGGGCATCCGTTTCCGTAATGATGTTCACCACATGATCCAGCCGCCCCATCAGATCGATCGCGCGGGACGGCCCGTCTTGCGTGGAACAGGAGACGGCCATCGCCTGCCCTCCGGCAGCGCGAAGATCCTCCACCAGACGCTCGCTGGCGGCCTCGGAGTCCGCTCTCACGAGCACACGCGCGCCTGCACGCGCCAGCGCATGCGAGCAGGCATGGCCGATTAATGTGTCCCCGTCCGTGACGAGTCCCACGCGCCCTGCCAACGGCAACAGCAGCGGAACGCCCGGTGCTCTGTCCTCGACGATGCCGCCCATGTCGGCGTCACCCCAGAAGGCGCGCATCTCGTAGATCAGGCCCGCGTCGTCGAAGCGGAAACTGTCAGTGATTCGAACGATATGAAGATCGGGCCCGGTTCCGATGCAGGCTATGAAGGAAAACGCGACAGCCGATTGCGCCACGCGACAATCGCCGGAATATTGGAGATAGGAGGGCTGGTCCTTATATTGTTCGTAGAAAGCGCGGATGGCCGACT
>DASULD010000160.1:0-2177 GCA_036278355.1 Sphingobium sp.
GGTAGACAACGCCGGCAAAGCGAACCCCGATCCGCTCCAGGTTGTCGGACGCAAAGCCGCAGTATTCGGCCAGGACAGCACGCTGGCAGATGCCATAAGTGCAGAGGCCATGCAGGATAGGTTCGCGAAAGCCGACTGCTCGCGCTGCAGCCGGATCGACATGTAGCGGATTGGCATCTCCCGATTGTCGATAGAGCAGCGCCTGCTGTCGAGAGGTCGGGAGGATAAGGGATCGGTCAGGGCGGCCTGCAGGGATCGGGTGAGGGGCCGCCTGGCCCTGCGTGGGTCCGCCAAACCCCCCTTCGGCGCGCCCGAATGCCGTATTCAGTACAGACGCGAATGGCTCATCGTCTTCGCCGAGGTAGAGATGCGAGATATCGGTAAGAACGGCGCCCTTGCCCGGTCCTTTGTCCCACGCCCCCAGAAACTTCGAACGCACCAGGGCTTCACCCCGGGTGGGAATAGGCTTGTTCACTGTCACGGATTGTTCCCCGTGGAGTGCGCGGGCGTAGTCCAGCTTGGCAAATGCAACGGCGGTCTGTCCCAACACCAGCGACGAGAGGAACGTCGGCAGGACTGCTAGGTCTTTCTCGTAGACAAAGGCCAGTTGCCGCTCGTCCAGTGGATCGGACGGCAACCCAAGTCCGAGCGCATAGATCATCACGTCGCGTTCATTCCAGCTGCAGCGAAATTCACGCTCCAGATGCATCAGTTCCTGATAGGTCAGCATTATCCGTCCTCCCGCGCCTGGGTTGCGCATGAACTGTGGCAATGCGCCAATTGCCCTTTTGCAACCGGACCGAAGTTACGCCAGCAATACCGGAGGTTGGATCTGCCGCTCCCATTTCTGCAGGGCAGGGACGCAAGTGCCGCACATGCGTTAAGAGTGCGTCGTTGCCGGAGCAGGTTTGACAGCCGGCGACGGTGCGTTCCATCCTTCTTACGGCGTTCTAATCTCAGCCGCTTTTGGGCCGCGGGATGCGATGGTGGTTCCAGCAGGCATTTCCAACGTTCTTGAGGCAGGCAAGGCGCACCGGAGGGACAGGACGATGGAGCAGTCAAGCCGGAGCGGTCCGCTTGCCGGGTTGCGGTGCGTGGAATTCGCGGCAATGGGTCCAGGACCTCATTGCGCCATGATGCTTTCCGATCTGGGTGCCGATGTGTTGCGGATCGAGCGGCCATCCCCGGCGGCGTTCGCAGTCAATCCCGTCACCGAAAGAGGCCGCACCAAGCTTGTCCTTGACTTGCGGCAGCCGGAAAATGCCGCGCGTGCTCTGGAGATTGTTAGCCGTGCGGATGTCCTGCTCGAGGGTAATCGACCAGGTGTAATGGAACGTCTAGGGCTTGGCCCCACAGATGCGCTCGCCGCCAATCCGCGACTGATCTATGGCCGGATGACCGGCTGGGGACAGGAAGGCCCACTTGCGGCGCGGCCCGGGCATGACCTCAGCTATCTCGCTATCACCGGCGCGCTGCATGCCTTTGCCCGGCGGGATGAACTCCCGGTGCCACCCATGAATCTGGTCGCCGATTTCGGCGGTGGATCGATGTTCCTCATGACGGGAATTCTAGCAGCTTTGTGGGAACGCGAACGCTCCGGACGGGGGCAGATCATCGATGCGGCTATAATCGATGGCGTTGCGACCTTGTTTGCCGGCGCAGTCGGACATGTAGCAACGGGCGCACTTTCACTGGAGCGCGGGCATAATTTCCTTGTGGGCGCCTCGAACTATTACCGTGTTTACCTGTGCAAGGACGGTAAGGAGATCGCCGTCGCAGCAGTCGAACCGCAATTCTATCGTTCGCTTCTCGAGGGCATCGGGGCGCCGCTGGAGTGGGCGGAGGATCAATACGACCCCTCGGTCTGGGCGGAGCGAAGCGCGGCAATGGCGTCGATTTTTCTCACTCGGACCCGCGACGAGTGGACGGCCATTCTTGAAGACACGGATGCCTGCGCGGCTCCGGTGCTCGAGTTCCGCGAGGTGCCTTCACACCGGCAGGTCCAGGCCCGAAGCGGCTACGTAGTTCATGAGGGAATCGTGCAGGCGACCCCCGCACCGCGTTTCTCGCGCACGCCGGGTGCAATAGCACCGAGCGAGCCTGGCGAGGTCATGCTAAGCCGCTGGGGCCTCGGCTGAGACGGGCTTCGGTCTCATTGGTCCGGGCAGATCATCGGG
>DASULD010000161.1:0-24936 GCA_036278355.1 Sphingobium sp.
GTAGCCTCGACGATCCCGACCGCTTCAGCCCGACTGAACATATCTGGGTTTCGCGGAAGCAATCCTGGCTGACCCTGACGGACGATCTGCCCTGCCACGAGGAAGGGCCGCCTGCTTGACCGGCCATGGTAGCCTGCGGACGACGGCGCAAATGCTCTAATTCTTAGTGGACGTGCGATTTTATCAACAAAACCGGTGCCCACTTTTTGTCATCGCACTCTAACCTTTATAGCCCGGCAGCCCCAGACCTTTGACCATCGCGACCGCGCGAAGGGTGAAGCCGGCGGTCACCGCAATGAGCCCTGCGACAGTCACCGGTGCTCCCAGCACGATCAGCAGCGGGTAAAGGCCAGCGGCCAGCGCAGCCGCCGTCACATAGATTTCCGGGCGCAACAATATGGACGGCTGCCCGGCAAGGACGTCCCGGATGATCCCTCCCGTGCACGTCGTGACTATCCCCATGAGCACCGCGATGAATGGATGAACACCGTATTCCATGGCCTTTGCTGTCCCGAATACCGAGAAGGCGGCCAGGCCTATCGCATCAAGCCATTCGAGCGCGCGCGGACTCCACCACGATCCGGGCGTGACCCACACCAGCGCCGCCGCTCCCACGCACACCATAGCAAAGGGCGGATCCTGGACCCAGAATACGGGCGCCCCGATCAGGAGATCACGGACCGTCCCTCCTCCGACGCCGGTCACGAATGCGAAAAATCCGAATGTCACGAGGGTGAGCCGCAACTGGGCAGCGATCAAGGCACCCGAAGCGGCAAAGACAGCGGTTCCAACTATGTTGAGGACCGCCAAAAGCGAATCCAGCGGGAACTGGCCGATGCCGGTTGAAGCCATGGCAAAGCGGTAACGCTGATATGCGGTTCTGTCGAGAACCGCCCAGGCCGTCACATGTGTATCGGGTTCCCGTCAACCGCCATCGCCGCTTCTTTCAGCGCCTCGCTGTGCGTCGGATGGGCGTGACAGGTATAGGCGATATCCTCGGACGATGCCCCAAACTCCATCGCCTGCGCCGCCTGAGCTATCATCGTGCCGGCGACCGACGCGATGATCCATACGCCCAGAACCTTGTCAGTGTCAGCATCGGCGATGACTTTTACAAAGCCGTCCGGTTCATGGTTCGTCTTGGCCCGGCTGTTGGCGAGCATCGGGAATTTGCCGACCTTGACCGGTCCGCGTTCCTTTGCCGCCTCTTCCGTGAGGCCAACCCCCGCAATCTCGGGCGCGGTATACACCACGCTGGGAATGACGTCATGATTCACAATGCCCGTCAGGCCCGCAATATTTTCCGCAACCGCGATCCCTTCATCTTCCGCCTTGTGCGCAAGCATGGGTCCGGGAATGACATCCCCGATTGCCCACACGCCAGGTACCTTCGTGGCGAATTCATGATCTGTTTCGATCTGACCGCGGCTGTTGACGTCGAGGCCGATAGCGTCGAGGCCCAGCCCTTCGGTATTGGGACGGCGGCCGATCGACACCAGCACGACGTCGGCCTCCAGCGTCTGCTGTTCGCCTCCCGCGGCGGGCTCAAGGGTCACTTCCACTTTCCCGCCATCGACCCGTGCGGCCGTAACTTTCGTTGAAAGCCTGTATTCGAAACCCTGCTTCCGGAATATCTTGTTCGCTTCCTTGCGGACGTCTCCGTCCATGCCAGGCAAGATCTGGTCGAGATATTCGACGACGGTGACTTTGGCGCCCAGACGCCGCCACACGGAACCGAGTTCAAGGCCGATGACGCCGCCGCCGATCACGACCATGTGACCGGGCACCTGTGAAAGCTCAAGCGCTCCGGTCGAATCGACGATCTTGCCCTGTTCGTTGTTGACCTCCACTCCGGGCAGCGGAGTAACCGAGGATCCCGTGGCGATGACGATGTTCTTTGCCGTCACGCTCTTGCCGCCGACATCTAGACGGTGTGCGCCGATAAAGCGCGCATGACCCTTCAGCCAGTCGACCTTGTTCTTCTTGAACAGAAACTCGATGCCCCCCGTCAGGCCCTTGACGGCGTCCCTCCGCTGCGCCTGCATGGTATCCAGATCGAGGCTCAACGCGTCGATCTTGACGCCGAGCTTCGCAAGTGCGCCACCAACGGCCTCCTCGTAACGCTCAGAGGCATGGAGCAATGCCTTGGACGGAATGCAACCGACGTTGAGGCAGGTGCCGCCCAGCGTTTCCCGGCTGTCGGCACAGGCTGTCCGAAGGCCCAGCTGTGCGGCACGGATCGCGGCCACATAGCCACCCGGCCCGCCGCCGATCACAAGGACGTCATAGTCAAAATCGGCCATCAAATGCTCCGTTCGTCCTCATTCCTGATCGCGTTGTTCTACACACTATTTTCAGCGCGCTCATCATTACCGCCGGATGGCGATAAATGATTTTGCCAACCCGAAGAGCCGTTCCGAATGCACCTGCGCGTCGGGAAACAGGAACTGCATTTGTTTGCGGGTAAGCAGTTGTGCGCCCTCGAGCATGGCGAACGCCTTGTCCATGCTTCGAGCCTTGCCCGTGTGCGCGAGCGGGAAGTGCAGCATCAACCAGGCCGCCAGAGGGCGCGGAAGCCAGTGTATCGCCGGAAACTTCCAGAAATGGGGCTCCACCGGAAACCAGAAATTGGGGGTCTGGACATAATAATGGCGTGCGACCCGGCGGGCTTCGGCCGCATAACGCTTCATGTTGCCCCACCCGCCGACATGCTCGATCACCGAATTGGCGTGATAGAGGTCGAAGCTATTGTCCGGAAACGCAAGATTGCATGCGTCCGCCACACCACAGCTTAGTACGTCCGCAGCATCACCGACCGGCTCCAGCTCGCTTTCGAACAAATTGACAATGCGCACCTCAACCTGGTGCTGACGCAGGAAATCCAAACCCACCCGCCGCCAGTAGGCGACCCGGCCACCAACATCGATGACCCGCAGCGGCTTCTTATTTCGGGCGAGGTCCACAATGAGTTCACGCAACCGAACGTCCCGGCGTGCCCGAAATTTCGCAGACAACTGCTCCCTCATCCGATCCTCCGCGCTATGCCTGGTGTCCAACTAGCCTGAGATTGTGCGCCCCTGCAAAGGGCCAGGTTCAAAGATCGATCAGCAGCCGCGTTGGATCCTCAATCGCGTTCTTCACGGCGACAAGGAACGTCACAGCCTCCCGTCCGTCGATCAGACGATGGTCGTAGGAGAGCGCAAGATACATCATAGGCCGCACGACGATCTGACCATCGCGCACGACCGGGCGATCCTCGATACGGTGGAGGCCCAGAACGCCCGATTGCGGCGGATTGATGATCGGCGTCGACATCAGGCTGCCGAATACGCCACCGTTGGAAATGGTGAAGGTGCCGCCCTTCATGTCCTCCATCGTCAGCGTGCCGTCCTTGGCGCGCTTCCCGAAGTCCCCGATCGTACGCTCAATTTCGGCAACGCTCATGGTCTCGGCATTGCGGATGACCGGCACCACCAGACCGTTGGGCGCGCTCACCGCTACGGAAACGTCCACGTAATTGTTATAGACGATCTCATCGTCCTCGATGCGTCCGTTGACTGCGGGCAGGTCCTTGAGCGCCATGCACACGGCCTTCACGAAAAAACCCATGAAGCCGAGGCGCACGCCATGCTTTTTCTCAAAGAGATCCTTGTAGCGGGAGCGCGCGTCGATGACCGCACTCATGTCGACATCGTTGAAGGTGGTGAGCAGGGCAGCAGTATCCTGCGCGCTCTTCAAACGCCGTGCCACAGTCTGGCGCAGCCGGGTCATCTTCACCCTCTCCTCCGCGCGCGAAGGGCCAGCGGGCGCGACGGGAGGCACGGATACAGAAGGCGAAGCCGCGTCCCCTTCCCCGGCACGTCCTGTACCTGCGCGAACGGCCGCCATCACATCGTCCTTGGTCAGCCGGCCATCACGGCCCGTGCCTTTGATCCGGGAGGGGTCGAGGCCGTGTTCCAGCACCAGCCGACGCACGGCGGGAGAAAGTGTAACATGCCCGCCCAGTTCATCTCCCTGATCCCCGGTCTGAACGACAGCAGACGCCGGAGCGGAAATCTGGGCAGGGGCTGTCGCGGCAGTCGTGGCGGATGGCGCAGAGGTGGGCCTTACCGCCCCGGCCTTGCCTTCGCCGACGCCTTCGACCACGGCAATAACCGTGCCGACATTGACGGTATCACCCTCGGCGACCAGTTGCTGGCCCATGACGCCTGCTACTGGCGAAGGGACGTCGATTGCGACCTTGTCGGTCTCGAGGCTGGCGATCGGCTCGTCTGCGGACACTGCTTCGCCGGGCTTTTTGAGCCAGACGCCGACCGTCGCCTCCGTTACGGATTCGCCAAGCGTCGGGACTTTCACTTCGGTTGCCATGACAGGTTCAGCCTTTCTGCTGGCGTTTGATCTCGGTTCGGACGCTGTGGCCCAGTGCATCGGCGATAAGCGCGCCTTGCTCGGCCAGATGTCGCTTGGCGAGGCCGGTGGCGGGCGACGCGGCGGCCTTGCGGCCGGTGTAGCGCGCCCGCATCGGCGCCTTGCCTGCCGCGTCCAGCGCCTGCTCTATGAAAGGTTCCACGAAGAACCATGCCCCCATGTTTCGGGGCTCTTCCTGGCACCAGACAACCTCTTCAAGGTTGTTCATGCGGGCAATACGGACCGCCAGCGCTTCCGTCGGGAATGGATAGATCTGCTCGATACGGACGACCTGGGTTTCCCGGTCGCCAGCTTCGTCGCGTGCCTCTATAAGGTCGTAGGCAACCTTGCCGCTGCACAGGACCAATCGCCGGGTGTCCTTGTCCGACGCTGGATTGGTGTCCGAAAGGATGCGCATGAAATGCTGCGCGCCCATGAAATCCTCCGCCTTGCTGACCGCCGCCTTGTGACGCAGCAGCGACTTGGGCGTGAAAACGACCAGGGGCTTGCGGAATGGCCGCAACATCTGCCGGCGCAGGAGGTGGAAATAATTGGCCGGAGTCGTACAGTTCGCGACCTGGATATTGCCTTCGGCGCACAGTTGCAGGAACCGCTCGACGCGGGCCGAGCTGTGTTCGGGTCCCTGCCCTTCATACCCATGGGGAAGCAGCATGACGATGCCGTTGGCACGCAGCCATTTCGCCTCTGACGCCGCGATATACTGATCGATCATGATCTGGGCGCCGTTTGCGAAATCGCCGAACTGGGCTTCCCACAACACCAGCGACTTGGGGTCGGCCATGGCATAGCCATATTCAAAGCCGAGCACCCCATATTCGGAAAGGGGGCTGTCGAGCACCTCGAACCGGCCGTGCCGCACGGTGGCAAGCGGGATGTACTTTTCTTCGGTTTCCTGATCGACCCATACCGCGTGACGCTGGCTGAATGTGCCGCGCCCGCTGTCCTGGCCGGACAGACGCACGCTATATCCCTCCGACAACAGGCTGCCGAATGCCAGCGCCTCGCCAGTGGCCCAGTCGAAGCCTTCGCCCGTTCGGAACATTTCGGCCTTGGCATCGAGAATGCGACTCAAGGTCTTGTGGACATTGCATCCATCCGGAACGGTCGTCAGCGTGCGGCCCAGGCTGTCGAACAGCTTGCTGGAAATCGCCGTTTCGACGTTCTTGCGCGCGGTCTCTATGTCGGCGGGCTGGTGCAGGCCGGACCAGCGGCCGGAGAACCAGTCGGCCTGGTTCGATTTGTAGGCCTTCGCCGCGTCGAACTCTTCCTCCAGCAGATCCGTGAACTGCTTGATCGTCTGGGGCACGAAGTCTTCGTCGATGACTCCCTGCGCCTTCAGCTTCGCGGCATAGATCTCGCTGACCGGGGGGTGCTTGCGGATCGCCTTGTACATCAAGGGCTGGGTAAAGCTGGGCTCGTCGCCTTCATTGTGACCGAAGCGGCGATAGCACCACATGTCGATGACAATGTCGCGATGGAAGGTCTGGCGATAATCGATCGCGAGCTTGCACGCGAAGGTCACCGCTTCCGGATCATCGCCATTCACATGGATGATCGGCGCCTGCACGCCCTTCGCCACATCGGAGGGATAAGGCGACCCGCGCGAAAACTGCGGGCTGGTCGTAAAACCGATCTGGTTGTTGATCACGAAATGGATGCAGCCGCCCGTATTATAGCCCCGCACACCGGAAAAGCCGAAACATTCCCATACGATGCCCTGCCCAGCGAACGCGGCATCCCCGTGAATAAGAACCGGCAGGACCTGCTCATGCCGCTCCAGGTCGTCGCGGAACACCTGCTGCGCCCGTACCTTGCCGAGCACCACGGGGTCCACGGTTTCCAGGTGCGAGGGATTGGGCACCAGGCTCATATGAACCTTGATGCCGTCGAATTCGCGGTCGGTTGACGTGCCAAGATGATATTTGACGTCGCCCGAACCGCCGACGTCCTCGGGATTGGCGGTGCCGCCCGAAAATTCATGGAAGATGACACGAAAGCCCTTTGCCAGCACATTGGCGAGCACGTTGAGCCGACCGCGATGCGCCATGCCGTAAACGATTTCTCGCACGCCGCGCGCGCCGCCATATTTGATGACAGACTCAAGGGCGGGGACCATGGCCTCGCCGCCGTCGAGGCCAAACCGCTTGGTCCCGACATATTTGCGGCCAAGGAACTTCTCATACTGCTCGGCGTGGATCACCTTGGCGAGGATGGCCGTCTTGCCTTCAGGCGTGAATTCGATCTCCTTGTCCGCGCCTTCCAGCCGGTCTTGAAGAAAGCGACGCTCATCCACGTCGGAAAGATGCATATATTCGAGGCCGACATTGCCGCAGTAATTGGCGCGCAGTATGTCGACCACTTCGCGGATCGTCGCCCATTCGAGGCCCAATGTTCCGCCGATATAGACCTTCCGGTCGAGGTCGGCGCCCGTGAAGCCATGATATTCAGGGGTCAGGTCAGCAGGCAGATCTTGCTGGACCAGACCAAGGGGGTCGAGGTTCGCGGCAAGATGGCCCCGCACGCGATAGGTCCGGATAAGCATCAGCGCACGAATGCTGTCGCTGGCAGCCTGGGCCAGTTCAACTTCCGATAGCGCCTTCCCGGATGAGCGGGCCGCCGCCTGAACGGCGACCTGCATCTGCGTGGGATCGAGCGCAGCTGTAAGATCATCCGTAGACGTCAGCGGCCAGCCGTCGCGGGCCCAACTCGGCTTGGGATCAGCCTCCGTGACAACACCCTTATAGTCCTGGCCTTCGTAGCCCATGACATTTCCTTCGTCCCTGAGCCCGGGTCCGGTGCGGAACGGCATACCGAACCGCCCATGACCCGTTCTCATAATATGAGCATCTCAGACACCGTCCGGTTTCCCGATCGGCCGGAATGCCCCGGAGTCCTGCGTGCAGTCGGGGGGACGGGATTGCCCTTCGCCGCCTGAAACCACACCGAAGGCTACAAAGCCGGGTCAGCCCTTGAGAACCTCCAGCAGGGTGGTTCCCAGTTCCGAAGGGCTGGCCGCAACCTTAATTCCGGCGGCTTCCATCGCGGCAATCTTGCTTTCCGCGTCGCCTTTGCCGCCCGATACGATGGCTCCTGCATGGCCCATACGACGGCCCGGAGGGGCAGTGCGTCCCGCAATGAAGCCGGCCATGGGCTTTTTGCGGCCCCGTTTGGCCTCGTCGATCAGGAACTGCGCCGCCTGTTCTTCCGCGTCGCCGCCGATCTCACCGATCATGATCATGCTCTCGGTGGCATCGTCGGCCAGAAACAGCTCCAGCACATCGATGAAGTTGGTGCCGTTCACCGGATCGCCGCCGATACCGACCGCCGTCGTCTGACCGAGACCGGCGTTCGAGGTCTGGAACACTGCCTCATAGGTCAACGTGCCCGATCGCGAAACGACGCCGACGCTGCCCTTCTTGAAGATATTGCCCGGCATGATACCGATCTTGCACTGCTCGGGCGTCAGGACGCCGGGGCAGTTGGGGCCGATCAGGCGCGACTTGCTACCCGAAAGTGCGCGCTTCACGCGCACCATGTCGAGCACCGGTATACCCTCCGTGATACAGACGATCAGCGGGATTTCCGCATCGATCGCCTCAAGAATCGAGTCGGCGGCGAATGGCGGCGGCACGTAGACGACGCTCGCCGTCGCACCCGTGGCGTGCTTTGCCTCCGCCACGGTGTCATAGATCGGCAGGCCGATATGCGACGCGCCTCCCTTGCCCGGCGTGACGCCCGCAACCATCTGCGTGCCATAAGCAAGCGCCTGCTCGGTGTGAAAGGTACCGGTGGCGCCGGTCATCCCCTGAGTGATGACCTTCGTGTTCCTGTCTACAAGAATGGACATGCGAACCCCTTGTTCAGGTGGTGTGGCATTTTACGATTTCCCATTCTTCGGCCGCTCACATTCCTCGGAAGGGAGTGCAGCTCTTTAGGCCAGGCTAGGGTCAATGCCCTGACAGGCGACCAGCAGTTCCTTGACCGCGTCGACCGAGACCTGAAGGTTGGTCTTTGCCTCGTCGTCCAACTCGATCTCGATCACCTTTTCGACGCCGCCGGCACCGATCATCACCGGCACGCCGACGTAAAGGCCGTCAACGCCATATTGCCCGTTCACATGGGCGGCGCAGGGCAGAATACGCTTCTGATCATTAAGATAGGCTTCCGCCATTGCGATGCCGCTGGCGGCAGGGGCATAGAAAGCCGAGCCGGTCTTCAGCAGGCCCACAATCTCGCCGCCGCCGGAACGGGTGCGCTGAACGATTGCATCAATACGCTCCTGCGTCGACAGGCCCATCTTGATCAGGTCGGGGACCGGAATCCCGTTGACCGTCGAATACTGCACCACCGGGACCATCGTGTCGCCGTGGCCGCCCAGCACGAACGTGTTGACGTCGCGGATGGAGACGCCGAATTCCCAGGCAAGGAACGTCGAGAAACGGGCGGAATCAAGCACACCCGCCATGCCGACCACCATATTGTGCGGCAGGCCGGAAAACTCGCGCAGCGCCCAGACCATGGCATCGAGCGGGTTGGTGATGCAGATAACGAACGCCTCAGGCGCGTTGTCGCGAATGCCCTCGCCGACGGCCTTCATCACCTTGAGGTTGATACCCAGAAGGTCGTCACGGCTCATGCCAGGCTTGCGCGCAACGCCAGCAGTCACGATGATGACGTCGGCGCCCGCGATATCCTTGTAGTCATTGGTGCCGGTAATGCGCGCATCGAATCCTTCGACGGGCCCGCATTGCGACAGATCAAGCGCCTTGCCCTGGGGAACGCCTTCGACCACGTCAAAGAGGACGATGTCGCCAAGCTCCTTCTGAGCGGCGAGGTGGGCCAGTGTTCCGCCGATGTTGCCGGCGCCGATCAGCGCAATCTTCTTCCGAGCCATATCCAGTCAAACTCCTCAAAGCCCGGCAAGCCGGCGCGATAGCCCGAGCCGCTTAAGCCGAATTCCTTAAGGATTCAACAGCACATTTCCAGAAAACAGGAATTTTTATGATATTGCGAATAAATTGCAATAATATATTTAATCCTCGCCATGCCCTTTTTCCAGATAAGCGTCTGACTGCATTTCCAGAATGCGGGAAACGGTGCGCTCGAACTCAAAAGCGCCATCACCTGCGGGATAAAGTTTTTCTGGCTCCGCATCCGCGCTTGCGAGCACCTTGACCTTGTATTCGTAAAGAGCGTCGATCAGCGTGACGAAACGTGCCGCCTCGTTACGCGATTCCGGACCCATTACCGGAATACCGACGATGATAACCGTGTGATAATGACGGGCGACGGCGAGATAGTCGCTGGCGCCCCGAGCCTCGCCGCACAGCCTCTTGAACGAGAAAACCGCGACGCCTTTCAACGATTTTGGCACGTACAACGTACGGCTGCCGTGGACGGGGAGTTCCTCTCCCGGAACCTTTGCGCGATCTTCGACCGGATAATCGGTCAACCGGAAGAAGGCCGTGGACAAAGCCTTTGTCGCATCCGGACCGTTGGGAACATGCCAAAGCGCGGCGTTGCCCAGCCGATCACGCCGATAGTCCGTCGGCCCGTTCAGTCCCATGACATCGAGCCGATCCTTGACCAGATCGATGAAAGGCAAGAACAGCTGCCGATTGAGCCCGTCCTTGTACAGGTCGTCGGGAGGCCGATTCGATGTGGTGACGATCGTGACCCGCTGATTGAGGAGGCCGGTGAACAGGCGTGACATGATAGCCGCGTCGGCCATGTTGTTGACCACCATCTCGTCGAAGCACAACAAGCGCGCCTCCTCGGCGATCGATGCCACGACGGGAGGGATCGGATCACCGCTTTCGGACCTGCGCGCATCGGCAAGGCGGGCATGTACGTCCAGCATGAATTCATGGAAATGGGCGCGCCGCTTGCGATGGATCTTCACGCTGTCGAAGACCAGGTCCATCACCATGGACTTTCCGCGCCCTACTCCGCCCCAGAGATAAACCCCGCGTGGTGGTTCCGGCGCCCGGCGCAGCAGCCTCCACAAGGTGGAACCGCGCGGAGGCTGCGCTTCCAACTGCTCTTGCAGGCGCGCGAGACGATCCACCGCCGCCGCCTGATCGGGGTCGGGCCGAAGCTCCCCTGCCGCAACGAGATCGCGGTATCTATGCCTGATGTCAGTCACTGCGACGAAACCCGCCTTCCCCCGCGAGGTTGCAGGACCGTCCCGTCAGATCTGCCGTTCCACCAGCATCTTCTTGGTCTCAGCGATTGCCTTTGCCGGAGACAGGCCCTTCGGGCACACATTGGAGCAGTTCATGATCGTGTGGCAGCGATAAAGCCGGAAGGGATCCTCCAGTTCGTCCAGACGCTCTCCGGTATATTCGTCACGGCTGTCGGCCAGCCAGCGATAGGCCTGAAGCAGGATGGCCGGCCCAAGGAACTTGTCGGAATTCCACCAATAGCTGGGGCAGCTGGTCGAGCAGCAGGCGCACAGGATGCACTCGTAAAGACCGTCGAGCTTTTCGCGGTCCTCAGGCGACTGGAGCCGCTCCTTTCCGGCCGGCGGCGGCGTCACCGTCTTAAGCCAGGGCTGGATGGAGGCATATTGCGCATAGAAATGGGTAAAGTCGGGGACCAGATCCTTGATGACGTCCATGTGCGGCAAGGGCGTGATCCGAACCTCGCCCTTGCAATCGTCGATCGCGGTGGTGCAGGCGAGGCCGTTCTTGCCGTTCATGTTCATCGAGCAGGAACCGCATATGCCCTCGCGGCACGAGCGGCGGAAGGTGAGCGTGGGGTCAACCTCGTTCTTGATCTTCAGCAGCGCGTCGAGCACCATGGGTCCGCACGCGTCGAGATCGATCTCGAATGTATCATAGCGTGGATTTTCACCGGATTCGGGATCGTAGCGATAGACCTTGAAAGACTTGACGTTGACCGACCCGTCGGCCTTATGCACCTTGCCCTTGCCGGTGATCTTGCTGTTTTTCGGAAGCGTGAATTCGGCCATTGAGAAGTCCTTTCAACCCGCCCATAGCCAATCAAACGGGAGACCGGAAGGGTGATTAGCAATCAAAATTGCGTGCGTCGAAGCGGGAGAGCATCACGGGGAACAGTTTCATGAAACCAAGGCCCGGCGCGGACATGCACGTCATCCGATGCTACGAGAGTCACTTCTGATGACTGCCGTTCATGTCTTTATCATATCGTGGACCAATCAACACAACCGCGCCGGTCAGATCGCCAATGCACTGTCAGGCGTAGCCGACCGCTTGACCATCGTGTATTCGGACCGGGACAATTCGCCAGAGCTGTTTCCAGGGTACGAAGCTCTCCGTAGGGACGACAGGCTGTTCTGGGCAGACAAGTTCCAGGCGTGCCTGGATCACTGCACGGCTGGAGCTGTCATGATGATAATTCATGCCGATTGCGAATGCGATGACTGGTCGGGCGTCGTGAGCCGATGCCGGACCGATTTCGATCGCGACCAGGCAATCGGGGTGTGGATTCCCCGGCTGACCGGCACCCCATGGCGGCTGGAAAGAACCCGGATCAAACGCCTGGCGGATAGCGAATGCAGCCTCGTAGCCCACACGGACGGATTGGTTTTCGCCCTGTCTCCTCTGCTCCTCCCACGCATGCGGCAAGCTAATTATAGTCAAAACGTCTATGGACTCGGGATCGACTGGATGTTTTTGTGCGCCGCTTATTCTCGCGGGATGGTTGCGATCGCCAACGAAAGTATCGTGGTGCGACATCGCCTTTCCCGGGGGTACTCTTCAGGTCAGGCGCGCGCCCAAAAGCGGCAGTTTCTTAAGCAACTGACACCATCGGAAGCGATAACTTACCAGAGGCTGAGAACTCATCTGCGACGTAGGAAGATTTACGCCCAAATACTGTTTCAAATCGAACATTTAAAAGCACGGGTGCAGTCGCGCCATACCTGAATCTCTCACATGAGGGCGCAGCGGCGCGCACCTTGCTGGTCTGCACCGCCCTGTGTCCCAGCATCCGGCACCGCCCATCACGGAAGTGAGCAGAAAGCACTGAAGACTACAATGCGTATCCTGTTCTTGTTCATCGGCGAAACACACCATCTGCTGCACTCGCTTCCGATTGCTGCCGAACTACAGGAGCTTTCTCCACAGACGGACATCTGCATCGCCGTTCCCGGAGCAGAATATCTGCCGATCATAGAACGCCTCACGGCTGCCTATCCGTTGTTCCGTCCGCAGCCCGTACTCCTGAAGCGGGGGATCGGCCGTCGCCGTCATCGATCAAGGCTGCTGACGCTGTTCCAGAATCTTCGGTTTCTCCGATCGTTCGACGCTATTGTCGTGCCGGAGCGCACAACCACCATCATCCGACATTTTCTCGGCAGGAACACCCGCCTCATCTTCACGCCGCACGGCGCCGGGGACCGGGCAATCATGCTTGATCCCCGCGACCGGTTTTTTGATTTCGTGCTGGTAGCCGGTAACAAAAGCGAGCAACGCCTGCTTGAAGCCGGGACAATTACGCCGGGGCATTATTGCGTTAACGGCTATGTAAAAATGGACTTCATGAAACGAATCGCGAAAACAGGCCCCCGCCTGTTCGACAACGATCGGCCGGTGGTGGTCTATACGCCGCATTTTCGGACGGAATTGTCGTCGTGGCCCCGCTTCGGGAGGGATCTGATTGGCGCGTTTTCCCGGCAAGAGCGCTATAACCTCGTCGTTGCCCCGCATATGCGGTTGTTTCATGGCGCATCCCAAGCGGCCAGGGACGAAATCCTGTCGCTTGCGGTGCCGGGCAAGATCCTGATCGACCTCGATTCACCTCGCCTGACGGACATGACCTACACAATGGGCGCGGATATCTATGTCGGCGATGTGAGCAGCCAGGTGTATGAATTTTTGCTGGAGCCGCGACCTTGCATCTTCCTGGACGCCCACGACACCGACTGGAGGGACAACCCCGACTACCGTTTCTGGACCCTGGGCGATGTCGCTTCCAATGTAGAGGACCTGATGCGCGCGATCGACCGGGCTCCGGAACGGCATAGCCAATATCGTAACTTGCAGATAGAGGCGTTCGCGGACTCCGTTGGTGGCGACCCTTCAGGCGCCGCCGAGCGAGGGGCGAGGGCAATTCTGGAATATCTGGACAAATAGTGAGGCAGGCCGATTTGAACGATCACGCTGTGGCGACGGCAGGCGATCCGCACCAGATCATCTGGGGCATGACATCCGCCGAGCGCGCGCGCCGTCTCATTGCGCAGGAAACCGCCAAGCACCCCGTGACAGCGGGCTGCACACTCCACATCAATCTCGATTATGCGTTCGATCCGCTGCTGATGCGGCTCGCGCTCCGCATGCCGGGCACCCAGTTTGTGTATGGGGCGGAGCCGGTCATTGGCCAATGGGCCGATGCGCCCCAACGGACCATAGACCTTGCTGGCTCTCCCAGCTTCTATAACGAGCAATTACGCAAGACCGAAACACCGTTCGCGATGCGTCTGACGCCGCAGACCCGCTACACGATCGAAAAAGCCAGCTATTATGGCGCGTACAAGGGCGTTACCGACATCCTCACCAAATATCTGTGGCCCGAACTGGCGTTTCACCTCACCCGTCTCGCCGCCATGCTGAAAATGACGCCGAACATGGTGACCGGCATCGGTGCCGCATTCTGCATAATAGCGACGATCTTGTTCTATCAGGGACAGTTCTGGGCGGGTGTGGCCTGCGGCTTCGCTTTCATGGTGCTGGACACGGTGGACGGAAAGCTTGCCCGATGCACGATCACCTCCAGCAAATGGGGCAATGTCTTCGACCACGGTATCGACCTCTTACACCCGCCGTTCTGGTATTTCGCCTGGGGCATCGGCCTTCAGTCGGCCGGTCTGGCCCTGTCGCCAGCGACCTTCGCGGTGCTGATGGGGGTGATCGTTGCGGGATATATCGTCCAGCGACTGTTCGAGGGCATCTTCCTCAAGACGGTTCGCATGGACATGCACACCTGGCGCCCGTTCGACAGCTGGTTCCGCCTTATCACCGCGCGCCGGAACCCAAACATGGTTCTGCTGGTTGCCAGCCTCGTTTTCGCGCGGCCTGATCTCGGCCTGATCGCCGTGGCTTGGTGGACGGTTGTTTCGCTGGCTGTGCACGCGGTGCAACTCATCCAGATGGTGGCGGCGCGGCGGCGCGGCGAAGAAATCAGAAGCTGGCTGGAGCAGGCGGCATGAACCCGACCATCGAGAAATTCGGTTACCCCGGGACGCTGATCGGCGAAACTGCACACTGGGTCGTTTTGCTGCGGCCCGCGCAGGTTACGTTGGGGTCGCTGGTGGTGGCGGCGAAGTCGGAGGCGACCGCATTCGGAGCCTTGCCGCCCGAGTTCCACGCCGACCTAGCCGAGGTAACGCGCCGGGTCGAGGGGATGCTGAGCGCAGCGGTCGGATATGACCGGATAAACTGGCTCATGCTGATGATGGTCGACCCGCAGGTACACTTCCATGTGTTCCCGCGACGGGAGGGCGCGCGGAGCCATGACGCCCTCTCCATCACGGACGCCGGCTGGCCCGGACCGCCTGACCTCAAATCGGCGGTTGCCCTTTCCGACGCCCAGAAATCCGCCCTGTGCGATTGGCTGGCGGAGCATTGGGCAGCGACGCAATAGGCGCCGTCAGTTCCAGTTGGCGGTCAGCCGCTCCCCCACCTCGACATCGTTGAGGAAATCAACCTCTCCCCATTCCATCCCCTTGATGGAAACGATGCCAACCTTGCCGGTGGGGGCGATCTGATCGATCACCTTCAGATACCAGTTTTCCACGCCGGCCGGTGTACGCATCGCGCCTTCGACCGCGTTGCGGAAGAGCAAGCCTCCCTCCCCCCGAAAGGCAAGGAAGCCGATCGATTCCGCGTGACTCTGGGCCGCAGACAGGGTCTTGCCGATATGGACGAGCCGGTTCCCCGCGCCACCGCCGTCTCGCTCCACCTTCATGTCGTCGCTGTCATAATGGTCCTTGACGTCGACAGTGACGCAGATGGGATAGTCGCCACCATGCTGCACGTGTCCGACCAACCGCTCGGAGACAAGCGTGTCACCGTTCAGGATCAGGAAATCGCCCTCCATCGCCTGCCGCGCGATCCAGCAACTGCCGAGATTGTCGGCCACCTTGTAGAAAGGGTTGAAGTGCGGGACGAGCGTGAGGCCGGGCCCGGCGAGACGCGCAAGCTCCGCCTCCACCATCTCCGTCATGAAACCGGTCACGACATGAACTTCGCGGACCCCACAGGCGGCGAGCATCCGGATCTGCCATTCGATCAGCGTGCGCCCTGAAAAATCGATCATGCATTTGGGCATGTCGGCGGTCAGCGGCAGCAGGCGTGAGCCCTGCCCCGCGCTCAGGATGATGGCTCGCTTGATGGGCTGGTACAGGCTTTGGCTCATCGGCGCGCCTTAATCCGAACCAGCGGGCAAGCAAAACCCTTTTGCATGGGCTGCGCTTTTGAGGCACGGGACTGCGGATGGCGCCGCTCACGTCCGATACCTCCGTTTCGCCGCCTTTGATGCGCAAGGTACGCATCTGGATGGCGTCCGAAAAGCCGATTGCCCGGATCGCCCGCAATCTGCTGTGGATGATCTCGGGCAAGGGTGTCGGCGCCGTGCTGAGCCTCGCCTATCTCGCCATTGCCACGCGTACCCTCGGCGTTGCCGGATTCGGCAATTTTGCGCTGATATTGAGCATGGGCGGCGCGATCGCGCTGTTTGCGCAGTTCGACAGCTGGCAAGCGGTGATGCGTTTTGGCGCTGACCATCATCACGCCGGCCGCATTGAAGCGCTGGGTCGTCTGGTGTCGGTGTGCCGGCTATTCGATGTGGCGGGATTCTTGGTCGGCGCAGCCGTTGCCGCGAGCGCAACGATCGTGCTCGTCCATTTCGGCTCCTGGGATCGGGAAACGGGCCAGGTTGCAATGCTTTACAGCCTCGCCCTCCTGGCGGCTGTCCGCTCGACGCCGATGGGGGTACTGCGGCTGCATCATCGCTTCGACCTTTCAACCTATGCCGAGACTGTCGTTCCGATCGTCAGGATGGCAGGAACCATCGCGGTTCTGTTCCTGAAGCCCGATGTCACCGGGTTCCTGATCGCCTGGGCAGCGTCCGAGCTGGCATCGGCGATCTGCTTCTGGATCCTTGCCTGGCGGATAGATCCAGAGACGCTTGCCTGGCGGCACAGCCTGCACTTCCGTCAGGCGTTGAAGGAAGAGAAAGGGCTGGCGCGGTTCCTCGCCGTGACCAACCTTGGCACGTCGATCTCCGGCATCAGTTCTCAGGCTCCGGTCTTGCTCCTCGGCGGATTCGTCAGTGCCGCCGCCGCCGGCCTGTTTCGCCTCGCGTATCAGCTGTCTCGGTCGCTTGCAAAGATCGCGACCCTCGTTTCCCGCTCCACTTATGCAGAGCTCAACCATGTCCGCGCGACGGGAGGAAGTGAGGCGCTGCGCAAGCTGCTACGCAAGACCGACCGCATCGCCATCGCGGCCGGGGCCATGCTGATGCTCATCGTCGTTGCCTTGGGCAAGCCCATGCTGTGGCTTATTGCCGGCCCGGAATTCCTCGCCGCGTATCCGGTTCTGGTAATATTGGGCATCGCAACCGCCATTGATTTTATCGCCATCAACAAGGAGCCCGCCCTGCTGGCATCCACCAACGGGATGACGGTTCTGCGCCTGCGCCTTACGGGCGCGGCCATCCAGCTTGCGCTGCTGGCGGCACTCCTTCCGTTGTGGGAGGAAGTCGGCGCGGCGTGGTCAATCGCAGGGGCATCGCTGGCGGTCAACCTGATGTCCACCCTGGCCGTTCGCCGCCATGTTCATGGCAAGACCAGAGACTGAGCAACTTGACCGGCGGCGGCCATCCGCCCGCATATTGAAATAATGAGCCGTCGCGACCAGACTCACCCCGCAAACGGTCAGTGCCGCCTCCGCCACGCCATGGTCGACAAAAAGCGCCATTCCCATCAGCGTCAGGCCGCCTGTTCCCACAATGCTCGGCCATAGCAGGCGATGCCGCCGCAGCCCTGCGCCCAGAGCGATGGCGCCCAGCAGCAGCGCGACGGCCAAGCCGGCCTCATGCACGATCGGCGCGGTGAAGAAATGCCCCAGTGAGGACAGCGTGCCCAGAAGCACGATCGTCCCGACGCAATGCACGGCACAGAAGGCGGAAAGCCCAATGGCCATACGGTCGAGCCGCGTCGCGGATTTGAAGCTAGTGGCCATGAATTCTCCAGACACAGGCTGGCATAGCGCCTCGGCACGCAGGATACAATATATCATCGCAGTGAAAAGTTTCCCCAAGCGCGATTTATTGCTGCACCCATTCCCTTGAATTCGTACAAGCACAGGCGCATGGGACGGCATGCTCTATAGCCCCGTTCCCGATACCGCCCGCCCGCGAGCCATCGCCATCTGGTTGACTGTGGTGGCCGCGCTTGTCGTGGTGATGGTTGTTGTCGGCGGTATCACGCGCCTGACTGAGTCGGGTCTTTCGATCACCGAATGGAAGCCGGTGACGGGGGCGATACCGCCGCTCAATGAGGCGCAATGGGCGGCGGAGTTCCGCAAGTACCAGCAAATCCCCGAATATCGCGAAATCCATAGCTGGATGAGCCTGAGCGACTTCAAGGCGATATTTTTCTGGGAATGGTCCCACCGGCTGCTGGGACGCCTCATCGGCGTCGCCTTCGCGCTACCGCTGCTCTGGTTCGCGCTGCGTCGGGCGATCCCGCCCGGCTATGGCCCGCGTCTCCTTGCTCTGCTTGCGCTCGGCGGGTTGCAGGGCGCGATCGGCTGGTGGATGGTATCCAGCGGGCTGGTCGACCGGACCGACGTAAGCCATTACCGTCTGGCCACGCATCTGCTGACCGCGTTATTCATCGCCGCCGGCCTGATCTGGACCGCGCTCGATCTGTTCCAGTTGGATCGCGCACCCCATTCCCGGCCTGCGCGACTCACGCCCTTTGCCGCGGTGGCCGGGCTGGTGTTGACGGTGCAGCTTTTGTGGGGTGCTTATGTCGCAGGCCTGA
This sequence comes from Sphingobium sp., assembly GCA_036278355.1. GTDB lineage: Bacteria > Pseudomonadota > Alphaproteobacteria > Sphingomonadales > Sphingomonadaceae > Sphingobium. The sequence continues at coordinate 18,461 of DASULD010000161.1, forward strand.
ACGCAGGTTCTGTCGCCTCCGACTGGCCATTGATGCAGGGACGTTTCATACCCGACGGGATAGAGCGGCACGGGTCGCTTTGGGCCACGATCACTTCGGACCCCTATCTCACCCATTTTCTGCATCGCTGGTGGGCATGGATCACGGCAGCAACGCTGATTGTACTCGCGCGGCGGGCGCGGCGGGCGGGAAATCGCCCGGCCTCGATGGCGCTCAACGCAGCAGTGGGGACGCAGGTTCTACTGGGCATTGCCACCGTGATGAGCGGCATCGCGCTTCCGCTGGCGGTCGCTCATCAGGGGATCGGCGCCCTTCTCGTGCTGGCGACTACCTGGGCCGCGCATAGCGACGGCCACCGCGCATGAGCGGGATCGCCCTGGTCTACGCTGTTTTCCCGGATCGCGAAAATGCGGAGCGGGTTGCTCGCCATGTCATCGAGCAGGGCCTTGCCGCCTGCGCGAACATCCTGGCACCCTGCACTTCGCTCTATGAATGGGAAGGTCGGCTGGAGGAGAGCAACGAGTTTCCCGTCATTCTCAAAACCACGGCGGCGCGCGTGGACGATCTCATCGATCGCATCGAGACCATGCATCCGTACGAGGTTCCGGCGATCCTGTCCTGGCCAGCGGTGCGCGCGCCACATCCCTTCGCCCAATGGGTGAATGATCGCACTCATCGGTGACGGGTATTATTTTACCGGTCCTGAAATGCCTGCTTTTTCTTGACTTACAGGCGATCCAACGCCATTAGCGCGCTTCTCTTCCCGGTCGCAGGGCCGGAAGCACGTATCAATCAGGAGTTTTCGGGCCATGAAGGCGCTGATGAAAACGACCAAGCCGGCGACCCCGGCAACGGTGGACAAGAAATGGGTGCTGATCGACGCGGACGGACTGGTGGTAGGCCGGGCCGCGAGCATCATCGCCAATATCCTTCGGGGCAAGCATAAGCCAAGCTTCACGCCCCATGTGGACTGTGGTGACAACGTCATCATCGTCAACGCGGGCAAGGTGAAGTTCACCGGCCGCAAGCTGACCGACAAGGTCTATTACAAGCACACTGGCTATGCGGGCGGCATCAAGGCGATAACGCCGCAGAAGGTGTTGGAAGGCCGGTTTCCGGAACGCGTGCTGGAAAAGGCGATCGAGCGCATGATCCCGCGCGGCCCCCTCGGCCGTCAGCAGATGCGCAACCTTCGCATCTTCGCCGGGCCGGAGCATACTCATGAGGCCCAGAACCCGGAAGTGCTCGATATTGCTTCCCGCAACCGCAAGAACAAGGTGGGTGCATAATGACCGATAATCGTCAGTCCCTTTCCGATCTGGGCGAACTGGCCGGCGACGTTTCGGCCGCAACCGCCGAGCCCGCCGGTAATATCCCGCCCGCCGTCGAAGCCGCTCCGCTGCGTCAGCAGGAACTGGACGCGAGTGGCCGGGCCTATGCCACCGGCCGCCGCAAGGACGCGGTCGCGCGGGTCTGGGTCAAGCCCGGCAGCGGCAAGATCACGGTGAACGGCCGCGATCAGGAAACTTATTTCGCGCGGCCAACGCTGCGCCTCGTCATCAATCAGCCTTTCAGCGTTACCGATCGCGAAGGCCAGTATGACGTGGTCTGCACGGTCACGGGCGGCGGTCTTTCCGGACAGGCCGGCGCGGTCAAGCACGGCATCGCCCAGGCGCTGACCAAATACGAGCCCGCGCTGCGCAGCGCGGTCAAGGCAGAGGGTTTCCTCACCCGCGACAGCCGCACGGTCGAGCGCAAGAAGTACGGCCGCGCCAAGGCTCGCCGCAGCTTCCAGTTCTCGAAGCGCTAATCGGAATTCCCCTCGCGGGGAAAAGCAAAAAGGGACCGGATATCCATCCGGTCCCTTCATACTGCTGACAAACCCCGTCGTTTCGGCGGGGTTTTGTTTTGAGATTTTGCGGACGCAGTTTTGATGAAGCCCGGCGCCGAGTTGTTCAGGCGGGCAGTGGGCACGCTCGGCAGATCCGACTCACGGCCACGCCATTGCCGAGCGGCTTCGCCTCTCAGAAATATTTGAGCCAGGCGATGTCCCGGCGACGCCGCTTCAACCGCGCAAACCAGACCGTCGGCAGGTACAGCGGCAAGAGCATCGCGACGTACCAGACGAACACCCAGTTGTAGTTGTCGAATACAAAATACTCACCCTGGTTCGGCCCCCATATCGCCAGCGCGCCATGATACAGAACACGCAGGACCGTGAGATGAAGGAGGTAGAAGAACATCGGCGCCGCTCCAAACACCGCGAGCGCTTCGACCAGCCGGGAGGTGTTGATCCGCTCGAACAGAACGAGCAGCAGCGCGCCGCCGCCTAGCGTCGGCAAGAGGAAGAGCAGCGACGGCGGATATTTCGTCAGCGAGATGAAGCCGATGAGGCTGCGTATCGGATCGCCTTCGACACCATACCAAGGCTTGTCGCCGTAAATGTTGAGCAGGCGCAGAAGGACGAACGCGACTATCATGCCGAAGCCCAGCATGAGCAGCCGCCGTTGCCGAGTCTCAGGCGTGGTATCCGGGCGGAACCATGGTCCGATCCCGAAGCCGAGCGAAATCACGCCGAGCCACGGCAGGATGGGGTAAGTTGTTTTGGCCACAAAGCCGAATGGCAGCAGGATCGCGTCCCGCTGATGCAGCATCGCCCAGAGAGGAAACAGCGCGTCGTCCTGTGTCAGCCGGATCGGATCGAGCAGATTATGGAAGCAGACCAGCACCAGGCCCAGAACGATCAACGCCGGGCGGGGCAGCCGCATCAGCACGGCCAGCGCAATCATGCACACGCCGATGCACCAGATAACCTGCAGCCAGAACGTCGGTTGCGGCACGATCCCCCAGTATAGCGGCGAAAGATAGACCAGTTCGATCGCCATCAGCAGAAGGCCGCGCTTCAGCAGGTAAGATGTGGTTTCTTCGACAGTGTGTTTGGTGCTGAACAGGTAGACGCCCAGACCAGTAAGGGCCACGAAGATCGGCGCGCAGAAGCTCACCGCGAAGCGGGCAAATCCCATTGCGGGCAGGATGGTGCTCGCGTTTACGGGGTCAGTCACCGCATAATGGACGAACCAGGTTTCGCGCAGATGGTCCAGCAGCATCAGCACCATCACGAACCCGCGAAGCGCATCTATATTGGCGAGCCGACTGCTCGCCGCAGGTATAGCCTTGCCCGGTGCGACATTGCCAACTGATCCCGATGGGATTGAAGCGGTTACCGTCATCTCCTGCCCTCGCGGCTTGGTCCATCTTCGCCTATCATGAATGCAATCACGAAGCGGGAATAGCATGTTGGCAGACGCGCGCGGTCAATCCTGCCGAAGATTGGCGCCATCACGCAAGAATATGCCACACCCCTCCTGCGGACCGGCCCGCCTCCTCTTCCGCCCGCCTGCTACGACGAAGCGTATCGCCCCGGGGATGGACCGAATCGCCATCCTTCGCCATTGTGCAGTGGTATTCGCAGGGAGTAGCTTTTTTGATGCGCCAGTTGTTTGCCCTTGCTCTCCTTATCTCCACCGCCTCGTTTGCGCCCGTCGCGCTGGCGCAGAACGGGGTGGAGCCCCTCGCGCGGTCACAACCCGCGGCCCAGCCTGTCGTCGATGCCATCCCGGCCCCGCGCGACATCCCCTGGCCCGGCACGATCGTGCTGGACATCGACGCCAGTGACACCACCCAGCGCATCTGGCGCGTCAGGCAGACGATATCGCTCGCGTCCTCCGGCCCATTGACCCTGCTCTATCCCGAGTGGCTGCCCGGCAAGCATGGCCCGCGCGGCCAGATCGAAAAGGTGGCGGGGCTGAAGATCACTGCCAACGGCCGCGCCGTCGGCTGGACGCGCGACCCGGTCGATGTCTACGCCTTCCATGTCGAAGTGCCCGATGGCGCGCGAGAGCTGGTGCTGGAATTTCAGTTCCTCAACGCCACAAAGCCAGATCAGGGCCGCATCGCCGTAACCGGCCGCATGATGAACCTGCAGTTCGAAACCGTCTCCTTCTACCCGGCAGGCCATTATGTCCGCCGCATCCCCGTGCGGGCCAGCGTCACCTACCCCGAGGGGTGGGCCGCGTTCAGCGCCCTGCGGGGCAGCAGGACCGGCGCCACGGTGCGGTATGAGGCAACCGACTATGAAACTCTGATCGATTCGCCGGTATTCGCGGGGCGCAACAGCCGGACGGTCGACATCGGCAACGGCGTCACGCTCGACATGGTGGCGGATCGGGCGGCGGAACTGGCCGCGACGCCGGAGCAGATCGCGACGCACCGGAAGCTGGTGGCCGAGGCGCTGGCGCTGTTCGGCGCCAGGCATTTCGACCGCTATAGCTTCCTGCTCGCCATCACCGAGGAGATGGGCGGCATCGGGCTTGAGCATCATCGCTCCTCCGAGAACGCCGTCGATCCCGGATATTTCACCAAATGGAATGACGGGCCGGGCGACCGCAACCTCCTGCCCCATGAACTGGTCCATAGCTGGAACGGCAAGTTCCGCAGGCCGGAACTGCTCTGGACGCCCGACTATCGCACGCCGATGCAGGACAACCTCCTGTGGGTGTATGAGGGGCAGACGCAGTTCTGGGGCTATGTGCTGGGCGCACGCTCCGGCATCTATACGAAGGAACAGACGCTCGATGCGCTGGCCTCCATCGCCGCGCGGCTGGACCTGGCCAAGGGGCGCGAGTGGCGGCCCCTCGCCGACACGACTCACGATCCGATCATCTCCGCCAGGCGGCCCAAGGCGTGGGCGAGCTGGCAACGATCGGAGGACTATTACAACGAGGGCCTGCTGACCTGGCTTGAGGCCGATGCCATCATCCGCCGTCAAAGCCGGGGCGCGCGGGGCATGGACGATTTCGCGCGCGCGTTTTTCGGAACGCGCGACGGCGACTGGGGAGTGCTTACGTACACGCGCAAGGACGTCGTCGACACGCTTAACGCCGTTCAGCCCTTTGACTGGGCGAGTTTTCTGCGCACCCGTGTCGATTCGACAAGCAAGGAAGCCCCCAAGGGCGGCCTGGAACTCGGCGGTTATCGCCTTGTCTATGGCGAGACTCCCAACAGCACGACGAAAGACATCGAAAAGGCGATCAAGGGCATCGACCAGAGCTACGGCGTCGGGCTGGCGATAGAAACGGACGGCGACATAGTGTCGGTGATCTGGAACAGCCCTGCGTTCGAAGCGGGTCTTGCGGCGGGCATGAAGATTATCGCGGTTAATGGCATTGAATTTTCGGGCGATGTCTTCAAGGAAGCGCTGACGGATGCAAAAAAAGAGAAAAAGCCGATAGACGTTATCGTGAAGCAGGACAGCAATTACCGCACGATCAGGCTCGATTATTCGTTCGGCTTGCGCTATCCGCGCCTCGAAAAATCAGGAGAGGGTGAGGGCAGTCTTGACCGGCTGCTCCAGCCAAGAACATAACCACCCTATTATCAAACCTTTAGCATAGCCAGGCAGCACATGAGAATCGATCTGATCCCGGTGGGTGAGAACCCCCCGCACAGCCTCAACGTGATCATTGAGGTGCCGACCGGCGGCGAGCCCGTGAAATATGAATTCGACAAGGCGAGCGGCGCGCTGTTCGTTGATCGCATCCTGCACACGCCGATGCGCTATCCGGCCAACTATGGCTTCGTGCCGCATACTCTCTCGCCCGACGGCGACCCGCTCGACGCGCTGGTTGTCGCGCGCTCACCCTTCATTCCCGGTTGTGTCGTGCGTGCCCGCCCGATCGCGGTACTCAATCTTGAGGATGAGCATGGCGGCGATGAAAAGCTGGTGTGCGTACCCGACGACACGACCTTTCCCTATTATTCCGACGTTCAGGAAAAGTCCGACCTGCCCGACATCGTATTCGCGCAGATCGAACATTTCTTCACCCATTACAAAGATCTGGAGAAGGAAAAGTGGGTCCGCGTCGGCACATGGGGCAACGCCGCCGAAGCCCGCCGCATCACGCTGGAGGCCATTGACCGCTACCGGGATTCGAAAAAGGCCGCCTGACGCCAGGCCAGACCAATCGGGATTGACCAGTCCGGGCTGAGCCTGAGCTTGCTTAGCCCATCGGGCCGAACTGGCGTTCCGCCCGCATCGTGCCATCCGGGGGCGCCGGGAGAGTATCCGGCCAGGTCCTTCGGATGGCGCGGGGCCGGGAATTTCGGACCTTCAGCCGGGCGTATAGCGGAGAACCGGGGCTGTAGGACAAGTGGGGATGGAAACCACCCTCTCCTACCCCCGCCCGCGATACCCCGCCACGCCCTGATCCGGCACCCACACATCCGCAGGCGCGACGCCGCTCTGCCAGAACACATCGATGGGGATGCCGCCGCGCGGATACCAATAGCCGCCGATGCGCAGCCAGACCGGCTTCAACTCGTCCTGAAGGCGCTTGGCGATGCTGACCGTGCAGGCTTCGTGGAAAGCGCCATGATTGCGGAACGACGTCAGGTACATCTTCAGCGACTTGCTCTCC
>DASULD010000162.1:0-34702 GCA_036278355.1 Sphingobium sp.
CTTCGAAATGATCGTGCGCATGGACGGGAAAGACGCCGCCTCGGTGGCTTTCCTGGCGTGCCAGGAAATATTCCGCGGTGCCGCCCCATGCCACCGATGCCGAGAGATCGCTCATCATTTCCTCCCATGGCGGATTCGCAAGACTTGACCTCGCTTCTTGCGCCTAACATACCGACCTGAAGGCCGTTAGGATAGTCAACTTGATTATTGGACGGACGGATCGTCGAGGGCGGAGAGGCCGAGCGCGACGGCGTCATGAACTGATCGTGTCGTCTAATCGCGAGGGCCTCGCTCATACTCTCACGGCCAGCGGGCCATACGCTCGTGGCCTATAGTCCACCGAACCGATGAAGGTGTTCTTCATCGTTCAGGGACCCCTGACCTGGCTCGATGAGGGGGTAACAGCATCGGGCACTACGACGCGCATGATTACATCGCCGCCGCCGTGCACATTTTGCGGCCAATGGTATTGGCGCGGATTATGTGGACACGCCGTTCCGCTAGTCCGGCATCAGAGCCGGAGGTCGGGCGTAACGTGCCCGTGTCCCGTGCCGGTGTCGGATTGCCGGAACCATGCCGGGTTAATCCGGGACAGTTACCGGTTGCGATTTCGCCGCGCGTCTCCCCGCTGCATGCAGTGATCGGTGATGGTCTTGCTGCAGAATGGATAATGGTCACGCGGCGCGGGCGGGGGCGTCATGTTTCCGCCGACCACGGTGGTGACGGTCGCCCCTGTAGTCGTGCCGGCACCGGTGGCATCGCCATATGCTCCAGCCGCGCCTGAGGCACCGCCGGATGCGGCAGCGTCGGCGTTGGCGGACCCCGCAGTCGCGTTCCACGAGCCCGAGCCCGTCGCCGCTCCGGAGGCATCCGCGCCGGCCTGGGGAGCGGTATCGCCGGCCACACTGCCGCTACCGCTCGAACCCACGGTCCCGCCAGTTTCCGGCACGTTTGTGTCAGCACCAGTCTGTGGAAGGGTAGCGCCGCCGGTCGTTCCAACTCCCGCTCCTGTCCCGGCCTCTACGCCGGTACCAACGCCAGAGCCCGTACCGAGCTGGGCATATGCCACGGGGGGCGAACAAAGCAGCACGCCCAGGCTGAGGATCATGCTTTTGTTCATGCTGAGTCTCCAGTTGCTGTACAATGTGTTGAAGAAAGCCCGGGACCCAGGCTTGTTCCGTGCACGCAAACGGGCTGTCGCTGCGAAAACGGAGTTGAACCTGAAAATTCCGCTCAGGGCGCTTGCCCGCTCTGCCTGCGTTCCCTAATTGTTCGACATGAACGCCCCTCCCGCCCCGAGTACCAATCCCACCTCCGCCTATCTGCGAGGCCTCAACGACCCGCAGCGTGAGGCGGTGCTTACGACTGAAGGACCCCTCCTGGTCCTGGCGGGTGCCGGAACCGGCAAGACGGCGGCGTTGACCGCCCGTCTCGCCCATCTGATCGCCACGCGAAAGGCCTATCCGTCCGAGATCCTTGCCGTCACCTTCACCAACAAGGCGGCGCGCGAGATGAAGGAACGCGTGGGCCGCCTGATCGGTGAGGCGGTGGAGGGGATGCCCTGGCTGGGTACTTTCCACGCGATCGGTGCGAAAATGCTGCGTCGGCACGCCGAACTGCTCCGCCTTCAAAGCAATTTCACGATACTCGACACCGACGACCAGCTCCGCGTGCTGAAGCAACTGATCCAGGCGGAGGGGATAGACGAAAAGCGCTGGCCTGCGCGCCAGCTCGCCGGCCTGATCGACCAGTGGAAAAACAAGGGGCTCAGCCCGGACGACATCGGAGCCGCCGAGGCGGAGTCCTACGCGCATGGCGGCGGCCAGAAGATGTACGCCGCCTATCAGGCGCGGCTTTCCGCCCTTAATGCCTGCGACTTCGGCGACCTGCTGCTCTTGCCGCTGGTCCTGCTGAAACGCGAGCGGGAGGTGCTCGCCACCTATCAGCGTCGCTTCCGATATATCATGGTGGATGAATATCAGGACACCAACAGCGCCCAGTATCTGTGGCTCCGCCTGCTGGCGCAGGAACACAAGAATATCTGTTGCGTGGGGGACGACGACCAGTCGATCTATTCGTGGCGAGGCGCCGAGGTCGCCAATATCCTGCGGTTCGAGAAGGACTTTCCGGGCGCAAAAATCGTCCGGCTGGAACAGAATTATCGCTCCACGCCCCATATTCTGGGCGCGGCGTCCGGGCTCATCGCCGGTAACGCCGCTCGCCTCGGAAAAACGCTTTGGACGCAGGAGGCGGCCGGAGAAAAGGTCCGTGTGCTCGGCGTGTGGGACGGGCCGGAGGAGGCCCGCACCGTCAGCGACACGATCGAACGCGCCCAGGCGCAGGGACAACCGCTCGACGAGTTCGCGATCCTGGTACGCGCGCAGTTCCAGACCCGGGAGTTCGAGGACCGGTTTATCCAGATCGGCCTGCCATACCGCATCGTGGGCGGTTTTCGTTTCTACGAACGAGCGGAAATCAGGGACGCCCTCGCCTATCTGCGCCTGGTCGTCCAGCCGGCAGACGATCTTGCCTTCGAACGGATCGTAAACGTTCCCAAGCGCGGGCTTGGCGACAAGGCGCTGGAAAAGGTCCATCGGCTCGCTCGTGCCGATGGAGTGCCACTGCTCGCCGCCGCGGTGCGCATCATTGATTCCGACGAACTGACGCCGCAGGCGCGCCGCTCGCTTGCCAATTTCGTCGCGAGCATCGCCCGCTGGCGCGACATGGCAAGCGCTCTCCCGCACGCCGAACTTGCCCGCACCGTGCTCGACGAAAGCGGCTATACCGCGATGCTGCAAGCCGAGCGGACGGCGGAGGCGAGCGGACGCCTCGAAAATCTCTCCGAACTCGCCCGCGCGATGGAGGAGTACGAGACGCTGGGCGCCTTCCTGGAGCATGTCAGTCTGGTGATGGACAACGACGCGGCGGAGGACGAACGCAAGGTCACGGTGATGACAATCCACGCTGCGAAAGGCCTCGAGTTTCAACATGTGTTCCTGCCGGGCTGGGAGGAGGGCGTGTTTCCGTCGCAGCGCGCGCTCGACGAAGGCGGCCTCTCCGCACTGGAGGAGGAGCGCCGCCTTGCCTATGTCGCGATTACGCGGGCCCGGCGCCGCTGCAATATCATCCACGCAGCCAACCGCCGCATCTATGGCCAGTGGACCAGTTCCATCCCGTCGCGGTTCATTGACGAACTGCCATCCGACCACGTGGAAGAGGAAAGCAGTGTGGGAGGTGGCGCCAGCCTCTGGAGGACCAACTGGGCCGACCAGCCCGACCCGTTTCGCGATGTTTCGCGTGGCGCCGGGCGCGGACCCGGATGGCAGCGAGCAAGCAGGACGGGCGCCATCGGCCAGCAGGGCAGCTTCCCGCAAGAGGTCCGATCGCCTGCCATATCGATGGCCGCGAAGCCGCGCGACGACCTTTCCACGGGCACGCGCGTGTTTCATCAGAAGTTCGGCTATGGCGTGATCACGACGATCGACGGCAACAAACTTGAGATCCAGTTCGATCTCGCCGGCCACAAACGGGTGATCGACAGCTTCGTCAGCATCGCGTGACAGCAAGGTTGGCCTCAGCCGTTCCGTGAAGCCTGGCGGCGGATCGGACAAGGAAATAGAGTGTTGCAGGCGCGATGAACGCCGTGCAATGGACGCGGCATGAAACATACGGACGGCAATACGGCGACTTCCGATATCTCGGGTTCGAACCATCCGCTCGCCTATCGTAACTTCCGATTCTACCTGATCGCGCGGCTCGCGACCAATCTGGCGCAGAATGCGATGATGCTCGTGATCGGCTGGCAGGCGTATAATATCGCCCGGCTGACCATGGATACCAAGGCCGCCGCCGCGCAACTGGGCCTTATCGGTTTGATCCAGTTCCTGCCGCTGTTCCTGCTCACTCCGATCAGCGGCTGGGTCGCCGATCGCTTCGACCGCCGGCTGATTGCCCAAGGCACGGCCACGCTGCAATTGCTCTGCGCGGGCACGCTTGGGATTGCGGCCTATGAAGGCCGGGCGGGTCTTCCGATAATCTTCGGTGTCGCAGCCGTTCTCGGCGTGGCGCGGGCGTTTAGCGGCCCGGCGCTCGGCGCACTGGCGCCCAACCTCGTGCCAAGACACGTTTTTCCACGCGCGATCGCCTTCTCCAGCGTGGTGTGGCAGGCGGGCGTGATCGCCGGGCCCGCATTGGGGGGCTATGCCTATGCGATCAAACACTGGGGCGCCTATGCATTGGCCAGCATATTGTTCCTGATCGGAATCGCCGGGCTTGCGATGATCGGAAAGGTGCCGCAGCCGCCGCATGACACGGCACGGCATCCTCTGCGCCAGATGGTCGACGGCCTCGCTTATGTGAAGCGCAACCGGCTTGTGCAAGCCGCGATCACACTCGATCTTTTCGCGGTCTTGTTTGCTGGGACGACGGCGTTGCTTCCGGTCTATGCGCGCGACATATTGCATGTCGGTGCCGCTGGCCTGGGGCATCTGGCGGCATCGCCCGCAATCGGCGCGGCGGTGACGGCGCTGTGGTTTGCCTACCGTCCGCTGAAGAGCGAAGTTGGTCTCAAAATGCTGATGGCGGTGATTGTCTTCGGCGGGGCGACGATAATCTTCGGCGCAACCGCGTTCATCCCCGCACCTTTTGCCGTACCTGTCGCGCTGGTCGCGATGATGATCTGGGGCAGCGCCGACATGTTTTCCGTCTTCGTGCGTCAGACGCTGGTGCAGGTCTACACGCCCGATGAAATGCGCGGCCGGGTCGGAAGCGTATCTCACCTGAGCATTTCCGCGTCCAATGAGCTGGGGGAGGCCGAGTCCGGTTTTCTCGCCGCGCTGATCGGTCCGGCAGCCGCCGTAATCTTCGGCGGCGCCGCCGCCATCATGATAACATTGCTCTGGTCGAGACTCTATCCGGAGCTTAGACTGGCACGGACATTCGACCCACCGGACATGCCGACGGCGACAACTTGATAGGGAGAACCGAACATGAAAGCCGCGTCTATCCTGGACAGCATCGGGAATACGCCCCACATCCGAGTCAATCGCCTGTTCGGCGATGCCGAGGTCTGGATCAAGTCGGAGAGGTCCAACCCCGGCGGGTCGATCAAAGACCGCATTGCGCTCTCGATGATCGAGGCGGCGGAACGTGACGGCAGCCTGAAGCCCGGCGGAACCATCATCGAGCCGACCTCCGGCAATACGGGCGTCGGACTCGCCATGGTGGCGGCCGTTAAAGGCTATCCCCTGGTTCTCGTCATGCCCGAGAGCATGTCGATCGAACGCCGTCGGCTCATGCTCGCTTACGGGGCGAGCTTCGACCTGACGCCCCGTGAAAAAGGCATGAAAGGCGCGATCGAGCGCGCGCTGGAACTGGTCGAACAGACCCCGGGCGCGTGGATGCCGCAGCAGTTTGAAAACGCAGCCAATATCGAAGTGCACGCCCGCACGACGGCACAGGAAATCCTGGCCGACTTCAGCGGCGATCCGATCGACGTGCTGATCACCGGCGTCGGGACCGGCGGGCACATAACCGGCTGCGCCCAGGTGCTGAAGGGGCACTGGCCGAACCTCAAGGTCTACGCGGTCGAGCCGACGCTCTCGCCCGTGATCAGTGGCGGCGCGCCCGGGCCGCACCCGATACAGGGTATCGGCGCGGGCTTCATCCCCGCGAACCTCCACACGCAGGAGCTTGACGGCGTTATTCAGGTCGATCCGGCCGACGCCAAGGAGATGGCCCGCCGCGCCGCGCGGGAGGAAGGAATGCTGATCGGCATCTCGTCCGGAGCAACACTCGCCGCAATTGCACAAAAGCTGCCGGAACTCGATGCAGGCACGAAGGTTCTGGGGTTCAATTATGACACGGGCGAGCGATATCTCTCCGTGCCCGACTTTCTGCCGGAATAAGTTGGTCGGGCCGTGAATGGCCAGTCGATGGTGACGGCTTCGGCCGGGCTTGCGCGTGCGGCCGGCCGGCGGCGCGCGATGTGGGCGGCACTCCTGCTCCTGCTCCTGTTGCCACTTCTCGGCACTTATTTCGCGCGCCTCGGCCCCACCGCCCCCGCGCGGCGCCCCGTGGCGACCAGCGCCCGCCCCTTGCCGGCGCAGGTGCCCCCTGTCGTCGAGCCGGCCCGCATACTTGAGCTGCGGCCCGAGGAGGCGCGGACGATCAACGCGGGCATTCCCTTTTCCACTGCGCCCAACCCGGCGGCGCGGCCGTTCCGCTTTGCGGGCGGCGGAGAGGATCAGGCCCGCGCCCTCGATTGCCTCGCGGCGGCGCAATATTATGAGGCGGGCGACGATCCCGTTGGCCAGAAGGCGGTGGCCCAGGTGGTGCTCAACCGCCTGCGCCATCCGGCCTTCCCCAAAACCATATGCGGGGTCGTGTTCCAGGGCGCGGAGCGCGACAGCGGGTGCCAGTTCACGTTCACCTGCGACGGTGCGATGGCCCGGACGCCGTCCGCCGCGGCATGGGACCGCGCACGGAGCCTCGCCCGCCGCATGATGAGCGGCCTGGTCGAGAAGAAAGTCGGCTACGCCACCCATTATCATACCGACTGGGTGGTCCCTTACTGGAGCGCCAGTCTCGACAAGATCGCCGAGATACACACCCACCTCTTCTTCCGCTGGCCCGGATGGTGGGGAACGCCAGGCGCATTCCGCACAGCCGCCGGCGGACCCGAACCGCACATCGCCTCACTCGCCCGCCTGTCCCCGCCCCATGCCGGAGGCTTGCTGACCGCGCCGCAGATGACCGCCAGCGCCGAGGACCTTGCCGACGCACCGCAGCAGGTCGAGGGCGGAGCGCGCTTCGTCCAGCTTTCGGGCGGCGCCCGCATGGTCGCGACATCACCGGAGGGCGACGCCTTCGTCGTTCAGCTTCCCTGGGACATGGCGACCGGCCAGTATGTCATGATCGCGCGGACATTCTGCTCTGGCCGGACGAAATGCCGCATCATGGGATGGCGCGCGGGAGAAAGCGTACCGCGAACTTTTCCGATCACGCCTGCCTCTCTCTCCTCCATGATATTCAGCTATATCCACAACGCCGACAACGGGCTGCAACGACTGCTGTGGAACTGCGACAAGATACCGCAGGACAACCCGCGCAACTGCATGCGGGAGCGGGTCTCGATGGGCAAGCTTGCAGAAGCGGTGCGACCCCCCAGTCCGAAATAGCCAGCGGCAGCGACGCGTCCTACGACGATGATCCTGGGATTCGGCGCGGTAGGCTATGGGTTGCGGCGGCGCGCGGCGGCCGGGCTGCGCGTGTCGTTCGGCTGATGCAGGACAGCGTGTTGATTTAGGGTCAGGACATCGCATCCCGCATCGGGCCACCACGGCTTACGCGATAAAAGGGTCCTGACCTACCCTGCGATATGCGCGCGGAACCAGTTGGCCAGCTCATCCTCAGACAATTCTCCAGCGGCGAGAGCCAGCATCGTGCGGATCGCGTCGGCGGCATCAAATGACAACACCGCGCCGTTCAGCGCAAGGAACAGACGCGCAAGCACCCAGGCCGTTCGCTTGTTGCCATCAACAAACGGGTGGTTGCGCGCCATGCCAAATGCATAAGCGGCCGCGAGTGCACAGACATCATCCGTGCCATAGCCCCACTGGTTTCGTGGACGGGAGAGTGCAGAACTGAATAGTCCTGCGTCGCGCAGCCCGACTCCGCCGCCATGCTCCGCCAATTGCCGATCGTGCACAGCAAGCGCCACCTCGGGATCAATCCAGATCGGTTCGGCCCTCTCGACTGTCGTCATGCTTATTATTTGGCGAGTACGCGCAAGATATCGCGATCCTCACGCATGATCTGCTCGGCAGCCCTCATCTTCGCTTCGAAATCGGGATCGGCGGCAACAAGGCGATAGCCATCAGGAGAATCGGTCAAATAGATCGTATCTCCCAACTCGACCCGAAGACGCGCAAGCACCTCCTTGGGGAGGATGACAGCGGCGCTGTTGCCGACCTTGGTGATTTTAAGCGTCGTGTTCATACAGATGTTATAACACCGAATGCGGCAAAAGACAAGTTTGATGCCAGTTTAGCTCGGCGATAAACAGACTGCGCCTGGGGTTTCACCTGTCCGCGAACATCTCCGGCGGCAGCGCCATCATCGCTTCTGCGCCGCCCTCCATCTTGCGGCGCAACGCCCCCGCGTCGGGCATGATCTGCTCCGCATAGTGGCGCGCGGTCACCAGCTTCGCCTCCATCCACGCCCGGTCGCCATCGTCAACGTCAATCTTTGCCGCAGCCGCCTTCGCCATGCGCAGCCACATCAGGCCGACGGTGACGATGCCCATGATCTGCATGTAATGATAGGAAGCCGCGCCGGCGTTGTTAGGATTGGTCATCCCATTCTGCATCAGCCACATGGTTGCGGCCTGAAGCTGCCCGTTCGCCTTTTCCAGCGCATCGGCGAAGGACGCGATGCGCGCATTGCCCTTCGCGACGGCAACCTCCTCACCCACGGTCTTGAAGAAAAGCTGAATCGCCCGCCCGCCATTCTGCGCCAGCTTGCGCCCGACGAGGTCCATCGCCTGCACGCCGTTCGCGCCCTCATAGATCATGGCGATACGGGCATCGCGCACATATTGCTCCATCCCCCATTCACGGATGTAGCCGTGTCCGCCGTAGACCTGCTGACAGTTGACGGCAATCTCGAACCCCTTGTCGGTGCCATAGCCCTTGATGACCGGGGTCAGCAGGGAAATGAGATCGTCCGCCTGCTGCCGATCCTCCTCACTGGCGGCGTGATGCGAAAGATCAACCTGCAGCCCGCCCCACAGCATCAGTGCGCGCAGCCCCTCGGTCAGGGCCTTCGCATCCATCAGCATGCGGCGCACGTCGGGATGCACGAACAGCGGATCGGCGGCGGCGCCGGGTTCGGCAGGACCGGTCAGAGCGCGCCCTTGCCGCCTGTCCTGTGCGTACCGGACGGCGTTCTGATAAGCGATCTCGCCCTGCGCGAGCCCCTGAAGCCCCACACCGAGCCGGGCATCGTTCATCATGATGAACATGGCGGCAAGGCCCTTGTTCTCCTCGCCGATCAGCCATCCCGTAGCGCCGTCATAGTTCATAACGCAGGTCGCGTTGCCGTGAATGCCCATCTTGTGTTCGATCGAACCACAGGTAACGGCGTTGCGTTCCCCCGGCGTCCCGTCCGCCTTCACCAGAAACTTGGGCACGACAAACAGCGATATGCCCTTGCTGCCCTCAGGCGCGTCCGGCGTCCTTGCGAGCACCAAATGAATGATGTTCTCGGCAAGGTCGTGCTCTCCGGCCGAGATGAATATCTTGGTTCCGGTGATCGCGTAACTGCCGTCGGAGTTCGGCACGGCTTTGGTCTTGATGAGGCCGAGGTCGGTGCCGCAGTGCGGTTCCGTCAGGTTCATGGTGCCGGTCCATGTGCCGTCGACCAGCTTGGGGATGTAGGCCGCCTTCAACTCCTCGCTGCCCTTGGCGAGCAGCGCGTTGACCGCCCCGCTGGTAAGCCCGTGATACATTTCGAACGAATGGTTGGCCGAGCACATGAACTCCCCGAACGCCGTCGCCACCGCCGACGGCAGGCCTTGCCCGCCATATTCGACCGGCGCATGCAAGGTAGGCCAGCCACCCTCCACGAACTGGCGATAGGCGTCCTTGAAACCATCGGGCGTGGTCACGCTGCCGTCCGGGTGGCGGATGCAGCCCTGCGCGTCGCCGGTCTGATTGAGCGGGAATACGACCTCCGCGGCAAACTTGCCGCCTTCCTCCAGCACTGCAGACACGACATCGGGCGATGCGGCCGAAAAACCGGCGAGGTTGCTGTATCTGTCGAGTTCCACCACCGCATCGAGCACGAAGCGGGCATCCTTCACCGGGGGATTGTAGATCGGCATGGCTTACTCTCCTGCAGGCAAGGGCTATCGGCAGTCAGGAACCGGGATCGAGCTTCACCGCTGCATCAACAAGGGCGACAAATGCGGCCAGTTCCTCGATGGCGGCGTCGATGTCCGCCCGCTGCCGCTCGAGCAGCGCGATACGTTCCCTGCATTTTCTCAGCGTGACGTCGCGCTGAGTCGCGCGTCCGTCACCCAGGTCGTAGAGGTCGATCATTTCGCGAATGTCGGCGAGGCTGAAACCCACGCGCTTCGCGCGCAATATCCAGGCAAGCCGTGCGCGTTCGCGACGGCCGTAGATGCGGGCCACCCCCTGCCGTCGTGGCGACAGCAGTCCCTCATCCTCATAAAAGCGCAGTGCGCGCGCCGTTACCCCGAATTCCGTAGCAAGATCCGATATGGAGTACGCATCCTGCCCCCGTGCATCGGGCAGTTCTACCCAGCCTGGTTGTGTTGCGTTCATGGAAAGACCATAGTTTACGTTTACGTTCACGTCAACCGTTCAGGAGCAGAGCGGACTCCTGTTTCGGTCGCGCGCGTCTCGGGCCACGGACTCGCTGCGCGATACGCGTGGAAAGGATACACCCTCCAGCGACCCGCGCTCGGTACATAATTTTCGGCATTCGACGTCAACGACGCCGGGAAGGGCGACCCGGTCACCATCGTAATCGGCAACGACGATGCACGCCGACCGCGCAAAGTTCAGGATCAGCTTGTCGCCTGATCTCCGCGCAGTGCCGCTCCCCTGACATGCGATACCTTCGCCAAAAACCGCGTCGAGGCCAAAGCGCAACTCGCCAGCCGCGCCGGGAACGACGCACAGGCTGTCGGTGCCTGCCTCATGCCGGTTGCGATACAGGCCGATCGGCGGAACCGCGCTGGCGTTGGCGACAATGCCGGCATCGATCGCCGCCTGTTCGAGTGTGGAGGCGGGGGACATAGTGTCTGCGGAACCCTGCGGCGCGCCTGAACCCTCACCGCCGCCGCAGGCCGCGAGGCACACGAGCAGCGGAATTGGCCAGAGGACGCCCGCGCGGGTCATTCGATCCTTTCCAGCCCCTGCGTGCCGACCCGGCGATAAAAGCAGCTGCGTGCACCCGTGTGGCAGGCAGGGCCTGCGGGCCGGGCGACAATCCAGAGCGCATCCTGGTCGCAATCGATCCGCATATCGACGACGCGCATGACATTGCCCGACGTCTCCCCCTTCTTCCAAAGCGCGCGCCGGCTGCGGGACCAGAAATGCGCCTCTCCGGTATCACGGGTAAGCGACAGCGCCTGCGCGTTCATATGCGCGAGCATCAGCACTTCCCCCGTATCGGCATCGGTGACGACGGCGGTGATGAGGCCGTTCACGTCATATCGGGGATCAAGGACGAGGCCCGTTTCGCGTTCGTTTGACATGCACCGGTTTTAGGAGCGCCTGAATATCGCGGCAAGCTCGACGTGGGTGGACCAGCGGAATTGTCCGACCGGCGTGATCGAGTCCAGCCGATACCCGCCTTCCGCCAGCGTTTTTGCGTCGCGTGCGAAGCTGGACGGATTGCACGAGACATAAGCGACCACCGGAACGCGGCTCTGCGCCAGTTGCGCCACTTGCTCGCGGGCGCCCGCCCGAGGAGGATCGAGCAGGATCGCGTCAAAACGGTCAAGCTCCCCCGGAACAAGCGGGCGACGGAACAGATCGCGATGATCGGCGGCGAGTTGCCGCCCCGTCCGGTTCGCCGCAGTCTTCAACGCCAGCACCATTTCGCGCGCGGCTTCGGCCGCATAGACGCGGGCGCCGCCGCCCAGCGACAGCGCGAAGGTGCCCAGCCCGCAGAACAGGTCCGCCCAGACGCTCGCGCCGACGATAGCCGGGCGCACCGCCTCGATCAGCGCCGCCTCGCCGTCCGCCGTCGCCTGAAGGAAGGCAAAGGGCGGAGCGGCAACGGCCACACCGCCGAAACTCACGGTCGCAGGTTCGGGTTCATAGCGCGCCTGCGGGCCATAGCCGTCATCGATCGAAAGGCGGGCGAGCGCGTGCGTGCGTGCGAAATCGGTCAGCCGCTCGCTCGCCTGCAATCCATCGGCGGCCACCCCCTCGATGAGCAGATCAACACCCTGATCGACGAGCGTCATCTTCACCTGTGCCGACCGCCGGTCGGCGACCATGTCGCGGAGCAGGCCGCGCAGCGGCGCGATCAGCCCGAACAGCTTCGGTTCCAGCACCTCGCACATCGTCATGTCGACCACGCGGTGACTTGCCCCGGCGGAAAACCCCAGCAGACATTTCTTGCCGATTCGCGTGGCCTTCAGCGCGGCCCTGCGACGCGTGCGCGGCGGCGATATATGGGGCGGCATCACCAGACCCGCCTCCACATCCTGCCCCAGAAGGGCGCCCGCCACGCGATCCCGCACATAAGCGGTGTAACTTTCGTCATCGATATGCTGAAGCTGGCAACTGCCGCAATCGGGATAATGGACGCAGGACGGCGCGGCATGATGCGGGCCGGGCTCAAGAACGCCATCGGCCATGAGCCGGTCGCCCGGCGCACCCATGGGCACATGGCGACCATCGGCCGTGACGCCGTCGCCCTTCGCCGCGACCCGGACGACCAGGCCGGGATCGGTCACAGGCACCGCCCGAGCGCTGTGGGAATATATGCGGCGAGATCGTCCGCGAGGAACGCCGGACCGGCCAGCCGCGCAGCCTCGCCGTGCAACCACAACGCCTGTGCAGCCGCAAGGAAGGGGTCGCCAGTGACAGCGAGCCTCGCGGCGCAAAGCCCGGCAAGGACATCGCCGGTTCCGGCCGTGGAGAGCCATGGCGTCGCCCGGTCCGAAACCGCCGCGCGCCCGTCCGGCGCCGCGACGACGCTGGTCGGTCCCTTCAGCAACACGACCGCGCCGGAACCCCGTGCCGCCGCCAGCGCCTGCTCTATCACCGTGCCGTCCCCGTTCGACCCGCCTATTTCCGGAAAAAGCTGAGCGAACTCGCCAGCGTGAGGGGTCAATATCGCCCGTTCGGGAAGAGCCCCCATCGCCCCCTGTGCAAGATGCCAGAGCGCATCGGCATCGAGAACCGCAGGGTGGCTGTGCGCCAGCACCTGCCCCAGCCGCTCCGCCGCCGCATCCGACCGGCCAAGACCGGGACCAACGAGCAGCGCCGCGATACGCGAATCCTTCAGCGCCGCCTCATCCCTGAGCGACACGCGCACGATCGCATGACTGGAACTGACAACGGCCTGCGCACCGACGAGGCGCACATATCCCGCGCCGCCCCGGGCGGCCGCCTCCGCCGCCAGCACCGCAGCGCCGGCCATGTCCCCGGCGACGGCCGCGACCAGGCCGCGCGTATATTTGTGCGCCCCGTCCTCCGGTGCCGAGAGGCGAGGTCTGGCCAGCCGGTGCAGGCTGGCGCCGGGCGCCTCGATGCCTATGTCGCAGCAGACCATACGGTTCCAGCACTGGTTCGCTGGGCGCAGCATGTGCGCGCGCTTCCACTGACCCAGAGCGATGCAAATGTCGAAATGCGGCACCGGAGAGAGAGGCGTACCGGTGTCGGTCGCGATTCCGCTGGGCAGATCGACGGCAAAGGAGTGTGCCGCACCTTCAACCAACTGCGCGAGCCGGTTCGCCACAGCCGCGTCAAGCCCGCGCGTCAGGCCCGTACCGAACAGCGCGTCAACGACCTGGCGGGCGGGCGGCGCCGTCATCAGGTCCTCCACCTCGCCGTCCCAGTCGGCCCGCGCTCGTTGCGCGGCGCCGGTCGCAGGCGGCGTCATCGCCGCGACCCGCACGGGAACCCCTTTGTCACGCAGCGTGCGCGCAATCACATAACCGTCGCCGCCGTTGTTGCCGGGGCCGCACATTATCAGCGTGTCCTGGATGCCTCCCACGCGCCAGACGATGTCGGCCACCGCCCGACCTGCGCGGACCATCACCTCATATTCGGGAGTACCCGCGCGGAACAGGGCCTGTTCCGCCGCGCGCATCTCCGCCGCGGTAAGGACCGGATCGCCGGTCATCGGCGCCGAGCCGGATCAGATGTCCGCGTAGACATGGGTCTCCGCGGCGGCACCGGGATGCGTGACAGCGCCCTGATACGCCGGGCCGACATTTTGCGCGTAGCGCCAAAGCGCCCCGGCCCCATAATCGTTCTGGCGCGGCTGCCACGCCTTGCGCCGTTCGGTCAGAACGGCCTCATCGACCTGCAGGTCGATCGTGCCCGCCTCGGCGTCGATGGCAATGATGTCGCCATCCTCGACCAGCGCAATCGGCCCGCACTCCGCAGCCTCCGGCCCGACATGGCCGATGCAGAAGCCGCGCGTCGCACCGGAAAAGCGTCCATCGGTGATGAGTGCGACTTTCTCTCCCATGCCCAGGCCATAAAGCGCCGCCGTGGTCGAGAGCATCTCGCGCATGCCGGGGCCGCCCTTGGGTCCTTCGTACCGGATGACAACGACCTCCCCCTCCCGGATCGTGCGCGCCTCGACCGCCGCGAAGGCATCCTCCTCACAGTCGAACACGCGCGCGGGGCCGGTGAACTGAAGCCGTTGCATTCCCGCAACCTTGACGATCGCACCGTTGGGTGCAAGCGTGCCCTTCAGGCCGACGACGCCGCCGGTCGCGGTGATCGGGGCCTTCGCGTCATAGATGACCTTCTGGTCAGGGTTCCACGTCACCTCGTCGATATTCTCGCCCAGTGTCTTGCCCGTGACCGTCATGCAGTCGAGGTGAAGGAGCCCGGTCTGCGCGAGGCTTTTCATCAGCATGTAGACGCCGCCCGCCTCGTACATGTCCTTTGCCACATATTTTCCGCCGGGCTTCAGATCGGCCATATAGGGCGTCGTCTTGAAGATCTCGGCCACGTCGAACAGGTCGAAATCGATGCCGCATTCATGCGCCATCGCGGGCAGGTGCAGCGCGCCGTTGGTCGACCCGCCGGTTGCCGCGACGATGCGCGCGGCATTTTCAAACGCCTCACGCGTCGCAATGTCGCGCGGCCG
Source organism: Sphingobium sp. (assembly GCA_036278355.1). GTDB lineage: Bacteria > Pseudomonadota > Alphaproteobacteria > Sphingomonadales > Sphingomonadaceae > Sphingobium. The sequence continues at coordinate 14,872 of DASULD010000162.1, forward strand.
GATGTTGCGGGCGAGCAGATTCATCACCTGGCGCCCGGCCGCGACCGCTATCTCCTGACGGCTCTTGTACGGGGCGGGGGCCATGTTGCTGTTGGGCAGCGAAAGGCCGATTGCCTCCCCCACACACGCCATCGTGTTGGCGGTATATTGGCCGCCGCAGGCCCCATGGCCGGGGCAGGCAACCTTTTCCAGAGCGACGACTTCCGACAGCGGACAGGCGCCGGCGGCATATTTGCCGACCACCTCGAACACGTCGACGACGGTAACGTCCCGGTCGTGGAAGCGACCAGGCAGGATCGACCCGCCGTAGACGAAGATCGACGGCACGTTCAGGCGCAGCATCGCCATCATCATCCCCGGAAGCGATTTGTCGCACCCGGCGAACGCGACGAGCGCGTCGTAACAATGGCCGCGCACGGACAACTCGACCGAATCCGCGATCACCTCACGCGAGACGAGCGACGACTTCATGCCCTGATGACCCATCGCAATTCCGTCGGTCACCGTGATCGTGTTGAACCGGAACGGCGTTCCGCCCGCCCCAAGCACGCCTTCGCGCGCCCAGTCGGCCTGCTGATCCAGCGTCGTGTTGCACGGTGCCGAGTCATTTCCGGCCGAAGCCAGCGCGATGAAGGGTTTGGCGATATCCTCTTCCTTCCAGCCCATCGCATAATAATAGCTGCGATGGGGTGCGCGCTCCGGTCCGACCGAAACATGGCGGCTGGGAAGTTTCGACTTGTCGAAGGTATGAGTCATCGGGGAAGGCCTTTCTGTCGGCCCGCCTCTATCGTCCGCATGACCCTTATGCAAGCAAGCCCCGGCACCGCGCCACCACGGGAGCAAGGACCTCCGCAAAGCGGCGCTGCCCCTCTGCCGCGCCGGATATATCCTGTCGCATCTCGATGCCCAGATAAGGAACTCCGCCGTTTTCGGCGTGTCGGTTCATCGTCGCGTTGAGAAGTTTCCCGGAATAAGGAAGCTGATCACCGACGTGGAACCCTGCCTTCTCCAGCAACGGAATCGCGATACGGGCGCCGCAGTCATCCTCATTGTAAAGCACCCCCACCTCCCACGGACGGGGTTCGCACGGACTGCTGTCGAGGCATGGCGTAAAGCTGTGCAGCGACAGGATGAAGGGCCGCTCCATCGCCGCGAGCCGCCGCGCGATCTCCGCATGATAGGGCCGGTAGAAACGGTCGAGCCGCGCCTGACGGTCCGCGCCGATATTGCCGGGAACAGGCCTGCCGTCGCTTTCCGCCGGAATGAGGCCAGGGCTGTCCTCCTCACGGTTAAGGTCGATCACCAGGCGCGATACCGTACCCAGTACCGCGTGGCAGGAGAGACGATCGGCGAGGAGGGCCGCCACCTCCGCCACGCCGATATCGAATGCGACATGCTGATCAAGCAGCGTCGGACAGATGCCGAGATCGATGTCTGAGGGTATGCGGTTCGAGGCGTGATCGCCCACGATCAGGATCGGGACATCACCGCCGTCGATAAGGGTGAATGCCTCGCTCATCGCAGGCGCCCGGCCATCGACCACCACCCGGGGTACATATCCCCGATCTCGTCCCGAGCCGCGTCGCGCGCATGGTCGTCCGTGAAGAGTGCGAAGCAGGTCGCGCCCGACCCGGACATGGCGACCTGTGTCGTGCCTTCCATTTCCGCCAGCACATAAAGAACAAGGCCGATCTCCGGCACCAGCGCCACGGCGCCCGGCGTCAGGTCGTTGCGCCAGGCGCTGCGGTGGACTGCCAGCGATCCGCGATCCGCGCCATCCCACGCTCGATAAACAGGGCCGGTGAGGCAGGGCTTCATCGGGTTTACGAGCAGGACCGAGGTGCCGGGAAGGCCTGGAACCGCGGCGGGTTCCAGTTGCTCTCCGATGCCCCGGCCGAACGTCGTGCGCGATGAGACACAGGCGGGCACATCCGCGCCCAGTCCCCCGATCGCAGCGATCAGCGCGGCGTCATCGGCATCGAGAACCCAGAGCCTGTTAAGCGCGCGCGCCACCGCCGCAGCGTCGGCCGATCCACCGCCCAGACCCGCCGCCACGGGCAGACGCTTTTCCAGCCGGATACAGGCGCCCGCTGCGATACTGAAATGCCGCTGCATCGCCCGTGCGGCCTGCATCACCAGATTGTCCTCATCGACGGGCAACCCTTCCGCGAACGGCCCCGTGATGTCGAGCGAGAGGGTTCCGGCCGCCTCCACCTCTACCCCGTCGCCGCCGTCGGTGAACGCGAACAGCGTCTCTATCTCATGATAGCCGTCGGGCCGCCGGGCGCGAACGTGCAATGCGAGATTGATCTTCGCATGGGCAGTCTCGGTCACGCGGTTCATGGGTTGCCGACCACGACCCCCGCATCGCCCAGCTTCCGCTCGACGCGAGACCGCAGCCGCGCGCCCTCGCCGTCATCGTCAACGCCCACGAGTGCGGCTTTCCAGGCGTAGCGCGCTTCGAACCGGCGGCCCATTGCCCACAATATGTCGCCCAGATGCTCGTTCAGCTCAGGATTGCCGGGCTCGGCCGCGACCGCGCGGCGGATGAGCGGAAGCGCCTTTTCGTTCTCACCCGCGCGAAACAGTGCCCAGCCGAGGCTGTCGACGAAGGCCGGTTCGTCAGGGCGCAGCCGGTTGGCCTTTTCCAGCAGCGTGATTGCACGCGGCAGATCCTCGCCCCGGTCGGCAAGCGCATAACCGAGATGATTGAGCGCGGTCGCGCTGTCGGGCGCAAGCTCAATCACCTTTTCGAGCATCGGCTTCGCCTCGGACCAGCGCCCCGCACGCTCCAGCGCGGCGCTGAGTTGCAGCAGCAGCGCGGGATCATCCTTGTTCGCCATGCGCGATCGGGCCTGGACATAAGCCTGTGCCGCGCCGGCAAAATCGCCCGTCCCCGTCAATATGTCGCCGAGCAGCCGCCAGCGGCGTGGATCGTCGCTGTCTCCGGCCAGTTTCCGTGCCCCGGCCACCGCCTCGGCAACGCGATCCTGCTCCAGCAGAGCACGCAGCCGCACCGACTGGGCGGCGAGCCACACTGCCGAGCCCTCGGCAATCCCCGCCGCCTCGGCATATGCGGCATCGGCATGGCCGGCACCCAGCGTCGCCTCCGCCACCAGCAGCCTGATGTCCTCGCTGCCCGGGTCCGCGAAGCTCGCCATGCGCGCGATGCTGAGCGTCGCGCTATCTTCCCCATGCCCCAGAAGGTCCAGTGCGAGGCGGTAGAGCAGTTTTCCAAGGCCCGTCTGGGCGGTGAAACGAACCTTGGCATAGCGCCGTTCGGCATCGGTCAGCGCCTGCAACGGATCCCGGCCAGCGGACGCTTCGCCCCCCAGTAGATCGAGCGCGGTATCGCGCCGCCCCAGCGCCGCGAAACGCGCGGCCATCTGCGCCCGTTCCTCGGCGCCCAGCGCCGTACCACGCAATTTCGCCTGCCGATAAGCGTCGGCCGCGCCCGAAGCGTCGCCCTGCGCCAGCCGTTGAAGCAGCAGCTGTTCCTCAAGATACCGCACCGCGAACATCGCATAGGGCTTGTCGACAGGAACCACGGGCGGGTCGTAGGGGCCGTCGCGCAAGGACACCCAGCTCGTCATGAACGGGACGACGAAGGCGAGGCTTTCCTCCTGCTCCAGACGGCTGATGAGGCCACGTGCCTCGTCCCATTTTCCGCCGTCGAGAGCGTCGATAAGCAGCAGTATCGGCGCGTCGCGCGGCAGGGTGTCGGCCGCGTCGAGGCTTCGCGCGGCGCTGAGCGCAAGGCCCTTGTCACCGGCCAGTACCGCCTGGCGATAGCCGCGGATCGCCACCTCCACGCTGCCGGGATCGAGCGCGGCCGCCTCCCGATACGCCCGGGCCGCGGCAAGCAGGGCACCGTCGCCCTCCGCCAGGCGCGCGCGGACATAAGCGTCGAGGCGCTGCTCCTCGCTCGCTTCCGGACTGCGCGCCGCCCATGCAAAAGGGGCGAACAAGGCGAGCGCCGCAGCCGTGAGAGCTGCCGCAGCGAGACGCCGAGGAAGAAACCGGAGCGGGTTAAGGTCACATATTGGGGTAATTGGGACCTCCGCCGCCTTCCGGCGTCACCCAGTTGATGTTCTGCGTCGGGTCCTTGATGTCACAGGTTTTGCAGTGGACGCAGTTCTGCGCATTGATCTGAAAGCGGGGTTCGCCTTCGGCCAGGCCGACCACCTCGTACACACCCGCCGGACAATAGCGTTGCGCCGGCTCGTCATAGAGCGGCAAGTTGTAGGAGATGGGTATCGACGGATCTTTGAGCTGAAGATGGACCGGCTGATCCTCCTCATGGTTGGTGTTGGAGATGAACACCGACGAGAGGCGGTCGAAGCTGATGACGCCGTCGGGTTTTGGATAGTCGATCGGCTTGCAATGCTCCTTGCGCCAGAGCTTTGTGCAATCCGGCTTGTGCCCCATCGTGAACGGCAAGCCGATTTTCAGGTAGCGCATCCACATGTCGACGCCCGCGATCAGCGTACCAAGCGTCCCGCCGAACTTCGACACGGCAGGCTCGGCATTCTTCACGATCTTGAGTTCGTCCGCGATCCAGCTTGACCGTACCGACTCGCCATAAGCGGACAGTTCGTCTCCGCCCCGGTCAGCGACGACCGCGGCAAAGGCCGCCTCCGCCGCCAGCATCCCGGACTTCATGGCCGTATGCGTGCCCTTGATGCGCGGCACGTTGACGAACCCCGCCGAACAGCCGATCAGCATGCCGCCAGGAAATTCGAGCTTGGGCACGGATTGCCAGCCGCCTTCGTTGATCGCGCGTGCGCCGTACGAAACCCGCTTGCCGCCTTCCAGATATTGCCGGATCGCGGGGTGCTGCTTCCAGCGCTGAAATTCCTCGAACGGGAAGAGATAGGGATTCTTGTAGGAGAGGCCGACCACGAAACCGAGCGCCACCTGCCCGTTCGCCTGATGATACAGGAAACCGCCGCCATAGGCGTCGGTTAGCGGCCAGCCCTGGGTATGGATCACGAGGCCCGGCTGATGCTTGGCCGGATCGATGTCCCAAAGCTCCTTCATGCCGAGGCCATAGACCTGCGGCTCGCAATCGGCGTCGAGCGAAAATTTCGCCTTGAGCTGCTTGGTCAGATGCCCCCGCGCACCCTCGGCGAAGAACGTATAGCGCCCATGCAGTTCCATCCCCGGCTGATAGTCGGATTTGTGGCTGCCATCGCGCGCGACCCCCATGTCGCCCGTTGCCACACCCTTTACGCTGCCGTCGTCGTTGTAGAGCACTTCGGCAGCGGGGAAGCCGGGGAATATTTCGACGCCGAGTCCCTCTGCCTGCTCCGCCAGCCAGCGGCACATATTGCCGAGCGATCCCGTGTAGGTGCCCTTGTTGTGCATGAACGGGGGCGTCATGATATGCGGCATCGCCAGCTTGCCCTTTTCCGTCAGAAACCAGTGGCGGTTATCCGTCACCGGCACCTCGGCCATCGGGCAGCCCATGTCGCGCCAATCCGGCAGCAGTTCGTCAAGTCCCCGGGGGTCAATCACGGCCCCCGACAATATGTGCGCGCCGATTTCCGATCCCTTTTCCAGAACGCAGACGGAAACGTCCTTGCCCGCATCGTTGGCGAGTTGCTTCAGACGGATGGCGGCCGACAGGCCCGCAGGGCCGCCGCCGACGATCACCACGTCGTAAGGCATTGATTCGCGATCAGTCATCTCTTCTTCACCCCGCTGCGTGCATATCCAGACCATGCACCGATTGGCGTGCAGTTCCAACGGTTCGGCACCGTCCGCGATGACCCTTCTTGACGAATTCGTCAACCCGTGCGCCTAGTCGCCCCATGGCGGGGTTCAGCATGACAGAAGGGGCGGCGGGGACCGCGCGCGCGCATATCGACGGACTGCTGGGCTGGTGGAGGCTTGCAGGCGTTGACACGCCTGTGGCGGAAGATCGTGCAGATTGGCTGGGCCTCAAGACCCACGTCCCGCCCGCGGCCAAGCCATCCGGACAGGATGCGGGTGCGGACTTGCCCCATGACCTGAATCAGTTTCACCAATTTCTGGCGGCGTCGCCGGGCCTGCCGGAGAGCCGCTGGCCCGGGCCGCGCATCCTGCCCGCGGGTGCGCCCGCGCCCAGGCTGATGATTGTCGTCGACGCTCCGGACGCCGACGCTCGCGAATCGGGGCAGGTATTCGATGCCGACGCGGCGCGGCTGCTGTCACGGATGACCCGCGCCATCGGGATCGACATGAGTGATTGTTATGTCGCCTCGCTCAGCCTCGTCACGCCCCCGCCGGGGACCATGGACCCTGCGCTGACAGATCAGCTCGCCCAGCGGATGCGGCATCACATAGCGCTCGTCGAACCGGCGGCCGTCATGCTGGTCGGGGATCGGGCGAGTCGTGCGCTGCTTTCGACAGGACCAGGCCCGAGTGCAGAAAATTTACCATTTGTTAACCATCATGGCGGCATTGTTAACGCGGTGCCGGTCGTCCATCCGCGATTGATGTTGGGACAACCATCGGCAAAGGCGGAAGCGTGGCGGTCGTTACGGCGGCTGGCAAGGAATTGCGGACAGTGAGGCATTTTCTGATCGGAGTGGCAATGGCGGCGCTTGGCGCGCAGGCCGGAAGCGCGCGCGCGGATGAACCGGCGTCGCTGCCGTCCCCGATCGACACCACCATCGCAATGGAATCGGTTCAGCCGCTGAGAGGAAAAGACGCCTATCGCGCCCTGTTCGCCGCGTTGCGCGCATCGAACTGGGCAGAGGCCAGAATGAGGGCGTTCGCACTGGATGGGGACGACCCGGTTCGTGCCGTGGCGCTTTCCGAGCTCTATACCGCAAAGAATTCGCCCAAGGTGGAGCTGTTCGACCTGCTCGACCTGCTGAATAAGGCAAGCTGGGTCCCCAACGCCGAGCAACTGGGGCGGCTGGCGAAGAAACGGGGGGCGGAGCTTCTTCCCCAAGGACCGCAGGTACGCCCGCTGGTCTGGCTTGGCGGCACGCCCAAGCGCCGCACACTTGCACCGGTCACCAACGATCCCGCTTCCCAGGCGCTGGTCGCACAGGTCTTGCCGTATATCCAGGCCGACGACCCGGCGGGCGCGGAGGCGTTGCTGAACGCGGCCGGGCCTGCCCTTTCACCCGATGGCCTGGCCGAGGTGCGCCAGCGTATTGCGTGGTCCTATTACATCGAAAACCGCGAGGCGGACGCGCGCCGCCTCGCCGCGCGCGCGCTCGAAAGCGGTTCGACCGGAGAATGGGCAATACAGGCCCACTGGACGGTGGGGCTTTCGGCCTGGCGACAAAGCGACCCGCAGGCCGCCGCTGTTTCGTTCGAGCAGGTTGCCCGGCGCGCGTCCAATGACGACATGCAGGCGGCAGGCGCCTATTGGGCGGGCCGCGCCTGGATGAACGCGGGGCAACCCGCGAAGGTCGAAGGCTGGATGAAATTTGCCGCACGCAAAGCCGACAGTTTCTACGGCATGCTCGCGCGCGAGACGCTGGGCATCGCTGCTCCCCGAGCCTCGGCACCGCCTGACGCCGACATCAGGAGGCTGGAGCGGGAACCGGCGGTAAAGGCGGCCGTGGCGCTCCGCGACATCGGCGAAGCCGATCTCGCCGGAGATCTGCTCCGGCGTCAGGCGGCGATCGGCGGAACCCGGGATTACAAGGCCGTGCTCGGTCTGGCGGAATCGCTGAACCTGCCCGCCACCGGGCTGTGGCTCGCCCATCACGGCCCGGCCGGGCACGAACCGGACAACTTCGCCCGCTTTCCACGCCCCAACTGGGCACCGGACGGCGGGTGGCGCGTCGACCCGGCCCTGGTCTTCGCGCACACGCTGCAGGAATCGAACTTCCGTTCCGACGCCGTCAGTCCCGCCGGCGCGCGCGGCCTGATGCAGGTCATGCCCGGCACCGCGCGCGAGATTTCGGGGTCGCCCGACCAGCTTTTCGTGCCGTCCACCAACATCGAATATGGCCAGCGCTATCTCGAAAAGCTCAGCCGCTCGAGCGCGACAGGTGGCCTTCTTCCCAAGATCATGGCTGCCTACAACGCAGGCCCGACACCGGTGGAACGGTGGAACCAGGAAGTGCGCGACGGCGGGGACCCGCTGCTCTTCATGGAATCCCTGCCTTATTATGAGACCCGCGCCTATGTGAACATCGTCATGCGGAACTACTGGATGTACCAGCTTCGTGACGATGGCCGCGCCGGTGCGCTGACCGCGATGGCGCAGGGCAAATGGCCCGCTTTTCCGGCGATGAAGCAGGGCAAGGCGGTGCAGATCAGTTACCGCATCGCGCACTGATAAATATCATATTTTCGCGACCCCAAGTCAGCTACCGTGCAAAACGAAACGCTTTCAGGGATCCCAAAAGACCATGCCCATCGATGAGACCGCACATTTTCTTCCGGTTCGCATAGCGCTGCTCACCATATCCGACACACGCACACTCAACGAAGACACGTCCGGAGATGCGCTCGCCGCTCGCATAACATCGGCGGGGCACGAACTGGCGGCGCGGTCGATCGAGACCGACGATGTCGAACATATTCTCGCCCGGCTGCACGGATGGATCGACGACCCGCAGGTCGATTGTGTCATCACCACGGGAGGCACCGGCGTGACCGGTCGCGACGTCACGCCCGAAGCGCTGCTTAAGGTGCAGGACAAGGAAATTCCCGGCTTCGGAGAGCTGTTCCGCTGGCTGAGCTATCAGAAGATCGGTACTTCCACGATCCAGTCGCGAGCCTGCGCATGCGTCGCGCGCGGGACCTATATCTTCGCGCTGCCCGGCAGCCCCGGAGCAGTCAAGGACGCGTGGGACGACATCCTGGTGCATCAGCTCGACAGCCGTTTCCGTCCCTGCAACTTCGTGGAGATGATGCCGAGGCTGAAGGAGCGATAAGTCAATTGTTCAATGTGGGGCGAGGGGCTAGCCCTGTTCCTTGAAGAAGCGGTTGAGTTGCCCCATCATACCGGCCCACCAGTCGATCACGTCGGCAAAGTTCTTGCTGTTCAACCCTCCAACGGTGGTCACATCGTAACACACGCGCAGGCCGTTGTCCTTGCCCACCGACATCTGCAGGAAGCGTTTCGACCGGTTCCATTCGTTCGCAAGTTCCGGCGTGTTCTTTCCGTCGTCAGCAAAGCTCACCTGGAACTGGATCGAGGCGCAGTTCCGGCCTTGCTGGCAATCGTAAAAGAATATCGAGAAATCATAACCGTTGGCGGCGCTTTCGATTTTCGGGTCGCCCTCACCGTCCTTCGTCAGCCGGGCCTTGTATCCGGCCGCGAGCAATGCATCGACAATCGTTTGCGGCTTGCTCGCGCATACCAGACCAGGGCCGCATGGCGCCGGGTCTGCCGCATGTGCCATGCGAGGCACGCCCCAGCACAGGGCGAGGGCGATAATGGCCACTGCCGATCTCAAGATCATCTGTTCCCCCCGAGCAATCGCAAAACCCTGTGTCGTCCGACGCAGCGCCCTTGTCAAACTGTTCCCTTTATGTTCTCATGCGCGTCATGGGAATCACCAAGGGCCGAGGCGCGACGGAGAACCGCGAAAGCAGCCGGTTCAACCTGCCGGTGCGGGAGGTGGACGGCGACTGGCTGGACGCTCAGCCGGGGATCGATGGCGATCCAGCCCGCCCGCGCACGAGCGTCAGCGTTGAGCGTCCGCGCACTATCATCACGCGCAACACATCCCCCGACATAGCGTTCGACCGGTCGATCAATGCATACCGGGGATGTGAGCACGGCTGCATCTACTGCTTCGCCCGTCCGACCCATGCCTACCACGACCTGTCGCCCGGTCTCGATTTCGAAACGAAGCTGTTCGCCAAGCCCGACGCGGCGAAGCTGTTGCGAGCTGAACTGGCGAAGCCCGGCTACCGCGCCGCGCCGCTTGCAATGGGTACGAACACCGATCCCTATCAGCCGATCGAGGGACGCTGGCGCATCACGCGCGAATGTATCGAGGTGCTGGCCGAGACGCGCCACCCGCTGTTCATCACAACAAAGTCCGACCGCATCCTGCGAGACGTCGACCTGCTTGGGCGCATGGCGCGAGATCATCTGGTTTGCGTCACACTCTCTATCACCAGCCTCGATCCGGCCATCGCCCGCACGCTGGAGCCGCGAGCGCCACATCCCGAAAAGCGGATCGCCGCCGTGCGCGCGCTCGCCCGGGCCGACGTCCCGGTGCATGTCAATGTCGCGCCGGTCGTGCCCGCGATCACCGATCATGAGATGGAGGCGATCGTTGCACGTGTCGCCGAGGCGGGCGCCTGTGGCGCGTCCTTCATGATCGTGCGCCTGCCGCATGAGGTCGCGCCGCTGTTCCGCGCGTGGCTTGACGCGCATTATCCGGACCGCGCGAGCAAGGTGATGGCGATCATCCAGAGCATCCGCGGCGGGCGCGATTATCGCGGCGAATTTTTCGAGCGGATGCGGGGGCATGGGCCGTGGGCGGACCTGTTCCGTACCCGCTTTCGCAAGGCGCTGGCCCGCAACGGACTTCCTCGCGGGGAAATCAGCCTGCGCAGCGACCTGTTCGAGCCGCCCGAAGGCGCGCAGATGCGATTGTTATAAGGCACAGTATCCTTGCGCCCCGTTAAATTGCCGTTCATGCGCAGACGGGCAACGCGAGCCGCGCGTTGCAAGCGCAAACCACGGAGATATGATCCGGCCGTTTGCATGGAATGCTGGTCGGAGTTCTCCATTTGCCAAAACCGATCCGCACGCTTCCCGCCTTATTACCTGCGGGCCTGAGACTGCATCTGGGACGACGCGCGACCGCCGTCGTACTCGCACTTGTTCTCGAAGCGTTGCTCGTAATGGCGCTGCTGACACTGGGCCGCCGCGCCCCGACCCCCAGATTTGCCGACGAACAGCTTTCGGCCTTCAATGTCGGGCCGCCCGCCCAGAAAGCCGACGCGGACGACGCCAAGCCCCGCGAGACCAAGACGCAGCCACAGCAGATGACGAAAGCGCAGCCCAAGGAGGAGGTAAAGCCGCGAACCGAACCGCCGCCGCTGCCGTTGCTCATCCCGATGTCGATGCAGGATCTGGCGGTTGCCGATATTTCCCGCCTGCCCCAGCGCCCCGCGCGCGTGGCCGCCGCACCGCAAGTCAGCGGCCCCGTCGATACGGCCTCCGGCGACACCCCGCTGATGGGCACCGGCCCCAACGGCGAGCCGCTGTACGCAGCGCAATGGTATCGCAAGCCTTATGACAATGAACTGTCGGGATATCTCTCTACCGCCGATGGCCCGGGTTGGGGGCTGATCGCCTGCAAGACGGAACCGGACTATCGCGTCGATCAGTGCGTGGTGGTCGATGAATATCCGCAGGGATCGCGCATTGCCCCGGCGGTGCTGGCGGCGGCGTGGCAATTTCGCGTGCGCCCTCCGCGTCGCGGCGGACGGTCGCTGATCGGGGAGTGGGTGGGCATCCGCATCGACTACGAACAGCGCCGGCGCTAAAGCGCGCTGCGTTTAATGCTCTAAAGCAGTGCCGGCCGCCAGCTGTCACCCCACCAGCCGCAGGGCAGGGCGTTCGGGCACGACCACGCCGGCGACGCCTGGAATGACCGCCAGACGCTCCATCGCCTCGGCGTCGATCTGGAAATCCCGGCCGAGCAGCAGCTCGGCAATCCGTCCGTCCTTGACCCGTGAGCGCAGACGGACCTGGCAGCGGCCGCCCCGCGCACCGGAAAGGACCGCCGCGATCTGCGGCAGGGCTGCGGCATCGTTCACGTCGATCCACAGCTCCATGCGCATTCCGCTGGCAACGGTGCTGAAGGCCTGCACATTGCGTACCGTGACGCGGGGCACCTCTTCCCCGGGCAGGCGCTCCAGCTCCACCGTGAGCAGCGCGCATTCCCCAGCCTGAACGAAATCGGCGATCATCTTGCATCCGACCTCGTCGAAGCAACTCGCCTGGAACTGGCCGCTATTGTCCGAGAATGTCGCCGCGACATAGCGCGCGCCGCGCTTCGTCTCGCGCCAGCGCACCTCCTCGACCAGCGCGGCCATCGTCGCTCCGGTCCGTCCGCCTTCGCCTCCTGCAGGCTGGGCGCAGATCTCGCCGAAGCTTTTCGCGCCGCGCGCCGCCGCGATATGGCGATAGCGGTCGACGGGATGCGCGGAGAAATAGAAGCCGAACGCGTCCTTTTCCTGCGCCATGCGCGCCGAATTCGACCAGGGTTCGTGAGGCGGAACGCGCACCTCGGCATGTGGCGTATCCTCGCCTCCGAACAGGCCGCCCTGGCCGCTTTCGCGGGCATCGTGCGCGCTAGCCGCCGCCGACAATATAACCTCCGCCGCGGAATGGACGCCCGCCCGATCCGCATGGATGGCATCGAATGCACCCGCCGCCGCAAGGCTTTCGAGCTGTCGCCGGTTGAGTACGCGCGGCTCGATACGGTCGGCGAAATCATCCAGGCTTCTAAAGGCGCCGTTCCGCTCCCGCTCCTCGACAAGCTGCTCCATCGCCTTTTCACCGACGCCCTTGAGGCCGCCCAGCGCATAGCGCACGCCATAGCCGAGACGCGGATCGTCCCCATCCGCCTGCGCCGTGGGCTCTACCGTGAAGTCCGCGCCCGCTTTGTTGATGTCCGGCGGCAGGATCTGGACTCCCGTGCGGCGGAGATCGTCGACGAAGATGGCGAGCTTGTCCGTCTGGTGGATGTCGAACGCCATCGACGCGGCATAGAATTCCGCCGGGTGGTGCGCCTTCAGCCATGCGGTGTGATAGGCGAGCAATGCATAGGCGGCCGCGTGGCTCTTGTTGAAGCCGTAGCCTGCGAACTTGTCGATCAAGTCGAACAGTTCGTTCGCCTTGACCTTCGGTATGTCCGACCGTTCCGCGCAGCCTTTGACAAAGCGGTCGCGCTGCGCATCCATTTCAGCCTGGATCTTCTTGCCCATCGCCCGCCGCAGCAGGTCGGCGTCACCCAGGCTGTAGCCCGCCAGGATCTGCGCGGCCTGCATCACCTGTTCCTGATAGACGAAGATGCCGTATGTTTCCTTGAGGATCGGCTCAAGCAGGGCATGCGGGTATTCGATCGCTTCCTGCCCGTTCTTGCGGCGGCCGAACATCGGAATGTTGTCCATCGGGCCGGGCCGGTAGAGTGAGACCAGCGCGATGATGTCGCCGAAATTGGTCGGGCGCACGGCAGCGAGCGTCTTGCGCATCCCTTCGGATTCAAGCTGGAACACGCCGACCGTGTCGCCCCGTTGCAGCAATTCATAGACCGCCGGATCGTCCCAGGGCAGAGCCGCCAGGTCCAGTTCCACCCCGCGCGCGCGCAGCAGGTCGATTGCGCGTTGCAGCACTGAAAGGGTCTTTAGACCCAAAAAGTCGAACTTCACCAGTCCCGCGCCTTCGACATATTTCATGTCGAATTGGGTCACAGGCATGTCGGAACGCGGGTCGCGATACAGCGGAACGAGCTGGGACAGCGGGCGGTCGCCGATGACCACGCCCGCCGCGTGGGTTGAGCTGTGGCGCGGCAGCCCCTCCAGCCGCATCGCCAGATCGACAAGGCGCCGTACCTGGGCGTCGGCCTCATATTCCTGCCGGAATTCGGGCACGCCTCCCTTTTGCAGCGTACGCGACAGCGTCCACGGATCGGTCGGGTGGTTGGGGACGAGCTTCGCGAGCCGGTCGACCTGATTATATCCCATCTGAAGGACGCGGCCGGTATCCTTGAGCACGGCGCGGGCCTTCAGCTTTCCGAAGGTTATGATCTGCGCGACATGATCACGCCCATATTTCTCCTGCACATAGCGGATCACCTCGCCACGGCGGGTTTCGCAGAAGTCGATGTCGAAATCCGGCATCGACACGCGTTCGGGGTTGAGGAAGCGCTCGAACAGCAGACCCAGTTCCAGCGGATCGAGATCGGTGATGGTGAGCGCCCAGGCGACGACGCTGCCCGCGCCTGACCCGCGCCCCGGCCCCACCGGTATGTCGTGCGCCTTCGCCCACTGAATGAAGTCGGCGACGATCAGGAAATAGCCCGGAAAGCCCATCTGGATGATGATGTCGAGTTCGAAATTGAGACGGTCGAAATAGCTTTTGCGCGCGTCAGGCGCCACCAGCCCCGCCTTGGCCAGCCGCGCCTCGAGCCCCGCGCTCGCCTGCTCACGCAGCATAAGGGCCTCGCCCTCTGTGTCGCCCGCGAGGCTGGGCAGAATGGGCTTGCGCTTGGGCGCCATGACGGCGCAGCGCTGCGCCACCACGAGGGTATTGGCGAGCGCCTCCGGCAGATCCTGAAACAGTCGTTCCATCTCCGCCGCAGGTTTCATCCACGCATCGGGCGATGACGCCCGCCGGTCCGCGCTTTCGACATAGGCGCTGTCTGCAATGCACAGCATCACGTCATGCGCCTCGTGAAAATCCGGTTCGGCAAAGCAGGTGGGGTTGGTCGCGACGAGCGGCAGGTTCCGGTCGTAGGCCAGATCGATGAGTTGCGCCTCCGCGCGATCCTCCACCGCGTCGCCGCGACGGCATATCTCGATATAAAGGCGGCCGGGGAAAAGCGCCTCCAGCCGCGTCGCATGGTCATGGGCGGCGTCCGGTTGATCCTCCGCATAAAGCCGCGCGAGCGCGCCCTCCGCCCCGGCGGTGAGGCAGATCAGGTCTTCGGTATGGCCGCCGAGCGTGTCGAAGGGCACATGCGCCTGCTCCTCCACCGGCCGGTCGAGATGCGCCATCGATACAAGCGCGCACAGATTTTCGTAGCCCCGTTCCGTTTGGGCGTAGAGCGCCAGCCAGTCGTAGACCGGAACCGCGCCCGGCGGACGCCCGGGGCGCGCCACGCACAGCATCGTGCCGATGACGGGCTGAACTCCATCGCCCTTGCACGCGTCGGAAAAGGGCATCGCCGCATACAGGCCGTTGCGGTCGGTGAGCGCGGCGGCTGGAAAGCCGAGCTTTTTTGCCTGTTTTGCGATTGCCTTCGGCTCAATCGCACCGTCGAGCATCGTGTAGGAGGAGAAGATGCGAAGCGGAACGAAGGAGGCGTGGGGCGCAGGCGACGGCATGGGGGAGAGGGTAGCGGCCCGTTCCATGCGGCGCAACACGCGGCAGGGACGAACGCCGAGTTATCCACAGGGAAGGTTCGATCCCTGCCGAGCCCCGAAGTCGAGCGAGTTCTCGACGGCGATTCCGATCACACTCGACGGCCGCTCGAACTGAACAGTATGAAAACCCTGCGCCGCCTTATTCCAGCACGCCCTCATGCAGGCGCAGCACCCGGTCCATGCGCGCGGCGAGGCGTTCGTTATGCGTTGCCACCAGGGCGGAGGAGCCCTCGTGCCGCACCAGCCGCAGGAACTGGTCGAACACGATGTCGGCGGTACGCTCATCAAGATTGCCGGTGGGCTCGTCCGCCAGCACCAGCGCGGGGCGATTGGCAAGCGCGCGGGCGACGGCCACGCGCTGCTGTTCGCCGCCCGAAAGCTGGCTGGGCCGATGGTCGAGCCGATGCCCGAGGCCAAGGCCCGTCAGCAACGACAGCGCACGGTCGCGGGCGACCGCGTCGTCCACGTCCCGCACCATCTGCGGCAGCACCACATTTTCCGTCGCGTTGAAATCGGGCAGCAGGTGATGGAACTGATAGACGAAGCCGATCGCGTCACGGCGCAGGCGCGTGCGCGCGTCATTGTCGAGCCGCGCCGCTTCCTCCCCCAATATGCGGATCGACCCTTCGAAACCGCCTTCGAGCAACCCCACCGCCTGAAGCAGCGTCGACTTGCCCGATCCCGACGGACCGAGCAGGGCGACAATCTCCCCTTGTCCGATCGTGAAATCGACGCCGCGCAGAACCTCGATCACCACGTCCGCCTGGGTGAAGCTGCGCTGCAGCCCGGCTACCGCCAGCACCTCACTCATAACGCAGCACCTGCACCGGATCGGTGTTCGCCGCCTTGAACGCGGGATAAAGGGTCGCAAGGAAGCTGAATACCAGCGCCATCACACAGATCACCGCGATCTCCACCGGGTCTGGACGCGAGGGCAGGTCGGCGAGGAAGCGCACCGACGGATCCCAGATATTCTGCCCCGTCACCAGCTTGATGAACCACAGCACCTGTTCGCGGAAGAACAGGAAGGTGAAACCAAGCGCCACGCCCGCCGCCATGCCCAGCGTGCCGATGGTGACACCCACCGTCACGAATATCTTGACCAGGCTGGACCGCTTTGCCCCCATGGTGCGCATGATGGCGATGTCACGGGTCTTGGCCCGCACCAGCATGATAAGCGAGGAGAGGATGTTGAACACCGCAACAAGGATGATGAGCGACAGGATCACGAAGGACACGATCCGGTCGACCTGAAGCGCCTCGAACAGGCTGGCGTTCATCTGCCGCCAGTCGGTGATGACCGCGCGGCCCTCCACCCGGTCGGCGAGAGGAGCCAGTATCGCCGCAACCCTGTCGGCGTCCTCCGTCTCGACCTCGATCATGCCGACCGTGTCGCCCAGCAGCAGCAGTTGCTGCGCGTTCTGCATCGGCATGATGACGAACGCCTTGTCATAGTCATAGATGCCGACCTCGAAAACGGCCCCGACCTCATAGCCGATTTCGCGCGGAACCGTGCCGAACGGGGTGGCGCGTCCGGCCGGATTGATGATCGAGATCGTGTTGCCCACGGTGACGCCGAGATTTTGGGCAAGGCCCGCGCCGATCGCCACGACGTTGCGACCCGGCGCCAGATTGCCGAGACTGCCGAGCTGTACCTTGTCCTTGAGCGTCGCGTTGGACCGGATGTCGTTCATCGTCATGCCGCGCACCAGCACAGCCTCTACCCGGCCCTGGAAATTGGCAAGTAGCGGCTGCTCAATCAGGGGCGTTGCGCCGGTGACGCCCGGTGTCGCCTTTGCCTCCGCCATGACCGCACGCCAATCCGGCAGGCGCCCGCCATAGCCCTGAACCACCGCATGACCGTTCAGTCCGACGATCTTTTCGAACAGCTCCGCCCGGAAGCCGTTCATCACGCTCATCACAATTATGAGCGCGGCCACGCCCAGCATCACCGCAACCAGGCTGATGCTGGCGACAAGGAAGATGAAGCCTTCGCCTTTGCCCGGCAATAGATACCGCCTCGCAATCATCCGTTCAAAGCGGCTCAGAATCATGGGCGGACGTTCCGGTGCATTCGCGGCCAAGCTCTAGGGTCAGGGGGTCACGCTGGCAAGCACTCTCCGCCGTTGCAGCCTGTTGCGCATTAGACACAGGCCTGCGGCTAAAATGGTTACACGATCATTTTCATGGATGACAATCCGGCACCTCATGCATAGCAGTGGCGTTCGAAACATAGGCGCGCAAACGGCCATGGTTCAGGGAGACCGCAGCCCCGCAGAATAACAGGGCGCGGACAGGGGGATGGATCCTAAATATAAAAGGGAAAAGGCGCTTTGCGTCATACACCCGGATCGCCGAAGGGGGCGATCCGGGTGTTTTCATTTCGGTTTTAAGGAAAAGCGGGCCGCTGCCTGACACCGGGTCGTGCGGCTACATCGCTCTCAGCAAATGTTCATGTCCGCCATTGCAGGAACGTCGGATGATGATGACGAGAACCCTCCCTTTCACCGTTCTTGCCCTTGCTCTCGCCTCCTGCGCCACGCCGCAGGCGCGGCTGCGCACAGGCCTGGTCGATGCGGGTCTTTCCCCCCGCACGGCCGCATGCATGGCCGAATACATGGCCGACCGGCTGAGCGTTACCCAGCTGCGGCGGCTCCAGTCGCTCGCTTCGGTGAAGAAGGTCGATTATCGCGACGTCACGCTGGACGAATATCTCTTCAAGGTCCGCGCTCTGCGCGACACCGAGCTGCTGGCGGTTACAGGCAAGGCGGCTCTTCGCTGCGCCCTGTAAGTCTGCCCACTTTGCAACTTTGCAAAGTGATTTTGCGAAGCGGCGCTTTTCTCACGCGTATGGCTGTGCTTTAGGGCGTCGTCATTCGACCCAGGGAGGCGCGCGATGAACATTCACGAATATCAGGCCAAGGAATTGCTGGCGAAATATGGCGCGCCGGTGCCGGCAGGACACTCGGCCTTCAGTGTCGACGAGGCCGTCGCCGCAGCGGGCAAGCTCCCCGGGCCGCTCTACGTCGTGAAGGCCCAGATCCATGCGGGCGGACGCGGCAAAGGCAAGTTCAAGGAGCTGGGCGCGGACGCCAAGGGCGGCGTGCGGCTGGCGAAGAACGCGGACGAGGTGCGCGCCCACGCCACCGAGATGCTGGGCAACACGTTGGTGACGGTGCAAACCGGCGCGGCGGGCAAGCAGGTCAACCGCCTTTATGTGACCGACGGCGTGGACATCGCCAAGGAATTCTACCTCGCGCTGCTGGTCGACCGCGCCACCGGCCGCATCGCCATGGTCGCCTCGACTGAGGGCGGCATGGACATCGAGGAAGTCGCGCATTCGACCCCGGAGAAGATCCACACGATCGCCATCGACCCCGCGACCGGCTTCATGCCCCATCACGGCCGCCGAGTCGCGGCCGCGCTCGCCCTGACCGGCGATCTCGCGAAACAGGCGGCGAAGGTGGCCAAGTCGCTTTACGACGCATTCCTCGGCACCGACGCTAGCCAGATCGAGATCAATCCGCTCGCGGTGACAGAGGACAACAAGCTGGTGGTGCTGGACGCCAAGGTCGGGTTCGACGGCAACGCCCTGTTCCGTCATCCGGACCTGATGGAACTGCGGGACGAGACCGAGGAAGACCCGGCCGAGCTGGAAGCATCGAAATACGACCTTGCCTACATCAAGCTTGATGGCGACATCGGCTGCATGGTCAACGGCGCGGGCCTCGCCATGGCGACGATGGACATCATCAAGCTGAACGGCATGTTCCCGGCCAACTTCCTCGATGTCGGTGGCGGCGCGAGCAAGGAGAAGGTGACGGCCGCATTCAAGATCATCCTGTCGGATCCGGCCGTGAAGGGCATCCTCGTCAACATCTTCGGTGGCATCATGCGGTGCGACATCATCGCAGAGGGCATCGTTGCGGCGGCCAAGGAAGTGAACCTGTCGGTGCCGTTGGTCGTGCGCCTGGAAGGAACGAACGTGCAGCTGGGCAAGGACATTCTCGACCAGTCAGGCCTTCCGATCGTGGCGGCGGACGACCTTGGCGACGCGGCGAAAAAGATCGTGGCGCAGGTGAAGGCGATCGCCTGATTCGCCGTGACGGCGAAGCTGGATGCTACGTATCGCACGGCAACCAGGCCGCACTTGCGAGACAGAACTAAAACGAGCATTGCCGGCATCGGCACTCCCCAGGGTGGATTCGGACCGTTGATGAAGGAATGGACATGAGACTTCTGGTGCCTGTGAAGCGGGTGATTGATTATAATGTGAAGCCGCGGGTGAAGTCGGACGGCACGGGCGTGGATCTGGCGAACGTCAAGATGTCGATGAACCCGTTTGACGAGATTGCGGTTGAGGAAGCCATCCGCCTGAAGGAGAAGGGCGTGGCGACCGAGATCGTTGTGGTTTCGGTCGGGCCGGCCAAGGCGCAGGAGACGCTGCGCACGGCGCTGGCGATGGGTGCGGACCGTGCCATCCTGATCGAGACGGATTGCGAGGTGGAGCCGCTGGCGGTTGCGAAGCTGCTGGCGAAGGTCGCGGCGGAAGAACAGCCGGGCCTGGTGATCCTGGGCAAGCAGGCGATCGACGACGACTGCAACCAGACCGGGCAGATGCTGGCCGCGCTGGCCGACCTGCCGCAGGCCACGTTCGCCAGCAAGGTGGAGGTGGCCGACGGCGCCGCGACCGTCACGCGCGAGGTGGACGGAGGCCTGGAGACCATCAAGGTCACGCTGCCGGCGGTGATCACGACCG
>DASULD010000163.1:0-3515 GCA_036278355.1 Sphingobium sp.
AATTGCGCGACACGCCGATCAGGGTAAGTGCTATCAATCCGGGCTTTGTCGCGACCGACATCAATGACAACACGGGCGTCCTTACACCTGAGCAAGGCGTACGTCGGGCGATCGAGTTGGCGACTATGGCTGACCCAGCTCCAACGGGCGGTTTCTTCAACGACACAGGCATTGAGCCATGGTAACAGATCTATGCGTTTTACTTAGATGCAACGGGACACTCTCGCATTTTGACCTGACTGTCTTATCTTAACGGATGTAATTCCATTCTGAAGCTTCTCTGCAAGATACGAAAGACGGTTAGGCTCACTAAGTAAAAAAACGTGTGGATGGATATTATGAATACTCTGAATATAGTTCAACGTTTGCCGCATTCGTTTGACGAGTTTACGCCCGATTTCTTTACAGAAGCCCTTTCTGCGAAGTTTCCTGGCGCAAGGGTCGAAGCCATCGAGCGCACCGGAGAACGGATCGGGACATCGGCGTCGTGTAAGTTTACTCTTCATTATGCTGATCGCGGCGCTGATCAGCGAGCCCCGGATTCTGTCTACATAAAGGGCGGCTTTACCCCGAAGCAACTCAAGCGCTATTGGGTGGTTCTGCAACAGGAAGCACGATTTTTCAGTGAATTGGCGCAGGATGTTCCGATGAATATCCCGACATGTTACTACGCAGCTTGTGACGATGATCGGCAGGGCATCACGATGCTCGAAGACCTCGTCGCCACTCGTGGTGCGCGGTTCGTCTTCATGAACAAGGGGTGGGGCGCGCTGAAGCTGGACGAGGTTTCAGCATTGCTGGAACAACTCGCCCGCATGCATGCGCGGTGGGTCGGCGATCGGCGGCTCGATGCGTTGGCAGGTTTCGAGCGACCACAGCGTGAGTTCATGAAGTACTGCATCCGCGACCAGCACTGGGAACTGGTGCTGGCACGTCCGTTCGGCCATCGTCTGGCCTCGATCTTCCCCGATGTTACGCTGGCTCGAGAGGCGCTGGACCGGAATTGGGCACTCAACGATGCCGCGCCCAAGACCCTGTTGCACGGCGATCCCCACGGCGGAAACGTCTTTTTCGAGAGTGACGGTTCCCCGGGGTGGATGGATTTCCAGCTCTATTTCGCCAACACTTATATGTACGACGTTTCCTATCTGATTGTCACCGGACTGTCGGTTGAGGATCGCCGGGCCGAGGAAGGCCGTCTGCTGCGGCACTATCTCGAAGTTGCCCGCGCTGAAGGGATGGTGGTGGACAGTTTCGACGACGCGTGGCTCGTCTACCGGCAGCAGATGGCGCATGCGGTTATCAACGGGTCCTGCAATCCGGACGAGGCAGCATCGAGGGAGTTTATCGAGTCATCGGGCGAGTTGGTGACGATCGCTGCTGAGGATCTCGACGTTCTTGGTGCACTTGGTATGGTTCAGTGAGAACAACTGTCGCACAGACATAAAGCGCCTGAATCTTGTCGCACAAGGCCAAAGCTGAAGTCTGCTATCAACTCGGTTTAGCTGTCCGCTTTGGCCGTCGCTTGCTTTGCGAATTGGCATTGGCAGCAGGTGGTAGCCGCGCTTCGATCAATGCTGTTGCGGTTTCAACGAGATTCAGCTGCGGGTCGGTCTGTGTCCATACATCGCTGCGCCGTCGGCTCGCTTGCCATCCTTCACGAGCCGCTTCCACCGAGAGGACGTACCAGGCAAAGAAAACCAGTCGCTGGCGCAAGACCGGTTCGGGAATGTGCTGGCAAAGACTGCTTATCAGCTGGAGCAACCGCCGGTACACAAGGAAATTCATCCGATCCAGGTATGTTGACACCTCTTTACGCCGCGCGAACAGCACGCTCGCAAGAAATCGGTTCGCTGTCGGTGAGGGATCAGTGTAGGTCTCGGGGCGTGGACCGCGAACGATGATATCGACGACCTCACGAACGCTGGACGGGCCGCCCTTTCGATCCAGCTCGGATATACGTTCGAACCAAACGACGCTTAAATCGTTGAAGATCTCGTTGATCAGTTCGAGGATGAGTCCTTCTTTCGACTTGAAATAATAGTTGAGCGAGCCACCATTCTTCGCCCCCGCCGCAGCCACAATCTCGCGCACCGTCACTGCTTCTACGCCGCGCTCTGCGAACAACCGTCGTGCAGCGACCTTTATGTTTTTCCGAGTGTCCGTACGGTCGTCGAACTGTTCTAGATCAACTTTCTTGGGGCGTGGCATTCGTTTGGGCCTATCGATTAAACGCGAAATGGATCGTTGCATGCGTTAACCCGCGGGACGCGGATAGCGCCAGCAGGAGGCGAATGGAACAAAAAACCGATCTCACCACCATTGCTGTTTCCAGCTAACATGCGACGCGCGCCGGCATTGTCACTTGCGACTCAAGGTCAAACTGTGGCCTGCGGCTGGCCCGCAGCATTGTAGAATAAAACGGCGATCTAATCCGAATTTGTTACAGTGATCGGATCCCACCTCCATCCACACGCAGCATCGAACCGGTGATGTAGGCCGCATGACGGCTGGCAACGAAGGCAACGACCGCGCCCAATTCATCCGCATCGCCATAACGACCAACAGGAATGCCCCGGATCACTTCGGCCTTGACCTGATTCATGGAGAGTCCCTCGGCCTTCGCGCGCGCACCATCGAGTTCGCGAACTCGATCGGTATCGAACCGGCCGGGTAGGATCATATTGACAGTGACGCCCATGGGCGCGACCTCATTGGCCAGTGTCTTCGACCAGCCAGCCACTGCGCCGCGCACGGTATTGGAGATGCCGAGGCCCGGTATGGGTTGCACGACGCTCGTCGAGGCGATGGTGATGATCCGGCCCCATCCGGCGGCAATCATGCTGGGCAGGACGGCGTCTGCAATCCGGAAAAACGGAACCGCCATGGCTTCGAAGCTGGTGCGCCATTCGGTACTTGCGACGCCGCGCGCAGGACCCGGACGGGGGCCGCCCGAGTTGGCGACAAGGATGTCAATTTGTCCAAGTCTCTCAACGAGGTCGATGACCTGCCGAACGCCGTCAGCATCGGAAAGATTTGCCGCAATTGCTGTCATGCCGGGATCGGGTGCCGTTCCACTGCGCGACACGGCGTATACCTGCGCGCCCTCGGTCAGTAGCGCGCGCGCGCTGGCGGCTCCCAGGCCTTTGCTTGCCCCAAGCACAAGTGCCCGCTTGCCGGCGATTCCCAGATCCATGGACAGTTCCTTTCGGCATTTGCCATGTTGGCGGCTTGTATTGGTTATACATTCCGGGGCAGGCCAAAGGTCCGGCCCGGACCTCTCAACTAGATTCTACGTGTTAAGTTGTAAGCATGTGCAATGTTCGCGAAAATAGTTCCAGCGTCTTCCGATACAATATCATGCGCATCGCCGGCGACGACGACCGTGGCCCCTGAATTCTCTGCTGCCTCAAGGATGGCGCGATCCGATTTCCGTTCACTGGCAAAAACCACCGAATCAATCTGACCCAATGTCACAGGACCATCGGCGGTCTGCAAAATGATGCCGTCCTCAT
>DASULD010000164.1:0-22989 GCA_036278355.1 Sphingobium sp.
GGTCCCGGGCGGTAGCGGAAATGCCGGGGTCAGGCCAGCGGATTAATCATGTCCAGGGGTTGTGCGGAACGGACGGGGGTCAGCTCGCCGCCTTCACCAGCATGATATCGCCGTCACGACGGATCAGGGAAAGGCCTGGAAATTCGGCCACCAGGGCCTCGAACTGTTCGAACGCCGGCGGCTTCACAAGATACCCGGCAGCCCCCAGTTCCCGGGCACGGTCGCGGTCCGGCCCATAATCGGATCCCGAGCACATGATGACACCGATGTCCCGAAGGGCATCGTCCGCCCGAATCCGCTCCAACAGTTCGAACCCGTCCATGCATGGCATGTTGATGTCCAGCAGCATGAGGTCTACCGGCCGATCCGCGCTCTTTTCAAGGAACGTCAGGGCTTCCTTGCCGTCGCGGGCATAACTTGCCTCGCATTTCAGGTTGGGTCGGCGGATCAGGCATCGGCGGGCGAACTCGATGTCGTCCTCGCGATCATCAACGATCAGAACATGTGCAAAATTGCTTTCTCCCTCGCTCTCTTGCGATATGGGCGAGGTCATTCGAGCGTCGGGCAGGGTGAAGCAGAAAACGGCGCCCCCACCTACGGCCGGTTCCTGCCAGATCGTTCCGCCATAGAGGCCGACGATCTTCCTGCACAGCGCAAGCCCCATGCCCGCGCAGTCCGGACGATGCGTCATGCGCCTGAAAGGAGTGAATATATGACCGGCCTCGTCGGCGGACACGCCCACGCCATTGTCCCGCACATAAAAGATCGTCTCGTCATCACGCATCATGCTTCCCGCGACAATATGAACGGGAGCCCTGTTGTGGATGATCGCATTGCCAACGAGGTTACGCCACAGCTGTACCATATGCGCGGGATGGGCCAGCACGCATTCCATCGGCGTGACAGCCACCGACGACTTGCGTTCCTCGATCAGCGGGTGGAGGTCATTTTGGATCTCATCCAGCACCACGCTCATATCGCACGGGGAGCGCTCCGTCCCTCCCGATATGTCGAGCGTGGTATAGCGATAGACGCTGTCGATGAGCAGCACCATCCTGTCGGCGCCGTCCTGGACGTAACCGAAATATTCGGCGGTCTCGCCTGAGAAGGCTGCTTCCTCCTGAATGATGCGGGAGTAGGAAACGATCGAACGCAACGGCTCGCGCAGATCATGAGCCATGGCGCGCGTAAACAGCTCAAGTGTGTTGCAATGTTCGCGAATCTGGTCCTGCTGCCCGGCGAGAAGCCGGAGCTGATCCTGCAGACGCTGATAAAGATCGGCATTTTCCAGCGCCACCGACGTCGTGTCGGCCAGCGCCTGAAGAATCGCGAGTTCGCCGGGCGATGGCTGACGGCGCGACGACCAATAGTTGCCGATGGCCGCAATAGGCGCTTCGCGCCGCACGGGTACCATCGCGAGACTTTTTACGAAGGTCGGACGATAGGCATCAGCGGGAATTCGGGGGTCGGCATAAATGTCCTCGATGACAGCCGCCTGCCCGTTGAGCATGACCCAGCCGCTGATACACGCTTCCATCGGAAACCGTTGACCCTTCCAAAGCGGGGCAATCGCATCTTCCTCAGCGTAATAGCAACAGTCGCCGTCGCGCAGGACGAAGGTCGCGCCATCGGCTCCGGTCAGGCTGCGCGCAGCCGTCCGAACGATCTCCGTGACCGATGCGACATCCCGGGCCAGGGAAAGCTGCTGGACTACGCCGATCAGCCGCGCCATTGCCGCAGCGTGGCGCGCGCTGTCCTCGCCGTCGCTTCCGTTTGCCAGTGCGGCCGCACGCGTCAGTGTCTTTTCCATCACCGTCATATCCATCGGTCCCGCCTTTACAGCATGGGGGCAACTGGCCCTGAGACTCTTATAGGACCGGTTGGACGGCAATGACTCGCTGTGCGGGGGGCGATGGCACGGGCTTCGGGCTGGTGGCTATCCGCCCTATTGTCCGCCCCTATTGGTCGTCGGCCCACTCCCCGCGCCGAATTCCCTGGGCGTAAAGCAGTACGGAAAGATCGCCGTGGCAGATTTCCGCATCGGCGGCGGCGCGCGCCTTTTCCTTCGCGTGATACGCCACGCCGAGGCCGGCGGCCTCGATCATCGGGATGTCGTTAGCCCCGTCACCGATGGCAACGCTGAGTTCCAGCGGAATGCCGCGTTCGGCAAGCGCTTCCAGCAGTTCTTGCTTCTTGCGCAGGGAATCGACGACAGGATCGGCGACCGTGCCGATCAGGCGTCCGCCGCCGATGTCCAGCACGTTGGCGACCACCTTGTGAAACCCTAGCTCCACGCCGACAGGCTCGGCAAAGCGCGTAAACCCGCCCGAAACCAGTACGGTATGAGCGCCCCGGGCCCCCATTGTGCGGATCAGCGCCCGGGCGCCGGGCGTCATCCGCACGCGCTCGGCGCGGCACCGGTCGATCATCGCCTCATCGAGTTCGGCAAGCAGGGCAACGCGTGCCCTGAGAGCTTCGGCAAAGTCCAGTTCGCCGCGCATCGCCCGTTCCGTCACCTCTGCGATCTGCGGTTTGATTCCTGCATAGTCCGCCAGCTCGTCGATGCACTCTATCTGGATCATCGTCGAATCCATGTCTGCCACGAGCAGCTTCTTTTCGCGGGAGGCGGCGAGTTGCACGATCACATCGATGCCGCCGTCCATCATCTGGAGGGCGGCACGCACGGCCTTGCTCTCGCCAGTGAAGAAGATGTCGGCCGCCCTGCCCGGCTCCAAAACCCGGCGGTCGGTCAGTCGCGCACCAGCGGCCTCGACCCGGTCGGCGGCCTCGTCAATATTTCCCTGCCCGAGGCTATCGCTTGCGACTATGGTGGCGACGAACATGCATACTCCCGAAACGAGACCGCGCGGCGAATCCGGCAGGCCACGGCTCGCGCTTATTGCCGGGCCCACGGCGAGCGGCAAGAGTGCGCTTGCACTCGCGCTTGCAGAGCGGACCGGGGGCGTCGTCATCAATGCCGATGCGAGCCAGGTCTACCGCGATCTGGCGATACTTTCGGCGCGCCCGTCGAGGGAGGACATGGCGCGGGCGCCCCACCGGCTGTTCGGCTATATCGACGGGGACGAGGCCTGTTCGGCCGCGCGCTGGGCACGGGACGCGAAGCGCGAGATCGCCGCAGCGCATGAGGGTGGCAGATTGCCGATCCTGGCCGGGGGCACCGGGCTTTATATCCGGACGTTGCTGGACGGGATCGCGCCGGTG
Organism: Sphingobium sp.; assembly: GCA_036278355.1. Taxonomy (GTDB): domain Bacteria; phylum Pseudomonadota; class Alphaproteobacteria; order Sphingomonadales; family Sphingomonadaceae; genus Sphingobium. The sequence continues at coordinate 3,223 of DASULD010000164.1, forward strand.
CCGGAGATCGACCCCGCCCTTCGGGCAGCGATACGCGAACTACCCGTGGAGGATGCCTATGCAGCCCTTACCCGCGAGGACCCGGCGGCGGCGGAGCGCCTGGCGCCCGCCGACTCAGCGCGAGTCGCGCGCGCGCTCGAGGTGATCCGCGCGACCGGCCGGAGCATAAGCGGGTGGCAGGCGGAACGGCGGGGCGGCATCGGCGATGCGGTCGATCTTCATCCCCTCATCCTGCTGCCGCCGCGCGAGTGGCTGATCGCCCGATGCGATGCGCGATTTACCGCGATGCTCGAAGACGGAGCCGCCGAAGAGGTAACGGCGCTGCTGGCGCGCGGGTTGCCGCCCGACCGGCCGGTGATGCGCGCGATCGGGGTGCCCGAAATCGCTGCGTGGCTGGCCGGGCGCACAGACCGCGACTCCATGGTCGAACAGGCAAGGACTGCCACGCGCCAATATGCAAAGCGGCAATATACATGGTTCTCGCGTCAACCTCCCGCAGCGTGGCCCCGCTGCAACGACACCATAGATAACAAGACGGAGGCATCTGTTGTAATAAAATTTCACAGTAAACTATTGACATGATATTTTATGTCTCCTATCGGCGCTAACACTGCATGGGGTTGTGATTCTCGCGCGTATCGCGCATGCGCGCCCCGTGCGGCGGCCTTTTCCTGAAAGGCCGCCGGTTTACCTCCGCGGAAACCGGCACTCCGCATGTGCATGCCAAGGGAGACTAAGTGTGGCCGAAATGAGCGGCGCCGACATATTGCTGCAATGTCTGGTCGACCTGGGGGTCGAGGTCGTATTCGGCTATCCGGGCGGCGCGGTGCTCCCCATTTACGACGCAATCTACAATCATCCCACGATAAAGCATGTGCTCGTGCGGCACGAGCAGGGCGCCACGCACATGGCGGAGGGCTATGCCCGATCGACCGGCAAACCGGGGGTGGTACTGGTGACATCTGGTCCGGGCGCGACCAACGCCATTACCGGCATCACCGACGCGCTGATGGATTCGATTCCGATTGTCGTTATCACCGGGCAGGTCGCAACGCACCTGATCGGTTCGGATGCATTTCAGGAAGCCGACACTGTCGGCCTCACACGCCACTGCACCAAGCATAATTATCTGGTGAAATCGCCCGCGCGGCTCGCCGGTATCGTGCATGAGGCATTTCATATCGCGACGTCGGGCCGGCCCGGCCCGGTGGTGATCGACATTCCCAAGGATGTCCAGGTCGCGACCGCGCCCTATGAGGCACCGGATTCGTCCGATCATATAAGCTATCGCCCGCAGGTGAAGGCCGATTCGGCATCGATAGAGCGGGCGGTCGAGATGATCGCTGCGGCGCGGCAGCCGATTCTCTATACTGGCGGCGGCGTCATCAATGCTGGGCCGGAGGCTTCGCGCCTGCTGCGCGAACTCGCCGATCTGACCGGCGCACCTGTTACCAGCACTCTCATGGGCCTCGGCGCGTTTCCAGCATCCTCGCCGCAATGGCTCGGCATGCTCGGTATGCACGGCACCTATGAGGCCAACATGGCCATGAACCGGGCCGACCTCATCGTCAGCATCGGCGCGCGCTTTGACGATCGTGTGACCGGCAGGCTCGATGCGTTCTCGCCCGGCAGCCGCAAGATCCACATCGACATCGATCGCAGTTCGATCAACAAGAACGTGGTGGTCGACCTCGCCGTGGTCGCCGATGCGGGCGCGGCACTGGCGGACATGATCGCGCTGTGGAAGTCGCGCGGGCATGAGGCCGCGAAGCTGGAGGAATGGTGGGCGCGCATCGCCGGGTGGCGTGCACGGCGCAGCCTCGATTACCCCCCCAGCGGCGTCGAGATCATGCCGCAGCACGCGATCGCAGAGCTGTTCAGGGCCACAAAGGACCAAAACCCGATCATCACTACAGAGGTCGGACAGCACCAGATGTGGGCGGCGCAGCATTATCATTTCGATACGCCCAACCGGTGGCTGACCTCCGGCGGGCTCGGAACGATGGGCTATGGCTTTCCCGCCGCGATCGGCGCGCAGATGGGCAATTTGGACAGCCTCGTCATCTGTATCGCGGGCGATGCGTCCGTGCAGATGAACATTCAGGAACTGGGCACCGCGATCCAGTATCGTCTTCCGGTCAAGGTCTTCATCCTCAACAACGAGTATATGGGGATGGTGCGCCAGTGGCAGGAGCTGACCTATGAAAGCCGCTATTCGGAGAGTTACTCGGACAGCCTTCCCGATTTTGTGAAGCTGGCCGAGGCCTATGGCTGGACCGGCATTCGCATCGAGGGACCGCAGGAACTGGAGGGGGGCATTCGTCAGATGATCGAAACCCCAGGTCCGGTGCTGGTCGACTGTCGCGTGGCAAAGCTGACCAACTGCTTCCCGATGATCCCGAGCGGGGCGTCGCATACCGAGATGCTGCTCGATCCCAGCCAGGTTTCCGGCACGATGACCGACGAAGCCAAGGCGCTGGTGTAGAGAAAGGCGCCGGGGGAACCTGCCGATGTCCGATCACCTCAAGCTGCGTGTGCATATCACCGAGCCGTGGGACTTCGCGCGCCATAACGAGGGGCGGGAGGAACTCTCCGGCTGGACGCAGGACCATATTCATGCCGGGCGCGAGGAGTGGGAGATCCACCTGGACGAAGGCTATGCGCTGAACGACATCGAGCACGGGCGCATCCTTGTAAGCCCCCGCTACGTGGGCGAGCATCTGGCCAAGGTCCTGGATGCGATCGTCGGTTTTCCGGTGCGCGTGGCGCACAGGAACGATGGCGCCTGGCATTACGCGATGGCGGGGATGCTCTCTATCCGGCACGACACGGACGAATTGGAACAAGAGGAAAGCAATTGATGCACATCGCCGAGGAACTGAGCGACCGCCACGTCCTGTCGATCACCGTCACCAACGAGGCGGGGATACTGGCGCGCGTCGCCGGCATGTTCACCGCGCGGGGCTATAATATCGAAAGCCTGACGGTGGCCGATATCTCGCCCGACCACAAGACGAGCCGCATCACCATCGTCACCAACGGACCGCCGCGCGTGATCGAACAGATCATCGCCCAGCTCGACCGGCTGGTGCCCGTCCACAAGGTGCTCGACCTGACCGAAAACGGCCCGTTCGTGGAACGCGAACTGGCGCTGGTCAAGGTCGCGGGAACCGGGGACCACCGCATCGAGGCGCTGCGCCTGGCGGACATCTTCCGCGCCAAGGTCGTCGATACCACTACGGAAAGCTTCATATTCGAGATCACCGGCCCGACCGACAAGATCGACACGTTCATCGGCCTGATGCGTGAGCTCGGGCTGGTCGAGGTCGGCCGCACCGGAATCGTCGGCATGATACGCGGAAAGGACTGACCCCGCCCCTCAATTTTTCATTCCGGCTCACGCCACCGCGCAGCCGGACCCCATCCAGACGAACCAGAAGGACTGAACAACATGAAGGTTTATTACGATCGCGACGCCGACCTCGGCATCATCAAGAAGAAGAAGGTCGCCATTGTCGGTTACGGCAGCCAGGGGCACGCCCATGCCCAGAACCTGCGCGATTCGGGCGTCGGCGAAGTCGCCATCGCCCTGCGTCCTGGGTCGGCCAGCGCCAAGAAGGCCGAAAGTGCGGGCTTCAAGGTACTGAGCAACAGCGATGCGGCCGCATGGGCCGACGTGCTCATGATCCTCGCGCCGGACGAACATCAAGCGCAGATCTACGCCGACGACATCGCCGCCCATATCCGCCCGGGCTCGGCTCTGGCCTTCGCCCATGGCCTCAACATCCATTTCGGCTTGATCGAGCCGCGCGCCGACGTCGATGTCATCATGGTCGCGCCCAAGGGCCCCGGCCACACGGTGCGCAGCGAGTATCGGCGCGGCGGCGGTGTTCCCTGCCTTATCGCGGTGCACCAGGACGCGACCGGCAACGCCCATGAGATTGCCCTCGCTTATGCCAGCGGAGTGGGCGGCGGCCGTTCCGGCGTTATCGAGACCAACTTCCGCGAGGAATGCGAGACCGACCTGTTCGGTGAGCAGGCGGTGCTGTGCGGCGGCCTCTCCCACCTTATCATGGCGGGCTTCGAGACGCTGGTGGAGGCGGGATACGCGCCCGAAATGGCTTATTTCGAGTGCCTGCACGAGGTAAAGCTGATCGTCGACCTGATGTATGAAGGCGGAATTGCCAACATGCGCTATTCGATTTCGAACACAGCCGAATATGGCGACTATCATACCGGACCGCGAATGATCACGGACGATACCAAGGCCGAAATGAAGCGCGTCCTCAAGGATATTCAGGAAGGCAAGTTCGTTCAGCGGTTCATGACCGATATCCGTATGGGCTATCCGGAGATGAAGGCGAAGCGTAAGCTGCAGTCCGAACATCCGATCGAAAAGACCGGCGCGGAGCTTCGCGCGATGATGCCGTGGATCGGCGCGAACAAGCTGGTGGACAAGGAAAAGAACTGACCGGACGCCGCTTCGCGCAGTAGTTCACCGCTTCCTGCTGGACTCAAAAGGGGCGTTGCCTATTCTGGCGGCGCCCCTTGTCATGGAGGAGTCCCATAATGCGCCCGTCCGCCATCGCCGTCGCCCTTTCCGTATGCATTGCCGTCTCCGCAGACGCGCAGAACGGCGCGCCCGCATTGGGAACGCCGGATCCCGCCCGCATCACCGGCGGAACCTACGCCGTCGATCCCCATCACACGCAGGTGCTGTTCGGCTTCAATCATCTGGGCTTTACCCACAATGCGGGCATTTTCGCACAGCCGACCGGTACGCTGGTGCTCGATCCCAAGGCTCCGGCCAAAGCCGTGGTGGAGGTCAGCTTCCCCGTAAGCAGCATCGCGACGGGCGTGCCCAAGTTCAACGAACATCTGATGTCCGCCGATTTCTTCGACGCGGCCAAATTCCCCACAGCGGCCTTCAAGTCGACGTCGGTGGAGGTCGATGAGGACGAAGCCGAGATCACCGGCAACCTCACGATCAAGGGCATAACGAAAGAGGTGACCCTCGATGCCACGCTGGTGGGTACGGGCGCCAATCCGATGAGCAAGAAGGAAACGGTGGGCTTTTCTGCAACTGCCACGATCAAGCGCAGCGACTTCGGACTTGGCTACGGCGTTCCCATGGTAGGCGACGTTATAGAATTGAGGATCGCCGCAGCGTTCGAAAAGTGATTTACGGGGGTTGTGACTGCCGCAACGGAAAAAATGCTGGACTAGCCACGCCGTCTACCGGTAAGTGCAGCGACATGGCACAGCGTCTGCCCCTGCTGCTTCTACGACTTACACGCCCTTAGGCGTGTCTTTGCGTTTGGCCTCGTGCCGCGCACACAGCCTAAGGGCCACATCATCATCTATCTTGTCGTAGAGGGGCCGCGCAGGCCACCAGCTAGGAATAATCATGACCATGCTCGCCGATCCGTCCGTCAAATACCGGCCTTTTCCACAGGTCGATCTGCCCAACCGCCAATGGCCGACCCGAACCGTTGTCGCGCCTCCGCGTTGGCTGTCCACCGACATGCGCGATGGCAACCAGTCGCTCATCGATCCGATGGACGCGGAGAAGAAGAATCGCTTTTTCGACCTGCTTTGCAAGGTGGGCGTCAAGGAGATCGAGGTCGGTTTCCCCAGCGCCGGCGCGACGGAATTCGACTTTATTGCAGGCCTGGTCCGCACGAACCGCATTCCCGAGGACGTGACCGTGCAGGTTCTTACGCAGGCGCGCGCAGACCTTATCTCCACCACTTTCGAAAGCCTGCGCGGCGCCAGACGCGCAATCGTCCATGTCTACAACGCGGTTTCACCCGCGTGGCGGCGCATCGTTTTCGGCATGAACCGGCCCGAGATCAAGGAAATCGCTGTCAACGCGGCAAAGCTGTTGCGCGACCACGCGGCGGCACAGCCGGAGACGGACTGGTTCTTCGAATATAGTCCCGAGACATTCTCCACCGCCGAGCTGGATTTCAGCCTGGAATGCTGCGAGGCGGTAATGGAAATCCTGCGGCCAACGCCCGAACGGCCGCTGATCCTCAACCTGCCCGCGACAGTGGAGGCAGCAACCCCCAACATCTACGCGGACCAGATCGAGTGGATGTGCCGCAACATCAGCAGACGCGACAGCGTCGTCATCTCTCTTCACCCGCACAACGATCGCGGAACCGGCGTCGCCGCGGCCGAACTGGGCCTGATGGCTGGTGCGGACCGCATCGAAGGCTGCCTTTTCGGCAATGGCGAGCGTACCGGCAACTGCGACATCGTCACGGTGGCGCTCAACATGTACACGCAGGGCGTTCATCCCGGCCTCGATTTCTCAGACATCGATGAGGTCATCCAGACGGTCGAATACTGCAATCAACTGCCTGTGCACCCGCGTCATCCCTATGCTGGCGAGCTGGTGTTCACGGCCTTTTCCGGGAGCCACCAGGACGCCATCAAGAAAGGGTTCGCTGCGCAGGAACAACGCAACGACGAGATCTGGGACGTCCCCTATCTGCCGATCGACCCCGCAGACCTGGGTCGCGACTATGAGGCGGTGATCCGCGTGAATTCGCAGAGCGGCAAGGGCGGCGTAGCCTGGGTGCTGCAACAGGATCGCGGCCTCAAGCTGCCCAAACGCATGCAGGCCGATTTCAGCCGCGTCGTGCAGGAGGTGGCCGACCGCACCAGCCGCGAGCTCAACGCAGCCGACATCTGGGAAGCGTTCGAGGGCCATTACCGCCTGTCGGGTGAGCAGCCCGCGCGGCTCGTTGATTATCAGGAAAGCGGACCCGCGGGCGACCGCGTCTTCGTTGGACAGGTGACGCTGAACGGCGAGAACCGCAGCATATCCGGCCGAGGAAACGGCCTCATATCCAGTGTTCTCTCGGCACTGCGCGAGGAGCTTCATATCGATCTCGACGTCGTGGATTACAGCGAGCACGCGATCGGCCAAGGCACGAACGTCAACGCGGCCGCGTATGTCGAATGCAGAACTCCGGAGGGCAAAATCATTTTCGGGGCGGGAATGGACGCGGACGTTGCCACGGCGTCGGTGCAGGCCGTGCTGTCAGCAGCCAATGCGGTGCTGGCCGCGCGGAACAATGTAGTCGCCGGCTCCTAATTCTTGTTGTTTACGGAGTTGGAATAAGCTGCGTCCGGCTAATCGCGGAGCCAATGTCGCGCCAGTGCGACATGAAGGCGGACGCCCGTTTCCAGCACACCGTCATTGAAGTCATACCGTGGATTGTGGAGCGGCGGGGCATCCGGTCCCTCCGCCTGGCCGAGCCAGATATAGGCGCCGGGGAGACGTTGCAGCATATAGGAAAAGTCTTCGGAGGTCGCCGCAGGCTCGGGTGCAAGCTCTGCCCGGCCGATTTGCGCTGCGAGAGCCAGGACGTCGGCGGCGGCGTCCGCATCATTGATTGTCGCGGGATAATAGCGATTGTAATCCAGAGTCGCGTCCACCTCGAACGCGACCTCCATGCCACGCACGATGCGCCGCATCCGATCCTCGATCCGGTCCTGCACGGCCGGATCGAAGGTTCTTACGGTCCCGCCCACCTGAACCTGCGCCGGTATCACATTGTGCGCATAACCTCCCGCAATCTCCGTCACGGACACTACAGCAGCCGCAGTCGGCGACACATCCCGCGCCACGACGGTGTTGAGTTGCTGCACCAGGGTGGCGGCCGCGAGAATGGCATCCGGCGTGTCCTGCGGAAGGGCGGCGTGGCCGCCCTTGCCTTCGATCATTATCGTAAACTTGTCCGCGGCGCCCATGATCGCGCCAGGTCGGGTGGAGATGGTGCCCGCCGGAAGCCCCGGCCAATTGTGCAAGGCATAGACGCGGTCGCACGGGAAGCGATCGAACAGACCGTCCTCGATCATGTGACGCGCTCCGCCCAGCCCCTCCTCCGCAGGCTGAAAGATAAAGTTCAGCGTACCTGAAAAGCCGGGATCGCGCGCCAGGTACTGCGCAGCCCCCAACAGCATGGCTACATGACCGTCATGCCCGCAGCCGTGAAAGCAGCCAGGCGTGGTGCTCGACCAGGGAAGGTTCGTGCGTTCCTCGATCGGCAGCGCATCCATGTCCGCACGCAGACCCAGGGCCCGGCTGCCCTTTCCCGCGCGCAATACCCCCACGACTCCGGTTCCGCCGATCCCTTCATGGACCTCCAGCCCGGCGGCGCGTAGCAGTTCGGCGATGCGGGCCGAAGTCCGCACTTCCTTGAAGCCCAATTCGGGGTGGGCATGGATGTCGCGCCTCAGGGCGACCAGCGGGTCGAGAAGAGCCGAAACGTCGTTCATTGGATCCTCGATAGCGCGCCCATCATCCTCCGAACAGGTTCTGAATCGGGAAATGATGCTTGAGGAAGGGCGATTTGATGACGACGTAGCTGAAATATTTCTCGATGCCGTAATCGCTTTCCAGCATGTCCTCTATGATGGATTGGTAGTGACCGATGCCGCGCGCGACAAATTTCAGCAGATAGTCGTAGCCGCCGCTGACCAGATGACATTCAACCACTTCGTCCAGCTTGGCGATACGGGTTTCGAAACGGGAAAAGTCGCCGCGGCGATGCTCCCCCAGCGTGACCTCCGTAAAAACGGTGAGGAACTCGCCGAGCTTGTTGAGGTCGATGTGGGCGCCATAGCCGGTGATGTAGCCGGCCTGTTCCAGTCGTTTCACCCGTGTCAGGCAGGGGCTGGGTGAAAGACCGACCGCGTCCGACAGCTCAACATTCGTGATGCGGCCCTCCTGCTGAAGTTTCGCGAGGATCTTCAGATCAATCCGGTCCAGCTTAGGTCCAAACATCACAGCACCCCCTTCGATCAGGCCATGATTGACCGAATATCCTTCATTTCCAGTAGTCTGTCGAGGGCCTGCTCGACCCTGTCGATTATAAGATCCATTTCACTTTCGGTGCAGCACAGGGCAGGCGCGAAGCCGATGACACCATTCACAAAACAGCGCACGATGACGCCGCTCTCCCAGGTTAACCGGGAGAGACGGCCGCCGATATCCAGGTCGCCGTCGAAGCCACGCTTCGTTTTCTTGTCGGACACCAGTTCGATAGCACCCAGCATGCCCCGGCCGCGTACATCCCCGACCAGTGGATGATTTTTGATCTGCTCCAGCCGTTCCATGAAGCGCCTGCCGGTCCTCACGCCATTTTCCAGCACACCGCCTTCTTGATAGAGGCGCAACACCTCCAGGGCGATGGCGGCGCTGACCGGATGGCCGGAATAGGTGAAACCGTGCCCAACCGGCAACGACGCCGGGGCGGAATCGGCAATTGCCTGATAGACATGATCGGCCATCAGAACGGCGCCCATCGGCGCGTAACCCGCCGTGAGCCCCTTTGCCAGAGTCATGAAATCGGGCGAGACCCCTTCATCGTCGCACGCGAACATCGGGCCTGTGCGCCCGAAACCGGTGATAACCTCATCCACCAGCATCAATATGCCGAGCCTGTCGCAGGCCTGACGGATCGCCTTGAGCCAGCCGCGCGGGGGAACGATTACCCCACCCGAACCCTGGATCGGCTCGCAGCAGAAGGCCGCGACGTTTTCCGCACCCAGTTCCGCCACCTTGGCCTCGAGAGCGGCAACAGTCGAGGCGATCACCACCGCGTCGTCGTCGCCCTGGGGGTGGCGATAGGGATAAGGAGATGCGATGTGGTGCTGCCAGGGCCGCGGCAGATCGAAACCGCGATGGAAATTGGCGAGCGCGGTCAGCCCGGCCCCGTTCGAACTGGACCCGTGATAGCCCCATTCAAGCGCGATGAACTGCTTCTTCTGAGGCTGTCCGATCGCATTGAAATAATGGACAATGTACCGGATGGCACTGTCCACAGCATCCGATCCGCCCAGCGTGAAATAGACATGGTCGAGACCCGCCGGGGCCAGGGCCGTCAATTTGTCCGCAAGGCGGATCGCCGGCTCATTGCTGAAATGGAAATACCCGGTGGCGTAGGGAAGGCGCCGCATCTGTTCGGCGGCGACATCCACAATACTGTCCTGGCCGTAGCCGACATTGACGCACCACAGTCCTGCAAAGCCGTCGAGCACGCGCCGCCCATCGATATCGGTGAGCCACATGCCCTCGGCAGACTGCAGGATGGTGGCGCCACGCTCCTCATGCCCGCGAAACGAGCTCACGGGATGGATCAGATGCTGGCGGTCAATGTCGACGAGAGATCGGTTGGAAGTCATGGCGGGCCTTGATAACTGCACAATTGTCCAGAGCCGGTTGTAGGGTCATTGGGCCGGGCATATCGGCCGAAGGGCCCGCATCGTCTGGCAGACCAGGACATTTCACAGACCCAGGCACGGCATATCATGCCGCGCCAGGTTAGCCGACGCCTTCCGCAATCGCCATTCCGCATATGTGCGTAGCAGCAGAGCCCTGAAGATCGCGAGTTCTGCCCGCTGGAGTCGACAGCACATCCTCCACCGCCCGCATCACAGCATCGGCTGCTTCCTGCTCACCCAGATGTTCGAGCATCATGGCAGCAGACCAGATTTGCCCGACGGGATTGGCGATCCCCTGACCAGAGATATCCGGCGCCGAGCCGTGTACGGGCTCGAACAGCGAGGGGTGAATCCGGTCGGGGTTGATATTGGCCGATGGAGCAACGCCGATCGTACCGGCGCAAGCGGGGCCGAGGTCCGACAGGATGTCGCCGAACAGGTTCGACGCGACGACAACGTCGAAACGCTGCGGGTTGAGGACGAATTGCGCGGTCAAAATATCGATATGATACTTGTCGTGGCTGACGTCTGGATATTCGGCCGCTATTGCCTCAACCCGGCTGTCCCAGAAAGGCATGGTGATCGCGATGCCGTTCGATTTCGTCGCCGACGTCAGCTTGCGACGGGGGCGCGTGGCCGCCAGATCGAAGGCGAAGCGCAGCACGCGGTCGACGCCGTAACGTGTCATCACCGTTTCCTGGATCACTACCTCGCGGTCGGTGCCGGGAAACATATGCCCGCCCACCGCGCTGTACTCACCCTCGGTATTCTCGCGCACAACCCAAAAATCGATGTCGCCCGGTCCCCGCCCCGCCAGAGGACAGGGGACCCCCGGCATCAGGCGGACGGGACGCAGATTCACATACTGGTCAAATTCCCGGCGGAACTGCAGCAACGAACCCCAAAGAGAGACGTGGTCGGGCACCGTGTCGGGCCATCCGACAGCGCCGAAGAAGATGGCGTCCACGCCCCCGATGCGCTGTTTCCAGTCGTCCGGCATCATCTGGCCGTGGGCGGCATAATAATCGCAGCAGGCGAAATCATGCCATTGCAGGTCGAGCGTGAAACCGAAGCGCCTGGCCGCAGCCTCCAGCACCCGCACCCCCTCCGGCATGACTTCCTTGCCGATGCCGTCCCCCGGTATGACGGCGATCGAATAGGTGCGACCCGGGCTCATTGCGCACCTTCTTCGAGTTCGAGCCCGCCGATATGGAACGTCTTGGTCTCCAGATATTCCTCGATACCAAGTCGCCCGCCTTCGCGTCCGAGACCCGATTGCTTGATGCCGCCAAACGGGGCGACTTCCATGGCGATAGACCCGGTGTTGAGCACGACCATGCCCGCTTCCAGCGCCTCACCAACGCGGAAAGCTCGGGACAGGTCCCTGGTATAGAAATAGCTGGCGAGCCCATAGGAAGTGTCGTTGGCAAGCGCGACGGCCTCCGCCTCTGTTTCAAAGCGGAACAGCGGAGCAACCGGGCCGAACGTTTCCTCTGCGGCGAACAGCATCTCGGACGTCGCTTCCGTGATGACGACCGGACGAACGAAATTGCCATCCTGCCGTCCGGTGCCGGAGGCCATCACCCGCCCACCCTTGCCCAGCGCATCCTCGACATGCGCGGTTACCTTCGCGACGGCGGCCTCATTGATCAGCGGTCCCACGGTTGAATCCGGTGCCATTCCGGGCGCGGCGTGCAGCGCCGACACCGCCGCGGACAGCCGCTCGGCAAAGGCGTCGTAGACCGGCGCCTGGACGAGAATGCGGTTGGCGCAGACACAAGTCTGCCCCGAATTACGGAACTTGCTTGCCATTGCGGCCGCGACCGCCAGATCAAGGTCAGCGTCGTCGAAGACGATGAGCGGGGCGTTTCCGCCGAGTTCGAGACTGAGGCGCTTGATCGTGTCGGCGCTCTGCCTCATCAGCAGCGCCCCGACGCGGGTCGAACCCGTGAAAGACAGCTTGCGCACGATGGGGCTGGCCGTGATCGCGTTTCCGATCGCTTGAGGCATACCGGTAACGATGTTGATGACGCCTGCGGGGATTCCCGCCCTTTGCGCCAGATCAACAAGGGCAAGCGCCGTGAAGGGTGTCAGCTCGGATGGCTTGATCACGACCGGACATCCCGCCGCCAGAGCAGGAGCGCATTTGCGGGTAATCATTGCCGCCGGAAAGTTCCATGGTGTGATTGCCGCGCTGACGCCGATCGGCTCGGGCATCAAGAAAATGCGGCGGCTCCGTTCCGGCGCGGCAATGCCATGCGCGCCGATCCGCCGTCCTTCCTCCGCAAACCATTTGACGAACGATGCGGCATAGCGGATCTCGCCCTGCGCCTCCGCCAAAGGCTTGCCTTGCTCGGTCGTCATGATCCGCGCCAGGTCGGCCTGGTTCGCAAGGATAAGGTCGTACCACCGCTCAACTATCGCCGCCCGCTCATGCGCGGTGCGGGCGCGCCACGGGCCCCACGACTTGTCTGCCGCAGCAATGGCTGCGCGCGTTTGCTCCTCATCGCAGTCGGGCACATGCCCGATCGTCTCGCCGCTTGCGGGATCGGTCACTGCCAGGGGGTTGTTGCCGGCTGCGGGAAGCCACTCGCCATTGATCAGGGCGGCTTCGCGAAACAACGTCGGATCTTCAAGGCCCCGCATCAGCCGAGCGCCTGCGCTGCAAGGGCAAAGGAGCAAATGGCGGGGTCCACCTCCGGCGCGGGGCCGCGCACCATTGTCTTCACAGTTCCGACACAGGGCAAACCCACCTCCTCAAGCCAACTCGACAAACTTTCACTAACCGCGTCCACGCGGCAGAATGTTCCGGCATGCGCGCCCAGCCAATGGGTGACAAGCGCCTTCGCCCCGCCGATATCCGGCGCAATGAGGGGCGCGATCGCCCGACCGCGGCCGAACCTGCGCAAAAGCGCGAAACCGACAGGCTCGTGATCGCGAGAAAGAACGACCGTCCGGCCGCTGGATACAAGGGCGTCGAAAACAGCGCTGCGGTCCATGCCACTGGCGCGGCTGTACAAGTCGGAGAGGCACCCGTCCGCGGCGCCTTTCGGTCGCACACGTTCCCCTGGGATCAACTCCGCCAACGGCATTGTCGGCGCCGCCCCCTGATGTTGCCACACCGTTCCGATCTCTGTGAACCCCAGGCGCGTATAGAGCGGCATGCCTTCAACAGTGGCGTTCAGGAGCACGCTGCGCCCATCGAGACGGGTGAGAAGCGCCTCCATCATCATGCGGCCGATACCTTGCCCTTGCTCACCGGCGGTAACAATCACCATCCCGATGGTGGCGAAATGTTCGCCAAAGCGCCACGTCATTGCCGTGCCGACAATCGCGCCGTCTCGCTCGGCGACGACGCCTTCGCCAAGGTCAAAGAAAAGCCGCCAGTCCTCCTCGCGATGGGGCCATAATTGCTCTGTCGACAGCTCTATAGCGCCCGCCAGATCCGCCTCGGTCATCGCGCGCAGCACGACAGGGTTTTTCACATCCGCTATCACGCAATTCCTCCCGGGTTCAGCATGGGCGGCCGGAAGGGCCGTCAGTCCATGATGTATATCTAGCCACGCACCGCAGGCATGGGATGCCGGTTTTCTGCGTCATTCGAAAGAATGTTTCGCTGCAAGCTGCGGTAGACGTACGCTGTTCTGTCCATTCCTTCAATTCTCGAAACCAGCCAAAACCATCGGTCACAGATGTCCGAAGGCGCTTAAAGCGCGCCGGTGGCGACCAGCTCCGCCAGAGGGCGGCATCGGCCGGTCATGCGTTTCCACCGGCGCGATGCAAGTCAGCCGGAGTGCGGTGGCACAGGACGGACTGGCCGGCGTCTTCGCGTGAGGGCGGGCCGACGCGGTCGCAACTCCCCTCGAGGGCGGCCGGGCAGCGCGGCAGAAAGGCGCACAAGTCGCCACTGGCCTTTTCCGACAGCGCCGCAGGCGCCTGAGAGCGACGCCGCTCCAGCCAGGTCGGGTCCATTTCGGGAACCGAATCCAGCAGCAGCTGTGTGTACGGGTGATGTGGGCCGAGGGCGAAACGGTCCCTCCCGGCCTGTTCCACAGCCGTCCCGGCATAGAGTACCAGCAGTTTGTCGCAAAATGCCCGAACCGTCGATATGTCGTGGCTGATAAACAGGGTGGCAATACCCAACTCGCGGCGCAACTCGTCGATCAACTCGAGGATCGCCTCTCCCACCACCGTGTCCAGCGCCGAGGTGACCTCATCGCACAGCAACACGTCGGGCTGCGCGGCAATAGCCCTGGCAAGGTTCACGCGCTGCTTTTGCCCGCCCGAAAGCTCCTGGCTGTACCGTCCGGCGATAGAGCCAGGGAGGCGGATCAGATCCAGTAACTCGGAGACCCGGGCGCGCGCCTCTCCACCGGTCACGCCATGATAGAAGGCGAGCGGGCGCGAGAGGGTCTGGCTTACGGTATGGGCAGGATTGAGCGCGGTATCGGCATTCTGGAACACGAGCTGAATCCGGCGGAAATGATCGCGAGTGCGCCCGGCCATCCCGTACGGCAATTCCTCCCCGTCAAGCCTGACGGAGCCAGACGCGCGCGGCAGCAGACCCGCGATCACGCGTGCCAAAGTCGACTTGCCCGACCCCGATTCCCCTATAACCCCCAGGGCCTCACCGCGCGCTAGTTCGAAACCGACCCGGTGAACGACCGGCACAGCGGGCCGACCATCGCGCACCCGGCCATAGCCTGCGACGAGATCTGACACAGCCAGAACCGGCGTTGCGGATTCTTCCTGGGTCGTGCGGGGCCGCTCGGCAGGCCGGGCTGCAGCCAGCAACGTGCGGGTATAGTCCGTCTTGGGGTTCTTAAGGATGGATGCGGCCGCGTTCTCCTCACAGAGCCGGCCATCCTTCAGGACGGCAATACGATCCGCCATCTGCGCCACGACGGCCAGATCATGGCTCACATAAATGGCGGTCGCGCCACTGAGCGCAATGGCTGTCTTGAATGTCTTGAGAACATCCACCTGCGTCGTCACGTCAAGCGCGGTGGTGGGTTCATCCAGGATCACGAGCTCTGGCCCGGTGATCAGCGCCATCGCGGCCATCAACCGCTGCAACTGACCGCCCGATACCTGATGGGGGTAACGCGCGCCGATCGTCTCCGGCGACGGCAAAGCGAGCGAGCGGAACAGGTCCACGGCCTTCGCCTCGGCCGCCTTTCGGTCGGCCAGCTTGTGAACCAGCAACGGCTCGATGACCTGGGACATGATCGTGCGCGACGGGTTGAACGCCGATGCCGCGCTTTGTGCGATGTAGGCGATGTCGCGTCCGCGGATCGTCGCCAGAGCTCCGTCGTCCATGTCGTCGATATGACGGTCGCCCACACGGATGCTGCCCGCCGCAATGCGCGCGCCGAACCGTGTGTAGCCCATCATCGACAGTGCTATCGTGGTCTTGCCCGACCCGGACTCGCCGATCAGCGCCAGCACCTCACCGCGCGGAATCGCGAAGGAAACATCATCCACGATCGCCTTCGTGCCACCCTCAATGCCTGGAACGGTGATCGTAAGACCGGAGACTTCCACCTGCGGGCTGGTCATGAGCGGCCTCCACCCTTGAGCGAGTCGATCAGCAGGTTGGCGCCGACCGTCAGCGTTGCGATGGCGACAGCCGGTGCGATAATAGCCAGAGCCCCATTCGTAAGGCCCGAGATATTCTCACGCACCAGCGAGCCCAGATCGGCGTGCGGAGGCTGTACACCCAGGCCGAGAAAGCTGAGGCCTGACAGGAGCAGCACGATGAACATGAATCTCAGCCCCAGATCAGCCAGTAGCGGGTGGATCATGTTGGGCAGTATCTCTCGCACGGCGATATGTACCGCACCTTCGCCGCGCGAACGCGCGACCTGAACGAAATCCATCGACGCGAGGTTCATCGCCAGGGCACGGGAAATGCGGAAATTCCCCGGCGTATAGGTAATGCCCGCGATCAGCAGCAAAAGCCCCAGCGAAGAGTCGAACGCAGCCACGAGCACGAGCGCGAAGATCTTCGACGGGATCGAGATAAGCGTGTCCATGGCGCGCGAAATCAGCTCGTCCAGCCAGCCGCCCCGAATGGCAGCGAGCATCGCCAGCGACGTGCCGCAAAAGGCGGCTATGATGGCGGCGCCCAGCGACAGAAAAACCGTGTAGCGTGCGCCCCAGAGCAGGCGACTGAAAACATCGCGCCCGAGATAGTCAGTGCCCAGCCAGCTATTGCCAGATATCCCGTTGAACACCTCCTGGTCCACAAACGCGCCCACAGCGTGAGGCGCGACCCATGGACCGATCAGCGCGGTGACAAGCCAGAACAGCACCGCACCAAGGCCGAAGCGGCCGGAAAGCGGCAGCTTGCGCAGGAATGACGAAGCCCTGCCCGCCACGCGAAGCGATGCAGATTGCGCGCCCGACTGATCGGCGTCTGTCCCGCGCCGCAGGGGAAGGAGCCGCGTAATCATGCTCTCAGCCTCGGGTTGGCGATGATCGCGATGATATCGGCGATCAGCATGAGCGCGAGATACGCCCCGCAGAAGATCATCGCGCAGGATTGCAGAAGCGGCATGTCGCGGCTGGTAACCGCATTGACCATCAGGCTCGCCAATCCGGGAAAGTTAAAGATCGTCTCCACGATGATCGCGCCGCCCATCAGATGGGACAGCGACAGCGCGATGGCGTTGACAACCGGGCCGATAGCGTTGGGCAGGACATGAAACAGGACGATGCGGCGAAACGGCACGCCTTTGAGCTTTGCCATCTCGACATATGGGCGATCGAGCTGATCAGCGACCGCGGCGCGGGTCATCCGCGCCATCTGAGCCACCACGACACATGTCAGCGTCAGGATCGGCAAGGCATAGGAACGCAACATGTCGCTCCAACTCGCTTCCGGCGTGACGAGCGCGATCGAGGGCAGCCACAACAGTTTGACCGAAAACAGCAGAACGCCCAGTGTCGCAATCAGAAATTCGGGCGTGGCGACGAGCGACAGAGTGACGATGTTGAGCGTCCGGTCGATCCTGCCGCCGCGATTGATGGCACTGACGATACCAATCGTCAGCGCAAGCGCGACCGAAAAAACCGCCGTAATGCCGGCCAGGGTCAGCGAATTGAAAAGGCGATCGGAAATTATCTGCCGAACCGGCATGTTGGCGACGTATGACATCCCGGGATCGCCCACGACGATGTTACTCAGCCAGTCATAATAGCGCGTCAGCGCAGGCCGATCGAGGCCCATCTCGTGACGCAATGCCGCCACCTGCTGCGGCGTCGCGCTTTGACCCAGGATTTCTTGCGCGGCATCGCCCGGCAACAGCCCGCTGATCGTGAAAATCACTGCCGAAACCAGGAACAGGGTCAGCAGGGCCAACCCAAAACGGCGCACAATGAGCGGTATCACATTGACCCACGCCGGGCGGGGAGAGCCGGAGCCAGCCATTACTCGTCCCACCACACATGTTCGGCGAAGCGATAACCCATGAATCCACCTAGCGGGACCGGACGCAGGCCCTTCAGGCGACGGTCGTAGCCGTCGATGAGGCTGATAAACACCGGGATGGCGACCCCGCACTTGTCATGGACTATCTGCTGCATCTCTCCATACATTTCCCCGCGTCGCGCTTCGTTCGGCTCACCGCGTGCTTCAACCAGCAGCCGGTCGAAGCGCTCGTTCTTCCAACCGCTCTCGTTCCATTGAGCGTTCGAGTCGTAGAAGAGGCTGAAGATAAGATCCGCAGTGGGTCGCGGAGAACAATTGCCGAAGGTCATTGGATGGCGCATCCAGTGAGTCGACCAATAGCCGTCGGCCGGCATGCGGTTCACGGAGAAATTCAGTCCTACGCGCGAACCGTATTCCTGCAGGATTGAAGCCATGTCCACGGAGCCTTCGGCTGCGGTGGAACAATATAGCGGTATGCGCACGCCGGTCAGGCCCGAGCGCTGGACATGCCAGCGAGCCTTGTCGGTATCGAGCTGTGTCTGTGGCACGTTGGGATTGAAGTAGGGCTGGAACGGCGCGATCGGCTGGTCATTGCCGATCGTCGCGTAATTACGGAAAACCGCGCGATTTATCAGCGGCCGGTCGAGCATGAGCTTCACCGCCTGCACAAAATCCGGATTGCCGGTCGGCAAACTGTCCTCACGCATCACCACGTTGGTGTAGAGGGATGACGGCGTCGCCATGATCCGATAACCCTGATCCGCCTCGACGCGTCGAACCGAACGCGGATTGATCGCGTTTATGATCTGCACATCGCCCGATAGGAGTGCACTGACGCGGCTGACCTCATCGGGGATGGCTATCAACTCGATCCGCTCAAGCTTCGGCCGGTCGGGAACCCAGTATTCGGCGTTACGCACCACCGCAGTGCGCACGCCCGGCTTGAACTCCTCAAGCCTGAACGGGCCGGTACCGGTTCCATCGGGACGCTTCTGTCCGCCCTTGACGATCAGCATTTGCGGTTGGGCAAGTATGGTCGGCAGGTCGGCGTTCGCGGATGACAACCTTACGATAACGCCATGACGGCCCTCGCTCCGCACTTCGGCGAACTGGGCGGCAATTGTCGACATCTTTGAACCGACCGCCGGGTCCTTATGCCGCAGCAACGAATGTATGACGTCCTCTGCGGTTAATTCGCTGCCATCGTGAAACCGCACTCCGCGCCTGAGATCGAAGCGCCAGGTGACGCGATCATCGCTTTCGATGGCGCGCGCAAGGGCGGGCTTGGGAACAAGAGTGTCGTCCTCTATAGTTGTCAGCCCGCTGTAGAGCATGAAGTGACGGGTATAGTCCGTCGACGTCCCCCCCTTCGCGGGATCGAGCGTGTCGGACGTCGAAGCCGCCTGGGTCGCCACCCGGACGGTTCCACCGCGCCGTGCAGTCTTGGGCGAGGTGTCGCCTCCGCAACCGCCGAGCGCCAGCAGTCCGGCGCCCGTGAGTCCTGCACCAATCACGGTGCGTCGCGTGAACGCCGCGCCCGTCAATGGACCCGATCCTGGAGATGGTACCACGGCCCGACAAGGGGCGGGAACCAAGGCTTTCCGAAATGCCCGGAGATAGCAGGCCATTCAAGATCGGATCGGCGCGCGCGGTCGATACCATCGCAGTCGTCCAACGCACCAAAATCATGCGCCGTGCCCGCGTTACATTGCCCTTCGTTGCGACCCGAAGCGGCTCCTGTGATGTGTCCGGCCTCCAGCACGGCGACCTTCGCACCCGATCGTGCGA
The DNA here is from genome assembly GCA_036278355.1 of Sphingobium sp. Taxonomy (GTDB): domain Bacteria; phylum Pseudomonadota; class Alphaproteobacteria; order Sphingomonadales; family Sphingomonadaceae; genus Sphingobium. Next base: position 22,682 of record DASULD010000164.1, read on the forward strand.
GCGAAAGGGCGGCGGAATGGCCTGTCAGCCCCGCCCCGATGATGGCAACGTCCCAGTCCCCCTCCACGACTCCGTCGCGGCCACCGCCGAAGGGCGGTGCGCTGTCCTGCCAGCAGGAAATGGAGGGGTCCTGTCGCATCACAGACGATCAGAGCCCGACGAGCGCTGGCAGGCAGCCGATGTGCGGGATCTCCACGTCGCGATAGTTGGCGTTCGAGGGTTCATGCCCCCGTCCGACGAAGACGCGGCAGCCGAAGCGCAGGTCAGAGGCGGTATTCAGGTCGTACCGGAAGCTGGACGAGACATGC
>DASULD010000165.1:0-4473 GCA_036278355.1 Sphingobium sp.
TACGACCCCTCGGTCTGGGCGGAGCGAAGCGCGGCAATGGCGTCGATTTTTCTCACTCGGACCCGCGACGAGTGGACGGCCATTCTTGAAGACACGGATGCCTGCGCGGCTCCGGTGCTCGAGTTCCACGAGGTGCCTTCACACCGGCAGGTCCAAGCCCGAAGCGGCTATGTAGTTCATGAGGGAATCGTGCAGCAGACCCCCGCACCGCGTTTCTCGCGCACGCCGGGTGCAATAGCACCGAGCGAGCCTGGGGAGGTCATGCTAAGTCGCTGGGGCCTCGGCTGAGACGGGCTTCGGTCTCATTGGTCCGGGCAGATCATCGGGTTCAAAGCGCTTCCGCGAGGAACCGCCCGGCCGCTCCAGAGCAGATGCTGCGCTCGACATCGGCTGGCAAGCCCATCCCCTTGATCCAGCCCGCCGGATCTTGCTGCATGATCTGGTAGGGATAGTCGGTACCGGCGAAGACCTGCCCGGGAGCCAGGGTTGTGGCCAGGTAGGCGAGGTAGTCAGGGTCGTAGACGTTGGTGTCGTAGAAGAACCGTCGCGCCTGTTCCAACGGTGCCATCGTTCCACCCTCGGCAGCCTTGAACGTCTTCCAGCCAAGCTGCAGCCGGCCGATCGTTGCACCCAGTGTGCCGCCGCCATGGCTGAAGGCGATGCGCAAGCCGGGGAACCGGTCAAGCACGCCGTTCATGATGATGGACGAAGCAGTCATGCCCGTATCGACCGGGAACAGGGCAAAGCCGGTAAAGTTCTGGTTCGGTGTCAGGGTCTTTGCCGCGACCGGATGCAGCGCGTGGATAAAGACTGCCATCCCTTCAACCTCGGCCGCCGCCCAAAACGGGTCGAACTCGGCATCGCCCAGCAGCTTTCCATTGATGTTGCTGCCGATTTCCACACCCTTGAGGCCGAATTCGGTCTTGAGCCTCGGCAACATGCGCGCCGCGGTTTCCGGGCTTTGCATCGGCACCGAGCCAAGGCCACGAAAGCGGGCCGGCGAGCTGGCGACCAGGCTGGCGATCTGGTGGTTGACGGCATCGCAAATCACCTGCGCGTCCGCCAGGTCGAGCCAGTAGGACAGGAGCTCAGGCATCGGAGACAGGACCTGGATGTCCACCCCGTCGCGATCCATGTCCTCGATCCGGCGCGCGACATCCCAGGAGCGCGCGTCTAGCTTTCGGAACGCAGTTTCGCCGATCATCAGCGTACCCTCGACCGACGACTGACACTGCATGCACGGCCAGCGCGGCGCCACGGCGGCGTTTGGGGCCGCAGGGAAATCGAGCGGCGAAACGTGGGAATGGGCGTCGATGAATTTGGACATGGCTTGCCTCCGGCTCATGGTCGGGACGGTCGCCCTTTAAGGCGAGGTCGGAAGTCAGATCTTGCGGCTGATCACTTCCTTCATGATTTCCGAAGTGCCGCCATGGATACGATGAATCCGGGTGTCGCGCCATAACCGGGCTATCGGGTATTCGTTCATGTAACCGGCGCCGCCATGCAGCTGCAATGCTGCGTCGACGATGTGCCAGACGTTCTCGGAATGCCATAGCTTGGACGCGGCGGCTTCTTCCGATGAAAGCCGGCCCTGAAGTTGGCGGGTCCGCGCCCAGTCCAGATGGGCCCAGCCGACCTGGAGCCGTGCGGCCATGTCGGCCAGGGTGAACCGGGTGTTCTGGAACTCGAAGATCGGCTGACCAAACGCCTTGCGCTCCTTCACGAACTTCACCGCCTCGTCAAATGCGCGCTGGGCTTGGGCCTGGGCGATACTCGACAGCGACAGCCGCTCCTGACCGAGTTCCGACATCATGTAGCGGAAGCCCATGCCTTCCTCGCCAAGCAGGTTCGACACCGGCACGCGCACGTCGTGGAAGAACAGTTCCGACGTATCGGCTCCATGCAGCCCGATTTTGTCGAGGTTACGCCCACGCTCGAACCCCGGCGTGTCAGTGTCGACCAGCAGGAGCGAAACCCCCCTGGCACCTTCCTCGCCAGTGCGCACCGCAAGAAATACAAGGTTCGAGAGGAGGCCATTGGAAATGTAGAGCTTGCTCCCGTTGACCACATAGTGATCGCCATCGCGACGTGCCGTGGTTCGCAGATTCTTGACATCGGACCCGCCGCCTGGCTCGGTCATGCCCAGCGCGGTTATGATCTCGCCGCTGATCATGCCCGGCAGGTAGCGCGCCTTGAGTTCTTCCGACCCGTAGTTCAGCAGGTAAGGCGCCGTGATCAGTGACTGCAGGCTGACGCCCACCGGGCAGTTCAAGTAGCCGAGCTCCTCCAACAGGATGAGATCGTAAGAGATATCGAGCCCAACGCCGCCATAGGATTCCGGCATACTGGTGCAAAGGAGGCCGGCCTCGCCAGCTAGGCGCCAGAACTCCGCGCTCGTGATCCCCTCTTCTTCCCACTTGTCGAGGTAGGGTGCCGCTTCCTTCGCAAGAAACTTGCGGACGGTTTCGCGAAACTGCTCGTGGCTTTCATCAAAGCCCTGACGCGCGCTGGTGTCGATCATTCCTGCACTCCTCGCAATGTGCCATTGGCCTTTGCTGACAAGGCTTAGGCCATCGTGGTCGCCGCTAAAACAAAAAGGCCATTTTGAGTGTCTGCGGGCAAGCAACCAACGCAAATGTGAAAATTGCCTGAGGTCGGGGGATGCGCGACATCATACGCGAATCTCCGAAGCGATTGAGTTATGCTTGGTCCAACAATGTTGAGGCACGGGAAAGCAGTTCGATGGGACATGAACAAAACGCGGACGATCCATGCCCAGGAATCGCAGCGGCCACGCTGATCCTGTTTTCTGAAACCCAAGGACAACCAGCCCGTCACCTGATGATCCAGCGTTCGCCTGAGATGCGTTTTGCACCCAATGCGCTCGTGTTCCCGGGCGGACGCGTTGACGAGGACGATCACCGGATCGCAAACGATCCTGCCTTGGTGGACGTCTCCTTGGAAGACCTTCTCGAAAGAGCTCACAGAGTCGCTGCCATCCGCGAGATGCTCGAGGAAGTGGGGATTCTGGTGGGTGCCTTGCCTTCTGACAGCCTCAATCCAGGGGCGATGCAGGCCTCGTTGAAAGCCGGCAACCCGTTTAGCGTGGTGCTCAGCCAAGCGGTCGGTCGGCTTGATCTGTCGGTGATTGTGCCTTGGGCAAAATGGCATCCGAGGTTCCAGTCGCACCGTCGCTTCGATACACGCTTCTACATCGCCCGCCATCATGGCGATCACAGCGTAACTGTCGACGAGGACGAAGTCGGGCATGCCCGATGGGTTTTGGCTGAAGAAGCGATTGCCGACGCTGAAGCAGGGGCCGCGAAGATCATTTTCCCTACCTTGTGCAATCTGGAACGGCTGGCGGCTTTTCCGGCCTTTGACGCAGCCGCCGCACACCTGGCCACGATCGCCCTTGAGCCGATCTCTCCCCAGCTACATGACGACGAACACGGCGAAAGGTGGATCAGTATCCCAGAAGACAGGGGCTATCCGATCGCTCGCCGACCGCTGTCGACGCTGCAAGCGCCATGACAGCGCCCGACGCAGATATCGCTGTCTATCACGCGCCGACGCCCAACGGCTGGAAAATCACGATATGCCTTGAGGAGATGGGCCTGCGCTATCGACTTATTCCCGTTTGCCTGGGTGACGAAAAATCCGAGGAATTTCTGGAGGCGAGTCCTAACGCGAAGATTCCGGCACTGTTCGATGCCGACGGGCCCGAGGGAAAGCCCATCACCTTGTTCGAAAGCGCCGCGATCTTGCTGTACCTCGCCGAGAAGACGGACAAATTGCTCGTTCCATCCCCTGCTGGTCGCTATGCGACGATCCAGTGGTTGGCCTGGCAAGTGGCGGGCCTCGGTCCCATGGCGGGTCAGAATGGCCACTTCCTGCTCTATGCCGCGGAGCGGATACCCTATGCGATCGCGCGCTTTGGCAACGAAGTGCGCCGCCTTTACGCAGTGCTGGACGCGCAGTTGGCCCGCACCGGCGCATTCGTTGCCGGCGACGCCTATTCGATCGCCGACATCGCCTGCTTTCCGTGGATCATGACGCACAAGGCGCAGGGCCTGACGCTTGATGATTACCCGGCGCTCAAGACCTGGTTTGCACTGGTCCGCGCCCGGCCTGCAGTGCAGCGCGGGATCGCCGCGGGGGGCGGCGTCGCAGGCATGCGCGCCGGTCCGCCACCCGGCTTGTTTGCGGTTCACAACGGTGCGTAGGAGAGACCATGAAAATCGAGATGTTTTTTGATTGCGCTAGCCCCTGGAGTTACCTCGCGTTCGAGCGGATCATGCCGTTGGCCGAGAGTTTCGGGCTTGAGGTCGAATGGCAACCCATCCTCGTTGGTGGTGTTTTCAATGCGGTCAATCCCGGGATCGAATTCAACAAGTCAAAGCACGTGCTTCCGAAGCGCAAGATCGATTATCATATCAAAGTCATGCAGGATTGGGCCGACATTACCGGGGT
>DASULD010000166.1:0-30597 GCA_036278355.1 Sphingobium sp.
AGGCGAGCTTCACAGCCTCAACGCCCGGCTGCGCGCTCGCGGATTGCCGCTTGCCCACGTCGGATGTGCGCCGGAGCGCCAATGGGCCGGGCGCGCGCTATACCGGATCGTCAACCGGCTGGGTTGGATCGCCTGACCCGGAACAGCCGCCGAGCGACAGCCTCCGCCTCCAGCCGCCAGTCGAAACGTTCAAGCGTCCACCAGATCAGTTCTTCGCCATGCGTCGAGAGGTTTTCCTTGTACCGGTCCTTGCCCGCGAGGAAGGAATAGCGATCAAGACCGCGCGCCGCATAGTGCGCGACCGCCGCCGAATGGCACATCAGGCCCGGCTTCGATTTCGCGGCACGGGGAGGTGCGAACGCGGATTGATAGTTCATGACGCGGCCGGCCGAGACGAAATTCAGCAGATAGCCGAGCGCCTCGCCTCCACCGGCAAGCCGCAGCAACTCGACCGAACCATCCTGCAGCCCGGCCAACACCACCCGCCTCGCGAAATTACGGAAGAACGCGCTTTCCCAGGCGTTGTCGGCGTGACGGCCGATAGCGAGATGCCGCATGGCGTCGAGCCATTGATCGGCCGTCGCCGGATCGTGCGCCGTGTCGATCGATATGGTGCCCGGCTCGTCCTTCAGCGACCGCCTGATCTGTGCCCGTGTGCCGGCGCCCAGCAGGGACAGATAGTCGCCATTCACGCTCCGGACGGCCTCAAGGTCGACGTAGCGGGCGGCGGATGCGTCGCGTACCGTGCGCCGCCGGATGCCGGGAACCCCGGTCAGCGGTGACCCGAACCTCAGCCCTGAAAGCTGGAGCAGGCGCCAGTCCCGGCGCAAAGCCATGCTCTCGCAAAAGGCATGGACGGATGCGAGTTCGCAGCCCTTCCGGCTTATCAGACCGTTATATTCGATGAACGGACGGTCGCCCTCTCTATCGCCGCTTTCGTTGAGCCAGAGCGCGGGCATAACGCCCAACTTTCGCCGCGCGCGCCCGCGGCCGATCAGGGCCAGCGCGATATCCCTGCCTTCCTCCTCGATCACCAGCAATTGCGGCAAGGCGATACCAGCCGTCGCCAGTGCATCGATCCAATTGCCGATCCACGTCCAGCGCAGGAAGAATGACGGATCGTCCGCGAGCGCCTCGACCGCCCGCCAACGCGGACCGAGCGCTGCCGGATCAGTCACGTCCTCAAATCGGGCGGCGTAGCGTGCGGCTGGCATGGGACCTTGTGCCGTCGCTCTGCGCCGCCGGTCAAGCGAGGCTTTGCTTCGCGCGGACGCTTGCGTAATACGGGCCCATGACCGAGACCCAGGCTCCCGCACCGCTGCAACCCCGACTCCATCCCGAATGGGCGCAGCCGCTGTCGGAGATGTTCGCCGGGCCGGTGATGGGCAATCTGCGCCAGTTCCTGCTGGCCGAGAAGGCGGCCGGGAAACGCATCTTTCCCAGGGGCAGCGAGTATTTCTGCGCGCTCGATCTCACCCCGCTGGACCGCGTGCGCGTGGTTATCCTCGGTCAGGACCCCTATCACGGCCCCGGGCAGGCGCATGGGCTGTGCTTTTCGGTGCAGCGTGGCGTGCGGCCGCCGCCCAGCCTCGTCAACATCTTCAAGGAAATGAAGGCAGACCTCGGCATCGAGCCCCCCGGCCACGGGAACCTCACCCACTGGGCGGAACAAGGCGTGCTGCTGCTCAACAGCGTCCTGACGGTCGAGATGGGCAAGGCCGCGTCGCATCAGGGTCGCGGGTGGGAGAAATTCACCGACGCGGTGATCGACGTGGTCGCACGGCAGGAGCGGCCAATCGTCTTCATCCTGTGGGGCAGCTATGCGCAGAAGAAGGCGGCGTTCGTGAAGGATGCAGGCCAGGGCGGGCGGCACCTGGTCATCAGGTCAGCACATCCCTCGCCCCTGTCCGCCCACAATGGCTTCTTCGGCAGCCGGCCGTTCAGCCGGGCCAACGCTTTCCTGCGGGAACATGGACAAGCGCCGATCGACTGGCGCTTGCCGGAATAAGTGGATTTCGCTCAGTTGGCCACCGCGCGCCCGCTCTGGCCGTCGCCTTCCGGCGCGGCAAGGATGTCGCGGGTGGTTGTACCCTTGGCCACCACGTTGGTATCCGGGTCGCCGACCGACGAGCGTATGCCGGGAAGGGCATCGCCCCGGCCCGCCTCACCAAGCACAGCCGCTTCGCCCGCCGAGCGCGGGGCGGGGCCGCCGAACATAGCCTCAAGCGCCTGACGGCTTACGTCAGGGGTGACGGTCGGCGCAGCGCCCGGCGCGGGCGGAACCAGCGCGAAATCGGGCGGCACGACCAGCGGCGCCTGGCGCATCACCGCCATCTCGTCCGGCCGGTCACGGTTGAAGATGCCGCGCGATCCGCAGGCGGACAGACCAGCCAGCGTTCCGACAAGGCAGGTGGCGATCAGAAGTTTACGCATTCTCATGACTCTCCGTCTTTCCGTCCTTTTCGCCCAGCAGCAGCGCCCGCGCAAGCAGGATCAGCACACCGATCGTGATCGCCGCATCCGCCAGATTGAAGACGAGGAAGGGCCGCCACTCGCCGAGATGAAAATCTGCATAATCAATGACATAGCCGAGCCGCGAGCGATCGATGATGTTTCCTGCCGCTCCGCCGAGGACGAGGCCCAGCGCGATCACATCCTGCCGCGCTTTCTCCCGCCACATCCAGACCGCGACGAACAAGGCGATGGCCACGGTCAATCCGACCAGAAGCCAGCGCGCGGTGTCGGTGCCCGCGTGGAGGAAACCCATCGACACCCCCCGGTTCTCGACCCAGCGCAACGCAAAAAAGGGCAGTAGCTCCAGCCCTTCGTCCCCGCGCGATTCGATCTGGAGAGGAACGGTGACGATATATTTGATGACCTGATCGAGAATCAGCACGATGCCCGCGATCGACATCCCAAGGACGCGATGGCGGGGCGGGGGGAGCGAATTCATATGCATTCCCCGTCATGCTGAACTCGTTTCAGCATCCATTGGCGCCGCGCTTGGGAGATGGACCCTGAAACAAGTTCAGGGTGACGAAGAAGGAAAGACTCGCTCATTCCGCCAGAATGTCCTCACACCGCCCGCACAGCGCGCCGTCATCGGTCACTTCCGGCAGATGCCGCCAGCACCGCCCGCATTTGTGGTGGGTGGTGGGGGTGACGGATATGCCTTCAAATCCCGGCTCGAATTTCACATCCGCCACGATGCAGTATTCAGCGAAACCGTCTGTCGGCAGATCGGAAAGCATGAACTGCAAATCGTTCATTGTGATCTCGGCTTCCAGGCTGGAACGAACCGTCTTTTCCCGGCGCAGAGGTTCAATGGCTTCGTTCACCTGATCTCTGGCTGAACGAATTTCATTCCACTTCAATCCGAGCTCGGGATTTTTCCATCCCGCATTCACCTCCGGCCATTCCAGCAGATGGACGCTGTCCGCATCCGGGAAGCGCGATTGCCACACTTCCTCCGCCGTGAACGGGATGATCGGCGCGGCATAGCGCACCAGTGCGTGGAACAGCGTGTCGAGCACCGTGCGGTACGCCTTGCGCTTTTCCGTCTGCGCGCCCGTCGACGGGTTCACATCGCAATAAAGGCAGTCCTTGCGGATATCGAAGAAGAACGCCGACAGGTCGATGTTCGCGAAATCGTTGAGCGCGCGCGAATAGCGGCTGAATTCCAGCCAGTTGTCGCTGGCCTGATCCTCCACCACCTCGCGCAGCGTCGCGTCCAGTTCCGCCAGCCGGTGCAGCATGTACCGCTCCAGCTCCGGCATGTCCGCGACCGCGACCTTCTCGCTCTCGTCGAAGTCGGCCAACGCGCCCAGCAGATAACGGAAGGTGTTGCGGAGCTTGCGATAGGCGTCGGAGGCGCCGCCAAGCACTTCCTTGCCGATGCGCACATCGTCGAAATAGTCGGTACTCGCGACCCACATGCGCAGGATGTCCGCGCCGCTCTCCCCAATGATTTTCAGCGGATCGACGACATTGCCGAGGGACTTGGACATCTTCCGCCCCTGCCCGTCCAGCGCGAAGCCGTGGGTCAGCACCGCCTTGTACGGCGCGCGCCCGCGCGTGCCGCAGCTTTCGAGCAGCGATGACTGGAACCACCCGCGATGCTGGTCGCTGCCTTCCAGGTAGAGATCGGCGCGATCGTCGGCGTCCGTGCCGAACTCCGGCTCGACCACGAACGCGTGAGTGGAGCCGGAATCGAACCACACGTCGAGGATGTCGTTCACCACCTCATAGTCGGCAAGGTCGTGTGCCTCCCCGAGCAGCGCCTGATGATCCGCGCCGAACCATGCGTCCGCGCCGCCTTGCCGGAAAGCTTCGACGATGCGGGCATTGACAGCTGTGTCGTTGAGATAGTCGCCGGTCTTGCGGTTCACATAAAGGGCGATGGGCACGCCCCAGGCGCGCTGGCGCGAGATCACCCAGTCGGGGCGCCCCTCCACCATCGATCGGATGCGGTTGATCGAACGGCGCGGCGCCCAGCGCGTGTCTTCGATCGCCGCCAGCGCGGTCTGGCGCAGCGTGGTAGTGTTGGAACCCTGCGCAGCGTGGATGCCCGCCTCGGTCTCGCACAGCGGGATATTGACATCACGCGGGCGATCCATCGGGATGAACCATTGCGGCGTGCAGCGGTAGATGATGCGCGCCTTGGACCGCCAGCTATGCGGGTAGCTGTGACGGAATTCGCTGGCGGACAGCAGCGCGCCCGCCTCGCGCAGGCCGGAGAGGATCGGGCCTTCGGGGCCGTTGAACTTCGTGTTGATGACGCTGCCCTGACCGCCGAGCCACGCCCAGTCGTCGCGGTAAAAGCCGCCGTCATTGACCGCGAATACCGGGTCTATGCCCAGCGGCTTGCAGGCGAAGAAGTCCTCCTCACCATGATCGGGCGCCATGTGGACGAGGCCGGTGCCCGCATCCGTGGTGACGTGGGGTGCCGGGAGGAAGGGGCGGGGCTTCGTAAAGAAACGGATAGCCTCCTCCCACGCGGCGTCATCCCCGCGGAAGCGAGGATCCAGCGAGGGCGGGAAATGCGCCTGGGATTCTGGATTCCCGCTTTCGCGGGAATGACGGAGGAGGTTGGCGATCGGATGGCGCGCAACCGCTCCGGCGAGTTGGGAGCCTTTGAAATGCTTGTGCGGCTGGGCGTGGATGAGGCCGGTGCGATCCTTGAACGCGCCGATCAACGCTTCGGCTACGACGAATTTTCGTCCGTCACCTTCCAGCAACGCGTAGTCGACATCCTCCCCATAGGCGACTGCCTGGTTCGTCGGGATCGTCCATGGGGTCGTTGTCCAGATGACTGCGTACGCGCCGACCAGTTCCGGCGCATCGGGGGCCTCGGTGATCTCGAACGCGACGTCGATCTGCGTCGAGGTGACGTCCTCATATTCGACTTCGGCCTCGGCGAGCGCGGTCTTTTCAACCGGCGACCACATCACGGGTTTCGCGCCGCGATAAAGCTGACCCGTCTCCGCGAATTTCAGCAATTCGCCGACAATCGCGGCCTCGGCCTCGTACTTCATCGTGAGGTAGGGATTGTTCCAGTCGCCCATCACGCCGAGGCGCTTGAACTGTTCCTTCTGCACGCCCACCCACTTGTCCGCGTAGGCGCGGCACTGGGCGCGGAATTCCTGAGCAGGCACCTCGTCCTTGCTCTGCTTCTTCTTGCGGTATTCCTCCTCGATCTTCCATTCGATGGGGAGGCCGTGACAATCCCAGCCCGGAACATAAGGCGCGTTCTTGCCAAGCAGGCTCTGGCTGCGAACGATGATGTCCTTCAGCACCTTGTTGAGCGCATGACCCATGTGGATGTCGCCATTGGCGTAGGGCGGCCCGTCGTGCAGCACGAAAGGTTCGCGGCCCGCGCGGCCCTCCCGCAGCTTTCCGTAGAGCCCTTCGGCCTCCCACCGCGCCGCGATCGCCGGTTCCTTCTGCGCCAGCCCCGCCTTCATCGGAAAGTCGGTGCGAGGCAGAAAGACGGTGTTCTTGTAGTCTTTGGCTTCTTTGCTTGGCGCGTCGGTCATGGAGCTGTCTTGAATTAGGCAAAGCTTGCGCCCTAGGCGATGCGCGGGTTCTCCGCAAGGATTTGCCGTGCCCTCTCGCAGTCCAGCCTGATCTGCGCGGTCAGTGCGTCGAGGCCGTCGAATTTCGCTTCGGCGCGCAGCCAGGCGATCAGCTCCACCTCTATGGTCTGGCCGTAAAGATCGCCGGACCAGTCGAAGAAATAAGGTTCCAGCAGTTCCTTCGGCGGGTCGAACATCGGCCTGATGCCAAGGTTCGCGACGCCATCGACATCCTGCCCGCCCGGCAACAGCCCGCGCACCGCATAGACGCCGTAGGCAGGGCGCAGATAGGTGCCCAGGTCCAGATTGGCGGTCGGAAATTCGATCGTGCGCCCCAGCTTCGCGCCGTGCTGTACCACGCCCTGGATCACAAACGGGCGGGTGAGGAGGTCCGCGGCGGTCGCACAGTCCCCGCTCTTCAGCGCGTCCCGGATGCGGCTGGACGAAATCACCTCGCCACGCCCGTCCACCACGGGCGGCACGAACTCGCTCCTGAGGCCGATGGGCGCGCCGAGCTCCTTCAAGCGCGCGATATTGCCGCTGCGCCCATGACCGAAGGTGAAGTCCGCGCCGGTGACGACGCCCGACGCGCCCAGATGGCCGGCCAGCATCGCAACAAATTCCTCGGCGCTTTTTCCCGCGAGCTCAGGCGTGAAATGGAACACCAGCATCGCATCGGCGCCCGCCGCGGCGAACAGCCGCTCACGCTGATCAAGCGTGGTCAGGCGAAAGGGGGGCGTATCGGGGTGGAACACGCGCATCGGATGCGGATCGAAAGTGGCGACGATCGCCGGCCGTCCCTCCGCGCGCGCCCACGCGATCGCGCGCGCCACCACCGCCTGATGTCCGCGATGGAAGCCATCGAAATTGCCCATTGCAATGATGGCGCCGCGCAGACGGTCCGGCACGGGCAGCCGGTCGTCCAGCCGCGCGATCGCTCCCGGTCCGCGCGCCTGCTCCATCCTCACCCCGCCCGCCGGTAGGTCACGAAGCTGTAGGCTGGCCTTCCGCCTTCAGCGGCATGGCGCTCACGCCGCACCTCCTTCCACTTCGCCCCGTCGGGAAGGTCGATGCGCGTGTCGCCATCGGTATCCACATGCACTTCGGTCATCTCGATCCGGTCGGCGATGTCGAGAAACTGGACATATATTTCCGCGCCGCCGATCACGGAAATGTGCGGCGCGTTGGCGAGGCGGATCGCCTCGTCCACACTTCCGGCGACCTCCGCCCCGTCCTCTTCCCAAGCGGGATCGCGGGTCAGGACGATGTGTCTTCGCCCTTCGAGCTGGCCCGGCAGGCTTTCAAACGTCCTGCGCCCCATGATCATCGGCGTGCCCTGCGTCAGCGCCTTGAAATGCCGCAGGTCGGCGGGAAGGTGCCAGGGCAGGCGTCCCCGATGGCCGATAACGCCGTTGTCGGCGCGGGCGAGGATGAGCACGATTTCTGGATGGCTGTTGGGCATTGGCGTCTCGTTACAAGTCCAGCCTGGTGACATGGCCCATCTTGCGCCCCGCACGCGCTTCATGTTTGCCGTAGAGGTGGAGGTGGTTGGCGGGATCGCCGAGGATATCGCGCCAGGCATGTGCCTGATCGCCCAGCAGGTTCCGCATGGTCACTGCCCGCGCCGCAAGCGCTGTATCGCCAAGCGGAAGGCCGCAGATCGCGCGCACATGGTTCTCGAACTGGCTGGTAAGCGCACCTTCGATGGTCCAGTGACCGCTGTTGTGTACACGCGGGGCCATCTCGTTGAATACCGGCCCGTCGGCGGCCGCGAAGAATTCGAGCGTCAGCACGCCAATATAGTCCAGATTATCGGCGACCCTGCGCGCGAGCGCGCGAGCTTCCTCCACCTGCGACGCAATGATGCCCCCCGCCGGAGCGGAGGAGGTTGCCAGTATGCCGTCGACATGAACATTGGCCGGGCTGTCCCAGAACCGCACGTCGCCGTCCATCCCCCGCACCAGGATGACGGAAAATTCCTCGTCGAAGCGCACGAAGCCCTCAAGAATCGATGCCGCCCGGCCGATCGCATCCCACGCGGCCGAGGCGTCCGCGTCGCCGCCGAGCCGAACCTGCCCCTTGCCGTCATAGCCGAAACGGTTCGTTTTCAGGATGGCGGGCGCGCCGATCAGCCCGAGCGCCACCTCAAGATCGGCGAGGCTGTTCACCGGCGCGAACGGTGCGGTCCTGCCGCCAAGGTCCCGCACATATGTCTTTTCCTTGAGGCGATCCTGCGCGACGCGCAATGCCCCGACGGGCGGGCGTATGAGACCATGCGTGCTCAGGGTCTCTATGGCGCCGCTGTCGACGTTCTCGAACTCATAGGTGACGACATCGACCCGGTCGGCAAAGGCGCCGAGGCGTTGTCCGTCGCTGTAGTCACCCTGCGTCCAGGAAGAACAGGTATCGGCCGCAGGGCCGCTTGCCTCAGGCGCGTAGATGTGGGTGCGATAACCGAGCTGTGCCGCCGCCACCCCCATCATCCGCCCAAGCTGGCCGCCACCGATGATGCCGATCGTTGAACCCGGTGGGAGAGCCTTCATTCCGGCTCCCGCGCGACATCGGAGGTCTGTTTTGCCCGCCAGGCGTCGAGGCGGCCCGCAAGCGCCTCGTCTCCGGTCGCCAGAATGGCGGCCGCGAGCAGAGCCGCGTTCACGGCACCTGCCCGGCCGATCGCCAGCGTGCCGACGGGAACGCCCGCAGGCATCTGAACGATCGACATCAGGCTGTCCATGCCTTTCAAAGCCTTGGATTCGACAGGTACGCCGAGGACCGGCAGTCGCGTCATGCTGGCCGTCATGCCGGGTAGATGCGCCGCGCCGCCTGCGCCAGCGACGATGACCTTGAGGCCCCGGCCCGCCGCGCCACCGGCATAATCGTAAAGCCTCTGGGGCGTGCGGTGGGCGGAAACGATGCGGCATTCGTGAGGGATCTGCAGCGCGTCCAGCGTTTCGCTGGCATGGCGCATCGTCTCCCAGTCGGACTGGCTTCCCATTATCACGCCAACGAGGGGACTTGTTTCCGTCACCTGTCGCTCCAACACTTCGCCATGCATCTTCCCCGTATCCGCTTGTGGCATTACCCAGCACCGCGATCAGGAGCAATGCCGAACATCCATTTCGGATCATCCCCGGTGATCCATTCACCATTCGGAAACGATAAAGTGAGAAGAATATCGGCTCCAGGGTTTGTTGCGCCACTGACGGGCCCCGGCGATCGGGCTATGGTAAGGCGCGGGTGTTATATTGCGAGGATCAGTGCGAATGGCTTCAAACGATCGGCAGTTGCCCTCCGCGATAACAGCTCCCGAAGCGGGGCAGACGGTCGTCGCCTTGCAGGATCGCTGCCAGAAGGCGGACGAAAACCCGTCAGTGATAGAAGAGCTGCGCCGTGAATTGTCGGGACTTCGACGTGAATTGCGCCTGTTGCGGATCGCCAACGCCGAGCTGGAACGGGTCGCGGTGCGCGATCCGCTCACCCCGCTCTACAATCGCCGCTATTTCCTGACCGCGCTCAACGAACGGCTTGTCCGCGCGAAACGTTATCATAGCAGGGCTGCCGTGCTGTTCATCGACGTCAACCGGATGAAGCTGATCAACGATCTCCATGGTCATGGCGCGGGCGATTTCGCGCTGGTCCATGCTGCGCAGCTCATCCAGGCCAATATCCGCGCCACGGACGTCGCGGCGCGTATCGGCGGCGATGAATTCGCGGTGATCCTGGAAGAAGTGGACGAGGACCAGGCGCTGACGAAGATGGAGCAACTGGAACGGGTGCTCATGAACACAAGGTGCGTCTATGGCGAGGATGTGCTGCCGGTTTCGGCCTCTATCGGTTTTACCATGCTCGCCACCGGCGACACCGAGGATACGCTGATCGAGAGGGCGGACGCCGACATGTATGAGCGCAAACGCGCCTGGCACCAATCCCTGTCGACGGGTGATAGCGCCGCCGCCTGACCCTTCGGCGGGCAGCCGCCTTATCTTACTGCCGCGAGCGCCCTCGTGAAGGCCTGCAGGTTGCCCGGCACCAGCCCGGCGATGTTGATCCTCCCGGACCCTGCCATATAGACGGCATGATCCTCCCGCAGTGAACGGATTTGATCGGGTGTCAGATCCAGCGTGGAGAACATGCCCTTTTGCGCCGTCAGGAAGGCAAGCGCAGGGTCAAGCGCTGCAAGACCCGCGCGCATCGCCGCGATGCGAAGGCGCACCTCCTCAAGCTCGTCTCGCCATCGGGCCGTCAGTTCCTCGCTCTCCAGAATGATACGGGTCACTGCCGCGCCGTGATCGGGCGGCATCGACCAGTTGGCACGCGCGAGGCTCAAAAGGTTCGTCTGGGCAAGGCCCGCATCGTCCGCGTTCGCCGCCAGCAGGAACAACGCGCCGACCCTCTCGCGGTAGAGCCCGAAATTCTTGTCGCAGCTATAGGCGACCAGCATCTCCGGGCAGTGGCGCGCCATGATGCGTACACCCTCCGCGTCCTGTTCAAGGCCGTCTCCCAGCCCCTGATAGGCGAGATCGATGAAGGGCAGCAGCCCGCGGTCGGCGCAAAGCCCCCCGATTGCATCCCAGTCATCAGGCGCGAGATCGGCCCCCGTTGGATTGTGGCAGCACCCGTGCAGCAGAACCACGTCCCCCGGCGCGCCCTTGCCGAGCGCGTCCAGCATGGCTTCCACGCACAGCATCTGCGTCGAAAGGTCGATATGACGATATTCGGCCAGAGCGAGACGCGCGGCCCCGAAAATCGGCGGATGATTGGCCCAGGTCGGCGCGCCCGCATAAACCCGCGCGGCGCCATTGACGCGCGCGATCAGCTCCGCGCCCATGCGTAACGCCCCGGTGCCGCCGGTGGTCTGCAGCCCCGCGATTCGTTCCGCCGGAATGTCTGCACCAAACACCATCGGGGTCAGGGCGCGAAAAAAGCCGATGTCTCCTTCAGGCCCGACATAGGCCTTGGTCGCCTGACCCGAGAGCAGTTGCGCTTCGGCCGCTTTCACCGCCGCGAATATCGGCGTCTGGCCCGCCTCATCCTTGTACACGCCGACGCCGAGGTCGATCTTACCGGGGCGAGGATCGGCCGCGTACAACCCGATCAGCGCAAGGAGGGCGTCGGGCGGTTGCCGCGTCAGACCGGGCCAAAGTTGAAAATCCGCCATGAGACCCCCGTCACCCCGCGCATCTGACATCAGATCGCTTTCGCTGGCCGTAAAGGAATTTTGCAACCGGGCAAGTCAGGCTGCGTTCGCATGGTCCCGGGCTGGTCGCGGCGGCTGCGGCGGCGCGAGTGTCACCCTCTGGAGATAGGCGAAGGCGCGCTTTCCCTCGAACGACACCTCGCTCAGATGCTCGAGCGGCGCGCGCGTTAGGCCCAGCCGGGCGCAGATCCCCGCAAAAGTAACCAGGAGCCATCGTTTATGGGCACCCCGCAACAGCGGATTGGTAAACCAGAAGGGATTGAAGGCATAGGCCCTCAGCGCCTGGACGAACGCGAAACCATAATCCCGCTGGCGCAGAAATGCGGGCAGAAGCCAGGCCGTCATCATGGTGCGTGCATCGGCAATCGTTCGTCCGGAAACATCCGGCATTTCCCGCCGGACATGTTCGATGACGTCGAGCACCGCGCCAAACTGACGGCGCGGCTCGCTCTGCGACATGCTGAGTTCTGAATGGCGATAGCCGACAAGATAGCGTTCTACCAGGACGGGCTGACGCAGGCGCGCCATGCGCAGGATCATTTTCCAGTCCTCTGCCCCGTGCAGTCCCCGCCTGCCCATATCCTCATCATAACAGCCCACGCGCAGCATCGCATCGCGCCGGAATACGGCCGAGCTGCCACACGCCACGGAGTTCAGCGACAGCAGCCCGACAAAGTCATGCCGGGGCGCGAGACGCGGAAGGAAGTGGGGAAAGAGATAATCGTCCTCATTCATGCGAAAGGAATATGCGAAGGCGAAAGGCGCTTCAGAATCACGTTCCAAAGCCGACACGCATTCGGCCAGAAAATCCGGGTGCCACAAATCGTCGGCGTCGATGGGCGCGACCAGCGGCGCCCGCGCCTCCGCAATTCCCCGATTGCGGGCAGAAGCAAGCCCGCCGTTGTCCTGATGCACGATCCTCAACCTGTGATCGCCGCCGAAGGGCGCAACGGCCCCCGCGAAATCGTCGGTGGAACCGTCGTCGACGACAATCAGTTCGAAATCGTCCAGCGTCTGGTGGAGCACCGAGAGGATCGTCCGCCCGAGACTCCACGCCGAATTATAAGCGGGAACGACGACAGAGACGCGCGGCGGGTTCACCCGGCTCTCGCCGCAAAACCCGCAGCGTCCGCGCTGGGATCGGGAATTAAAACGGGCGGCAGCGGTCCGTCGCGCCGCAGATCGCCCGCAAGGCGCCACAGCCCGGCCCGCAGATCCACTTGCGCGCCCCAGCCCAGCAGGTCCATCGCCCGTGCCGGATCCCCGCAGAAGCCCGCGACATCGAACGAACGGGCGGGCGCCTCTATAATGCGCGACGTACCGCCGGCGATGTCGAGAGATTGCTGTGCCAGCGCCCGAAGGCTGGTGGCGATACCCGTGGTCAGGTGAATGGGCGGCGACACAGCCTCTCCCGCCGCCAGACGATCGATCACCGCCAGCAACCCGGCGACAACGTCATCGACATGGACGAAGTCAAAATAATTGTCGCCACCGGTAATGACGAGATCATCTCCGGCAAGTGCCCGTGTAAGAAGCGAAGGAACGGCCCGGTCCGGATGATCGCGCGGACCGCCATAAACATTGGACAGCCGGATGATGGCGGCGCGAAGTCCAGCAGCCCGCCCCTGCTCGATCAGTTCTTCTCCCTGCGCCTTGGAGCGGCCATAGACGTTGACCGGTGCCACCGGGTCGCTTTCGCGGACCAGGGAGGAGGCGGGATTGCCATAAACCTCGCGGGACGATGCAAAGACCAGCCACGGCCGGGCAGGCGAAGCCAGCGCCGCCTCGATCACCGCGCGCGTGCCCTCCACGTTGGTCCGTTCACACAAATCCGGCCGCTCTTCACCCCAGGCCACCCGAGAGATCGCCGCCAGATGAATGATCCCGTCGCAATCCGCCATACGCGGCGCCAGCAACGAAGGGTCGCAGATGTCCTCGGCACAGGGCGCATCCACGCGTACAATGTCGAATGGCACAACGTCGTGCCCGCGTGACCGGCATGCGAGCACCAGTGCGGTACCGACGAGGCCATGGCTGCCTGTGATGAACAACCGCATTCTTTGCGTAACCCTGCAATGTTCCAGCAAGACCAGTATAGTGAAATGATCGCCGTTCAATAGGTTGTTACCCCTAACGACCTTAATGAACTGCAACCTGTCTTGGGAAAAACACGTCCAGACCCGGTTAACGCACGTCCTGCCGCTTGAAGCGCATTGCTCCGCCGTCGCGGCCCAGGAACAGCGTGTCTCCGTCCGTCCAGACCCTGTTGCCCGTGAAATCCACGACGCCGATGTCGTGGGGCACAAGGGTGATGTCGACCGATCCGGTACCCCGGGCCAGATCGAACCGTCGCGGGGATATACGGTGGATCGGCTCATAAAGCTCGAGCCAGACCGGATCGGCGGGTGTCGAGGCAGACTGTGTCCACCCGTATTCCTGCGTATAGCCCTCCGTCACCGTGCCGTCGGCATAACCGATACGGAACTCGACGCCGGCAATACCCCCGCCGTCCGGCCAACTCACCTTCAGCGAAAAGGGCGCCTCGGTCCTTGGCGCCATATGCTTGAGGACAAACTCAGGCGGCACGGGCTTGGGTTCGGTGTAGAGCAGGAGAGCGTCTCCGTCGGACTGCCAGCGGCCCTCCGCCTGCTCGTCAAGCGCCCCCGCGCTCAGCACGTAGCGAAAGCGCCCGCCATCGCGGATTTCCAGCCACGAGGCGACATCCGGCCCCTCGGCCGCGCGATAGACGCCGGACCTGACGGGCTCGGCCCGCACCCCGGCCGGCAGGCAACCCACAGACACGGCCGCGACAACGGCGGCCCGCCATGCTTTGCTGTTCATGCTTCGGGCGACTTGGGGGCGCACATGATCTCCTGGCCGACTTTGGCGCTTAGCGCATTCTTATCCCGTTTTGACACAGCGCCTCTTTCTTCCAAAGAAAATACGGGAAGGTCGCGACAATCATGCTTTACGACCGTGACAAGGCGCGCGCTTTTTCGCATAGGGCGATGCTGTCACTCCTGGCGGGGAGAATGCAGATGCGGTCATGCGAGGCGGTGGGTGCGATGCGAAAGGCGGCAGGATAAATGGAACGGGTCCTGTTCGCGAAGATCGAACTCTGGCTGGTCGTGGCACTTGGGCTGATCGGATGCCTTGCGGGCGTGGGTTTTGGCTGGGCGGCGCTGCAGGCCGAGCGAGATACCGGCCGGTATCAGACGATTTCCCGCTTTGCTCTGAACATCGCCGAAATACCGGACACGGCAAAAAAGTTGTTGGGCAAGGACACCCAGCTTCTTGTCTTTTCAAAGAAGGCGTTCGCGGGAAAACCGACCGGCTGGAGCTTCCCGTCGGGTGCGACATCGCGACCTTCGGGCTATCTCCTCCTCAGCCGCTATGACGGCACCGATCGGCGCCACAAGATCGAGCTTGTATCGATGCCCGACATGAAGGTCCGGCACGGCTGGACCCTGAGGGTCGACAGGCTGCTGCCCGGTGTCCGCAACGTCTCGCGCTTCTCGGACCATGAAAACTGGAACGAAAGTCATTTTCGCGAAATCCATCCCTTGCTTGCGAGCGATGGCGACCTGATCGTCAAGGACCATTATTCGCCGTTATGGCGCGTTGACCCATGCGGAAATCCGCGCTGGATCCTGGATCGCCAGATGTTCCACCATTCGACCGAACCGGACGCAGAAGGCGATTTCTGGATACCCTCGCTGGCCGAACGGCAGAGTCTGAAGCGGGTAAAGGACAGCTTCCGGGAGGATATGCTGACCGAAGTGAGCCCCGGCGGCAAAATCCTGCACAACGTTTCCGTGGCACAGATCCTGATCCGCAACGGCTATGTCGACTGGCTGTTTGCCAACGGCATGTACAATGACGATCCGACCCATCTCAACGACATCGAGCCTGTCCTGAGCGATGGGCCATACTGGAAGAAAGGCGACGTCTTCGTCAGCCTCCGCAATATTTCGACCATCATGCTCTACCGCCCGTCGACTGGTGCGATCATATGGATGAAACGCGGCCCCTGGCTGTCGCAGCATGACGTCGACATTCTCGACGATCACCGCATCAGCGTATATGATAACAATGCCCAGGACAGGGGCACAGGCGTCCCCTATTTCGACGGCAATTCACAGATCATGGTCTACGATTTCAAAACGGACAAGGTGACCGAGCCGCTCCAGAAGCTGATGCAGGCGCACAACATCCGGACGAGCACGGCGGGACTTTACACCCTGCTGCCCGACGGATCCTCGATGATAGAGGATGTCACCGAAGCCCGCCTGTTCATTGCGGGCCGTGACGGCAGGACCCTGGCGGAATATGTGAACCGTGCCACGGACGGAGAGATTTATCATCTCGGCTGGAGCCGCTTCATCGGCAAGGCCCAAGGCGACGCGATCCTGAACAACATCCAGAAGGTGAAGTGCGATGCGTAATGCTCGACCGGAAATAGCCGCGCTGATACTGGCCGCCACCCTGTTGGCAGCGCCCGCACAGGCGTTCGCCTATATCGGCCCCGGGCTGGGCGCCGGCGCGATCAGCGCGGTGCTGGGCGTGCTCGGCTCGATATTCCTCGGCCTGTTCGCCGTGCTGTATTACCCGATCAAACGGCTGATGAAAAAGCGCCGGAACAAGCAGGGCGACGGCCCGGAGTAATCCGGCAATGGAGGCCGTTCACTATCTGCTGTTGCTCGCCGCCGCCGGGGTGGCGAGCGAACTGCTGCTGCGGCTGCCCCTGATGGAGCAGGCGAAGCAGCTCCTGACGGTGACGCGGAAATCCGCCTCGACCATCCGCAGCAACCGTATCTCCGATCACTGGAAGGAGACGGTTCTTCCGGCCTATTCGATACGTATGGCGGGCCGGTCCATCCTGTTCTTCATCCTGTTGTGCGTCGTTGCCCTGCCGGTTGCGCTGATGGGCCTGGTGGCACCGGGCGGTTTCGGGCGATGGCTCGATATGCTGATGCAGCCGCTCCCCATGCTCCTGCTGTGCGGTGCGTCCCTCGCTTATATTCTGGCCCGGGTGAAGCTGATCCGTGGCTGATTATTCCGCGCTCGACCGGCTGCTGCACAGGCTTGCGCTAGCCTCGCCGATGCGTGCCGAAATGCTGCACGACATTGAGCGGGGCCTCCATTTGAAGGCCGCGCCTGCGGACACGGGGCAACACGTGTTCATATGTGGCCTCGCGCGCGCGGGCACGACCATCCTGATGCGCGAAATTCACCGCAGCGGCGCCTTCGGTTCGCTTACCTATGCCGACATGCCCTTCGTGCTCGCGCCCAATATGTGGCACAGAATCTCCGCGCGCGACCAGAAGGCGGGACCTCGGGCCGAGCGCGCGCACGGCGATGGCATAGAAGTGGATTTTCACAGTCCGGAGGCGCTGGACGAGGTGTACTGGCGCATCTTCGCGGGTGAGGACTATATCCGCCGCGACCGGCTTATCCCCCATCGTCCCGACAGGGAAACGGTCGCGGGCTATCGCGACCTCATCCGGCTGATACTGCTGCGCACCGGGAAGAACCGCTATCTTTCCAAGAATAACAACAACATATTGCGGCTGCCCGCGCTGGCGAAGGCGTTCCCGGATGCTGTCTTCCTCGTGCCCGTGCGCGACCCGGAAAGCCACGCGAACAGCCTGCTTGCGCAGCATCGGCGCTTCACGGGCAGCGATCCGTTCACGCAAAGCTATATGCAGTGGCTCGGGCATCATGAATTCGGCGCCACGCATCGTCCCTTCGCCTGGAATGGCTCACCCGCCGCCGGAGATCCGGAGACGCTGGCGTACTGGATGGCGCAATGGACGGCGGCGCATGAAGTGTTGCTCGATGTTGCCCGGGCACACGCCAATGTCCTGATCGTGTCGTCGGACCGCCTCGCCGAGGACGCCGCCATCTGGCCCGCGATCGCACGACGCGTAGGCATCGATCCCGCGCCGCTCAAGGAAATTCGGGCGATGCCGGTCCGCCGGGCCCAGGGGGAAGACGCCAGCGCAGATGCGCTGTACCGCGCCCTTGCCGATAGCGCGGCCGCGGCCCTGGCGGCCTGATCGCGCCCCCGCGCACCCCGACGACGGACGATCCCGAGGCTTGATACGAACCAGCCAAAATGCCGGATCAGATCATCCGACCAGCTTCTTTGCGAACTGGCGGATATGGGCCCCGATATCCTCGCGCTCGAGCGCCAGGGCCAGATTCGCCTCGATATAACCGGCCTTCGATCCGCAATCGAACCGCTGGCCGTCGAAGGTAACGCCGTGAAAGGGCTGATTTCCTATCATCGCCGCCATCGCGTCGGTGAGCTGGATTTCGCCGCCCGCTCCCTTTTCGTGGCGGGACAGATATCCCATCACCTCAGGCTGCAGGATATAGCGGCCGGCTATGATGAGATTGGAGGGCGCCGTGCCTGCGGCGGGCTTTTCGACCAGACCTTTCACTTCGGTCAGAGCGCCGTTCCGCGTTCCCGGATCGAGCACGCCATAGCTTGATGTCTGCTCCATCGGCACTTCAAGAGCACAGATCAGGTTGCCGCCTGTCTCCTCATACGCTTCGACCATCTGTTTGAGGCAGCCGGGCGTACCATGCATGAATTCATCGGGAAGCAGTATTGCGAACGGCTCATCGCCGACGATGTCGCGCGCGCACCAGATCGCATGGCCAAGACCCAGGGGTTCCTGCTGGCGAATGAATACGGCGTTGCCCGGGACCAGGCGAGTGCCTTCAAGCGCGGACATATCCTTTCCTCGCGCGGCCTGCGTCGTTTCCAGCTCGAACGCCATGTCGAAATGATCCTCGATGGCGCCCTTCCCGCGCCCGGTGACGAAGATCATCTGTTCGATCCCGGCCTCGGCCGCCTCATCCACTGCATATTGGATCAGCGGCCGGTCGACCACCGGCAGCAATTCCTTCGCCACGGCTTTTGTCGCGGGCAGAAAGCGGGTGCCCAGCCCTGCCACGGGGAACACGGCCTTGCGGATCTTCTTCGTCGCCATGAGTGCCTTTCAATCGATTCGGAAATGCGTGCCCGGATCATAGGGCCAAAAGGTTGAGCTTTTCTGGCACCGCAACGACGTCGCCGCCCGGAGTATCAGAAATCGACCGCTATGCCCTTTCGTTCCCAGTCGCCGTACCGGGTGGGGCTCAGTTCCTCGTTCAGGCGAGGCGGCGTGCCGACCGGATCGGGCTGAGGCACCGGCGGACTCTTGCTGAGATGAGCAGGTGGCTTCACATGCGGGGGGCGCTGGCCCATGTTGGTGTCTCCCTGGCTTCCCGTCGATATAGGACAGCCGCTCGGGGGCGCAAGCAGTACCGCGCGGCTGACTGGCCTTGCCGCACCACTGAAAGGAGCTATGGACGGGATCAATGAATGTTCGCCGCGCCCGCCGCCCTTCTGACGATACACTACCCGGCCTTCCCGCCCGGCGCGCGGTGCTGCGCCTGCTCGACGCGGTGCTGCGACGGGGCGATCCGTTGGAAACCGCCCTCCATGCGGCAACCCAGGGCCTCTCCAATCCGGCCGACAAGGCGCTGACCCACGCGATCACCGCCGATGTGCTCCGCTGGATGGTCGATCTCGACGCTCTCATCGACGGCGCAACCGCGCGAGCCCTCCCCGATGACGCGAAACCGCGCATGGTGCTGAGGCTGGCGCTCGTGCAGCTTCTGTGCCTGGGAACACCGGCCCATGCCGTCCTCGCGACGGCGCTTCCGCTGGTCGATGGCGGCCCTCGCCGCTTGGTGCATGGAGTCTTGGGTACGCTGATCAGATCCGGAGCCCGCCTGCCCCAATACCCCACGCTCCCGCCAGAGGTGGCTGCACGCTGGGCCGGGCAGTGGGGGGAGGCGAGCACCGAAGCGGCAGCGCGCGCGCTGGGCGATCGGCCACCGATCGACGTCACCCTCGCGGACCCTTCCGAAACCGGAGCGTTTGCGGAGGCTCTCGGCGGTGAGTCGCTGATGCCCGGCCACGTAAGAATCGGCCACGACGCGACGATACCCGCTCTCCCCGGCTTTGCCGAAGGGCGCTGGTGGGTGCAGGACCTTGCCTCCAGCCTTCCCGCGCGGCTGGCTGGGCCGGGCGAGGGCCGTCGCGCCTTCGACCTGTGTGCCGCGCCCGGCGGCAAGACGATGCAACTTGCTGCGCAGGGCTGGAAGGTGACGGCACTGGACCGCAGCGCGAAACGCCTGGAACGGCTGGCTCAGAATCTCGCCCGCAGCGGGCTTTCAGCAGATGTCATGCAGGCCGACGCACTGCTGTGGGAGCCTGCCGGCGAAGCCGACCTCGTCCTGCTCGACGCGCCATGCAGTGCAACCGGCATATTTCAGCGCCATCCCGACGTACTCTATCGCGCGGGCGAGCGGCAGATCGCGGAGCTGGCAGCGCAACAGGCAACGATGCTGATCCGCGCCGCGCAATGGGTACGGCCCGGCGGCATGCTGATCTACGCGACCTGCTCGCTCGAGCGTACAGAGGGCGAGGATCGGATCGCCGGGTTCCTCACCGGTCATCCGGAATTTTCGATCTATCCCCCGCGTCACGGCGAGTTGCCGCCCGGAATAACTGCGGATCCCCACGGGTGTATCCGCACCCTGCCGGGGATGCTCGCGGACAGGGGCGGCTTGGCCGGTTTCTTTATAGCGCGGCTGGTCCGCGAGGTCTGACCGGGGTTTATATCCCGCCAGGGATTGCCGGAAATCCGGCCGCCTCCAAGCCCGCAGCCAGATCACGCGCGCAGGCGTCGAGCACCTCCTTATTGGTGGAGCGAACCACGAAATTGCAGCCGACGCGACCCTCCCTGAAGAAGGGATAGCTGCCGATCTGTACACCTTCATGCGCGCGCTCGGTGGCGCTCAGAAGGTCCGCGATCTCGCTCTCCGCGACCCAGCAGCCAACCTGCGTCGACAGGACTGGCGCGCCCCCCTCCAGCGATCCCGTCAACGCGTCAAGCATGCCGGCGGTAATGTGCGGGACGCCCGCCAGGATGAAAATGTTGCCATGGCGAATGCCCGGCGCGCCCGACCTGCGATTGGGTATGAGGTCAGACCCCTCGGGCACTCGTGCCATCCGGAGCCGCGCATCCGTCAGCCCCCCACGCGGCGCATAATAGGCGTCGAGCGCGGCCCTCGCCTCGCCATGCACGATTACCGGTACGTTCAAGGCGTTCGCTATCGCATCCACTGTGATGTCGTCATGGGTGGGCCCTATGCCGCCGGTGGTGAACAGATAATCGTTGCGCACGCGCAACTGGCGCACCGCCTCAATAATCGCATCCTCGACGTCGGGTACGATCCGCACTTCGCGCAGGCGTATGCCCTGCACGTTGAGCCAGCTTGCGATCTGCGCGACATTCTTGTCCTGCGTGCGGCCCGAAAGGATTTCATCGCCGATGACGATGAGCGCGGCGGTCCATATCCTGTCGTTCATCGGCGAACGCCCTCTGCCGCAACCCCAGGGAACCACGCCCTCCCCCTGACCTCCAAAACTTCCGGCATTCGGCCCGACTCCTTCCACGGCTGATCCATGCCCCCGGCCAGAGGATGGATCAAGCCCCTCGCATTCTAGCCCGGTGGTCTGTATATGTTCGTCCATGACAGAATATATGACCATGACGGCGGATGCCCCCGTAATGCGGTCGACCGCGATAAAACTGTACGACGAGGCCGGGTTTCAGGGGATGCGGAAGGCCGGGCGCCTGGCTGCGGATATATTGGACGCGCTGCCGCCTTATGTCGTGCCGGGTGTGACCACCGCCGAACTCGATGACATAGTGCGGCGTATGACGATCGACGGGGGCGGCATACCCGCAACGCTGGGCTATCGTGGGTATACCCACAGTTGCTGCACGTCGATCAACAACGTGATCTGCCACGGGATACCCGGCGACCGGGAACTGAAGGAAGGCGACATCGTCAATATCGACGTAACACCGATCGTCGACGGGTGGCACGGCGACAGCAGCCGTATGTATATCGCGGGCGAGGCCCCGATCAAGGCTCGCAAGCTGGTCGAGGTCACCTACGAATGCCTGATGCTGGGCATAGAGCAGGCGAAGCCGGGAAATCATCTAGGCGACATCGGCCACGCGATTCAACAGTTTGCCGAAAAACACCGTTACGGAGTGGTGCGCGACTTTTGCGGCCATGGGCTGGGGCGCGTGTTCCACGATTCGCCCGAGGTCGTGCACGTCGGCGCTCCCGGTACGGGTCCCGAGCTGCGGCCCGGCATGTTCTTCACGATTGAGCCGATGATCAACATCGGCAAGCCGGGCATTCGGATGCTTGATGACGGGTGGACGGCGGTGACCCGCGACCGTACTCTTTCCGCTCAGTTCGAGCACAGCATCGGCATCACCGAAAGCGGCTGCGAAATTTTCACGAAGAGCACGAAGGGCCTCGACTGCCCGCCTTATCTGTCCTGAACGGAGCGGCGGCAGATCGCGAACTGGCCGGTGGCCGTTATTCGTCGCGCAAGCGGTTCGCCAGCGACTGCAGCGTGATTTCGGGTATTACCGCGTTGGGATCTTCCGATCGCACCAGCTCGGCGAGCCAAATGCTCCGCTGACCCATTTCATCAAGGCGCTGGAGATAGGACATGCAGCGCAGCATCACCTCCTCATCGAGGCAAAGCTGTACGCCGATTTCTTCCATGTCCTCACGCAGTTGATCGAGTTCCGCGGCAATCTTCGTTCGCAGAGTCCGCTCGCAGATGAGCGGCCCGATGATCAACCCGTCTGGTGGTGATGTGCGATCAGGCAGCAAGGTCACGCTCCTCACACCGGTCAAGAATTGTCCGTGCCAGCTCCGCCAGGGGCAATTGCGCCTCGACCGCGCCCTTGGCGATTGCCGCAGCAGACGCCTCGAACACCATCGCGCTGTCGCGGTCCTGGCACAGGGTAAGACCGCCGAGCTGCTTGACCGCGCCGAGACCGGCCGCGCCGTCCGTGCCGGAGCCGGAAAGAATCACGCCCACCGCCTTGTCGCGCGCGGCTTTTGCAAGAGTGGTAAGCAGCAGGTCCGCGGATGGTCGCATGCCGTTCACCGGATCGCGCGCCACCAGCCTGATCGCACCGCCCGGCCAACGATCGACGAGTCCGTGCTTGTCCGGAGAGGCAAGCAGATAGACGAAGCCGGGTTGCAGGGCCATGCCATCCTCGGCCAGCACCACCTCAGGGGCGATGGCACCATTGAGGCGCGATGCGAACGGAGCGGCAAGCCCTTCTTCAAGCTGCTGCAGGACGATCGTTGGCGGACAGTTGGCGGGCCAGCCCGACAGCAGCTCGGTCACCGCCACGCCGCCTCCGGTCGAAGCCGACAATGCGACAATCGATCCGTTCCACTTGTAAACGCGGGTGGGGGCGACGGCGGCTTCGGCCGCAGCCGCCTTGTGCTGGGTGGCAGCGGCCGCTTGCGCTGCCGCCTCCGGATCATATTTCTTGACCTTGCTCTTGGCCGCCGTGACAACAAGCTTGCACAGCTTGCCGGAGATGCTGGCGAATTCGTCCGGCGTTGCCTTGGTCGGTTTAGGGAAGCAATCGACTGCACCGATTTCCAGCGCTTTGAGCGTCACTTCCGCGCCCTTTTGCGTCAGGGTCGACAGCATGACGACCGGCATCGGCTTGGTCGTCATGATTTCTTCCAGAAAGTCGATACCGTTCATTCCGGGCATTTCAATGTCGAGCGTGACGACGTCAGGCTTCAGCTCCACGATCATATCGCGTGCTTCGTCGGCATTGGCGGCCGCGCCCACGACAATCAGATCGCCCGACCGCTCGAGAGCGCTCGAAAACAATGCGCGCATCGTGATGGAGTCGTCAACGACCAGAACCTTTACCGCCATTGTGCCCGTCCCTTTCCGGATCTTTCGTTATTCAGAACTTCTTAATATGCGGTTGCCTGCCGCAAACATCACGCCGCTTCCGGCAACTCCGCGTCCGTTGTCAGGGCCAGCAGATCGAGCACCATCACCATGCGATCCTCCTGCGCGACCAGCCCTTCGAGATAGGGAACCACCGCGTCGGAGCTTGTCGAAGGTGCGGGCTGGATATCCTCGTCCTGGGCGGTGACGATGTCGCTCACCGCATCCACGATCAGACCCCGGAGCTGTCCGTTGACCTGGGCAACGATAATCACATGACGGTCGGTCGGTGACACCGGCTCCCAACCCAGACGCGCAGCAAGGTCGATCACCGGCAATACCGTACCGCGCAGGTTGACGACACCGGCGACATAATGGGGCACATGCGGCAGCCGCGTCGTCGGCGACCACGCGCGAATTTCACGGATGGCCATGATATCAAGGCCGAAGCTCTGGCTGCCCAGGTGGAAGGTGATCAATTGACGTGCCATGTCTTTTCCCGTCCTTCTGTACCGGAGATCAGTGCGTCACCCGGCGCAAGGCCGTGTCGAGCTTCTCGGCATCGAACGGCTTCACGATCCATCCGGTCGCGCCCGCCGAACGCGCGCGCGCCTTCTTCTCGTCAGAGCTTTCCGTGGACAGCACGAGAATGGGGCAATCGCGAAAACGTGACTGCTCGCGTAACGCCTCGATCAGGTCGAAACCGTCCATGCGCGGCATGTTGATGTCGGTGACGATGACGTCAATGTTGTCGCCATTGCTGGCAAGCCATTCCAGTGCGGCAACACCGTCTTCCGCCTGCGACACGTCATATCCGCGCGAGGTCAAGGCCGAACGGAGAAGCGCACGCATACTGGCGCTGTCATCGACGGTCAGGACATGAATATTCTCGGACATAGGTACGCTTTCTCTCCGTCAGAACAATTCGAGTTCGCCGCCGCTAGACTGCGGACGTGAAATCGGACGCGACATCGCAACGACCTCCTCCACAATACGGCTGCGTGCTCGCCCTTTTAAGGGGTCGAAATCTACCCGCCGCGCCAACACGCCTCCGGTATCGTCGCGGGCCAGCGGTATCCGTTCCTGATCGAGGAACTTGACCGCAAATCTCGCATTGGCGTCGCCTATGCGCGTCATTCCCGAATGCATGTTGGCACCGCCATAGATGTGAGCCTTCATTCGCGACTTTATTCCACCACGTGTCATCATCTGGTTAATGAGCAGTTCCATTAGATAAACACCGTAATTTTCGTCCGCGACGGTGCCACGGCCTGCCGTGGGTTCGGCGAGAAGGAAGTGGTTCATCCCGCCAACCCGGGCGAGCGGGTCGAACAGGCAGCAGGCGATGCAGCTGCCAAGCACCGTCGTCAGTATCTCGGGCGCGCCGGAACCGACGTAGACCTGTCCCTGCATCACCGTGATGCGGGCAGGTTCTCCTATTGCCAGGTCGGGATCGTAGCGCATCTCACGCGGCCTTCGCACCAGCCAGCGCACGCTCGGCGATGTTGGAAAGCGGCAGGATGCGTTCGGCCGCGCCCATATCCGCCGCCGCCCGCGGCATGCCATAGACGGTGCAGGTCGCTTCGTCCTGCGCGATTGTCCGGGCGCCAGCGCGGCGCATGGCCAGGAGGCCCCGGGCGCCGTCTTGCCCCATGCCGGTAAGCAATATGCCGACCGCATCGGGGCCAAGGCGTCTTGCGACCGATTCGAACAGGGCATCGATGCTCGGACGATGTCCCGACACCAGATCCCCTTCGACAAGCCGCCCGATCAGGGTGCTTCCACCCGCCACGACGGAATGACGATCGTTGCCGGGCGCGACGTAGATATGGCCTGGCCGCAGCAATTCCCCGGACTCCAGCATCTTGACGTGGGCGGAGCATTGGCGGTCGAGACGTGCGGCCATGGCCGGCGCGAATGCGGCGCTGATGTGCTGGACGATCATCGTCGGCGGGCAGTCCTCCGGAAAGGACGGCAGCAGATGATGGAGCGCCTCTACGCCACCGGTCGACGCACCGATAGCAATCAGCCGTGTGCCGGTGCCCGAGGACATGGCGATCGTTTGCCGCGCCACCGCCTCGCTCGTGACCTTCGGGCTGGGCGCACGCAGGAAACGGATGCGGCCCGCGGCACGGACCATGTCGGCGAGGGCGCCGCCGTCGTTTTCCAGCAGCAGGTTCACCGATCCGTCCGGCTTTGCGTAGCAATCGACGGCGCCCAGCTCGAGTGCGCGGATCGTCGTTTCGCAGCCCTTCTGGGTAACGCCCGATACGATAACCACCGGCATGGGGCGCAGGCTCATGATCTTTTCGAGGAAATCGAGGCCGTTCATGCCGGGCATCTCGACATCCAGCGTCACCACGTCGGGGTTCAGCTCCCGAATCTTGACACGCGCTTCCCGGGCGTCGGGGGCAGTGCCGACCACCTCGATATCTGGTTCGCTGCCCAGCAGACGCGACAGCAGCGCCCGCATCGTCGCCGAATCATCAACTATCAGAACCCGTGTGTTCACATTCGTTCCCTTCGATAGATGGTGTTCCCCACCAGAGCCAGCTGACTGGCGGCAGGGCCGCTCACGCGCTCGCTATGCCCGATGTAGAGATATCCTCCCGCTGCGAGCTGATCGGCAAAGCGCGCGACCAGTCGCTCCTTGGTGGGCTGATCGAAATAGATCATGACATTGCGGCAGAAGATGACGTCGAATCGGCCTTGCATAGGCCACGGACCCAGCAGGTTGAGCCTTTTGATGCGGATGATACTGCGCAGCTCGGGGTCGATCGTCGCCTGGCCGCCCGCCTGTTTGACCCAGCACCGTGTGAGCTCGCCGGGCACATCCTTCAGGGCTCCGGCGGGATAGGTCGCGGCGGTCGCGCCGGCGATGGCCTGATCGGCCAGATCGGTCGCGAGAATCATCAGATCGCCATTCAGCATCAGGCGCGCTTCGGCCCGGTCGGGGCCAAGCAATGCCATGGCCAGCGAATAGAGCTCCTCACCGGTCGAGCAGCCCGCCGACCAGATACGCACCGGCATGCCTGCACCGACCTTGGCCAGCAGGGCCGTGCGCACCTCGCTCGCCAGATGGTCGAAATGATGTCGTTCGCGATAGAAAAACGTGTGGTTCGTCGTGAGCGAGTTGACCATCCGGCGCCGTTCGCCCTCATCCCGCCGGACAAGGTCGATATACCGCGCGAAGGTCTGTTGTCCGCTTTCCCGTACCAGCGGCGCAAGCCGCGAATAGACGAGCGTAGCCTTACCCGGCGGCAACACGATGCCTGCGATCTTATAGACAATTTCGCGCACAGCCTCGAAATCGGCGCGGGCGTACACCTGCTCGCTGATGCCGGGAAACGGCGTGAAAGTGTCTGCCGCGATCTGATTCATGCGACTGCCAACGATGCGCCGTGGCTGGCGAAATTGTCCGCGACCAGGGCATCGACGTCCAGGATCAGCGCAACCTTGCCGTCGCCCAGGATCGTCGCTCCGGCGACGCCCATCACCGGCTGGTAATGCGCCTCCAGGCTCTTGATAACGAACTGGCGCTGGTCGACGATGCTATCGACCATCAAAACCGCCTGGCCGTGGGTTTCGGTGTCGACCACGATGAGGACCGCTTCCTGCGCGGTCTGTGCCGCCCCAAGAGCGCCGACCGCACGGTCGAGCCGCACGACCGGCAGAAACTTGCCCCGGCTGTTGAGAACCATCAGATCCTGGCCGATGAACTTCACCTCTGTCTCATCGGGACGAAGGCTCTCGAGTACATGGGTGAGCGGCACGACAACCGTTTGATCGCCCACCGTCACGATCATACCATCGGCGATCGCGAGCGTCAGCGGCAGCGCCAGCGTGAACGTGCATCCCTCGCCCGGTCGCGATTCGATGGTGATGCGGCCGCCCAGATCCTTCACATTCTGGCGCACCACATCCATGCCGACACCGCGACCGGAAATGTTCGAAACCTTCTCCGCCGTCGAAAAACCGGGCATGAAGATCAAGTGGTCGATCTCCTCGTTGGACATCTGCGTCCCTGACGCCACCAGCCCCTTGTCGATCGCCTTCTGCAACACGACCTCGCGGTTGATGCCGCCGCCGTCATCTGACAGCGAAATCACGATGCGGCCGCTGCGTTGTTCCGCCGAAAGGTGAAGCCGCCCTTCCGCAGGCTTGCCCTTGGCCAGCCGGACCTCCGGCTTTTCGATACCGTGATCGACAGCATTGCGGATGAGGTGAGTGAGCGGTTCGCCGAGCCGCTCCACCACTGTTTTGTCGAGTTCCGTGCCCTCGCCGCTCATCGTCAGCACCACACGCTTGCCGGTGTCGGTTTCCAGCTCTCGAACGATACGCGGCACACGCGAGAATACGGACCCGATGGGCTGGGCACGGATCGACATCGTGCTTTCCTGGATGTCGCGTGTCAGCAGATCGAGCATGCCCATCTCGTCGATCGAACTGAGCCCGTGGCTGGCCAGACGCTGCGCCATCATCGCCTGAGCGATCACCAGTTCGCCCACCGTGTCGATGAGCTTGTCCAGCTTGGCGAGGTCGACCCGCACAGTCTGGCCGATCGAACTGACCTGGCGTGCCTGCACCGGGGTCGCCGTCGTCGCGGGCTGGGGCGCGGGGGCCTCAAGGGCGGCAGTCCCGGCATCACCGCCGTTACGGGGCGCAGGCTTGTTCACAGCCATGGTTTCCGGCGGGACGGCGGGCAAGGGAGCCGCGCCGCTCGCGTGAACAGGGGAAATGTTGGGCAGCACTACCGCCGTCCCCTGCTGGTCGATCGGTACGGTCAGCGCCTCGATCTTGAGGTCGCATTCATTGTCGATGAAGTCGAAAATCTCTTCAATGGCCGACTTGCTCACCTCTGCAGGTACATGCAGGGTCCAGCCCAGATAGGCCCGTTCCACATCAAGCTCATCAAGCAGGGGCAGTTCCTGCGCATCAACGGAAAGACAGACAGCCCCAAGATCGTCCAGTTCCCTCAGCATCAGCAGCGGCTCACTGCCGTTGGAGAGCGCGCCATCGAGGAAACGGACCGAAACGCGCCAGCCGAATTGCTCGCCCTGAGGCTTTGCCCGCTTGGAACATTCCTGGGGCGACGTATCTTCCGGGGCCGTGGCTTCCGGTTTATCGGCCTCGGCCCGTGCGGCGCTGTCAAACTCGCGCTCGACACTCGCAGCGGCGGCGGTGATCGCGGCGGCCTCTTCTTCGCCCAGTGTAAGATCGCCCATCAAGCCATCAAGGTCGAAATCAAGGCCGAAATCGTCCTCCGGAACCTCCGGCGCGGGGTCTTCAACGGGGGCCGATCCCTCAGGCTCCTCGGCAGCGGCAGTGCCGCTCTCGGGCAACCCGGCGGCAGCGCGCGCGGCGATGTCCTCAAGCTGGGCGCTGATCGCCTCGTCGTCCGGGGTTCCGCCCCCGCCGCGAACAGCCGCGACATGGTCGGACAGCACGTCGAAGGCCCGCAGCATCACCGTGTTGAGTGTTTCATCCAGCGGCAGCTCACCGTCGCGGATATAGGAAAGGACGGTCTCGAACTTGTGCGTGAACGCCTGCAGCAGCGTGAAGCTGAACGCGCCCGCACCACCCTTCACCGAATGAACCGCACGGAAGATGCCGTTCACCGTATCCGCATTGGCCTCACCCGAACGGCAGGCGAGCAGCCCTTCTTCGGCCAGCGCAAGGGCTTCCTCACATTCGAGGAAGAAAATGTTCTGGATCTCTTCATTCGTCATCGCGATGGCCCACCCATTTGAACGCCCCTGCAAGGCCCGCAAGGCGGGCCGCGCTGGCCATTGCCACCGATGCGTGAATGGTCAGTTCGACCCCGCGCGTGGCCGCGGTTTGCTGTGCGCTGAGCATTAGTTGCAAACCGGAAAGTCCGATGCGCATCACGTCACGGCCCTCGACTGCGACGGGCGTACCGCCCGACAGCGCCTGGTCCAGATGGGAAACCAACGCACTCGCCGTTGTCCGATCCATGACGGACGGAAGCGTGATCATTGTCGTCATAACGTCGGAAACCCCGCTGCGAAGATCAGAATTCAGACCAGTCGTCCTCGTTCACGGCCAACGCGAGGTTGCCCGCGCTCGCGTGCGGGGCCGGACTCCTCGCTGCGGACGGCGCCTTCTTGGGCTTCGGCGTCGCCCGTGTCGGACTGACCGAGCTTTCCATGCCACTGACACTGAAACGGGTCACAAGCTGCGCCAGTTCGTCTGCCTCATTGGCCAGGCTGCGCGCCGCTGCCGTCGATTGTTCGACCATCGCCGCGTTCTGCTGAGTCACCTTGTCCATGTCGCTCACCGCGGCGTTCACCTGCTGCAGACCAGCGGCCTGGCTTTCGGCGGATTCGGAGATGGACGAGATAAGCGCGCTGATCTCGCCTACGCGGGTTACGATACGGCTCAGCATCGACCCGGTTTCCCCGACCAATGCCACGCCCTGCTCGACCTGGTGCCCACTGGTCAGGATCAGCGCCTTGATGTCCTTTGCCGCTTCCGCGCTGCGCTGGGCAAGCGCCCTCACCTCATTGGCAACGACCGCAAAGCCCTTGCCGGCATCGCCCGCGCGCGCCGCCTCGACGCCCGCGTTGAGCGCCAGCAGGTTTGTCTGAAATGCAATGCCGTCGATGACGTTGATGATCTGCGTGATTTCCTGCGCCGACTTCTCGATCGCGCCCATCGCGTTCACAGCCTGCTCGACGACCTGCCCGCCCTCGCTTGCCTCGCGATGGGCTGCGCTGATTGCTGAGGTCACCTGCGATGCGCTCTGTGCCGTTTCCTTCACCATGCCGGTAATGTCGTTCATGGCCGTCGCGGATTCTTCCAGGCGCGCCGCCTGATGCTCTGTACGCTGCGAAAGATCCTGGGTCGCCGTCCGGATCTCGGCCGAGCCAGCGTGAATCGCCCGCGCGGTCCGCGTCACCGACCCCATCGTGCCCGACAGGCTGTCGACCGCGCGATTGAAGTCGATCCGCAGTCGCTCATACTCCGGGGGAAAGTTGTCCGTGATGCGGCAGCGAAGGTCGCCTTCGGCGAGTTGCGCAAGGCCGGCGCCGAGGGCGTCGACAATCTGGTGCTGGTCGCGCGAGCCGCTATCCACGCTCCGGGCGCTTTCCTGGAACGCAGCCATGGCGGCAACCATGCGGCCTACACAATCGCGATGGTCCGAATAGAGAATCGGGCTGTTGAAGTCGCCGTCCGCGAGCGCCTCCATGCGCTCGACAGTCGCAACATAGGGATCGCAAATGAGGCGCCCAGCGATCACGCTCGTGGCCAGCGTCCCGAACAAGGCCGTCGCACCCAACGCGTAGGCGGCGGGCGTCATTCCCCAGGAGGCGAGGGCGATTCCGCCGATCGACAGGGTTGCCCAGAGTCCGTGTAAGGCGAGAAGAACCTGAAACTTTGCCCTGATCGGGGCCTCTTTTGCGAACCAGTCGAACATAGACGCGCTCCTTCGGACCTCTCGA
>DASULD010000167.1:0-14446 GCA_036278355.1 Sphingobium sp.
GCCCGTATCGACGACAGGCTGGGGTTGGCGATCGGCCCTTCGGGCAGGCCCGTCATCGCATAAGTGTTATAGCCGTTGACGGCCGTGATCTCTGACCGGCGGATGCGACGGCCAAGCGGCTTTCCCTTCGTGATCGGGTAGATGATCGTCGGGTCGGCCTGAAGCATCATGCCCTTGCGCAGCCGGTTGGAATAGACCCCCGCGACCGTCGGCCGCTCCGCAGCGATCGACGTTTCCTTCTCCACGATGCTGGCGAGGGTCACGGCCTCCTTCCGATTCTTCACAACGGTGTTGGCGGATCGGGCGGCCCAGGCCTCATCCAGCGCCTTCGTCATCGCGCTTTGCATCCGTGCGAGCACGGCGGCCCGCTTTTCCCCCCGCGCATAGGCATAAGTGTCGGGAAGGACGCTGCCCTCGGCGGGAACGGCGACATCGCCGGTCAGCTCCCGCGCGGCCAGCAGCCGATCATACACCATGATCGAGGGCATCCCCTCCGGTATGGTGACAAAGCGGCTTATCCCCACGCCGCCGGTCAGGATCGCCACGATCTCCCGGTTGCTCGCCCCCTTGGGGATCAGATATTCACCCGCCTTGATGACGGGAGAGCCCGCAAGCGCGCGCGTGCTGAGGTAGAAAAGACGCGGGGAGCGCACCAGCCCCCGCTCGGCGAGCAGATCGGCCGTGTCGCGCAGTGTCGCGCCCCGGGGCACGACCAGTTCGGTGTCCGCCTTCGCCGGGCCGGGGGCGGTCCAGCCGGTGATGAACAGCGCCGTGCCGACAGCAAGCGCCACCAGAACCAGCGCCGCGACGATCAGGACCGCTTTTCGGATGGCACCCTTCCGGGCCATCGGCCGGATCAAACCGCCTTCATGACGAGGCTGGCGTTGGTGCCGCCAAAGCCGAAGCTGTTGTTGAGCACGGCCTTCACCTTCCGCTCCTTCGCGACA
This sequence comes from Sphingobium sp., assembly GCA_036278355.1. GTDB lineage: Bacteria > Pseudomonadota > Alphaproteobacteria > Sphingomonadales > Sphingomonadaceae > Sphingobium. Next base: position 948 of record DASULD010000167.1, read on the forward strand.
TGGGGCACGAGGTCGACGCCGACGCAGCTCTCGCTCGGGTTATCGAGGTTGAGCGTGGGCGGCACGATCTGATCCCGCATGGCAAGGATGCAGAAAATGCTCTCAACCGCGCCCGCGCCGCCCAGAAGGTGACCGATCGCCGACTTGGTCGACGACATCGACATGGTATCGATCGCGCTGCCGAACAGGCGACGGACCGCGCCAAGTTCCAGCTCGTCACCCAGCGGAGTCGACGTGCCATGGGCGTTCACATAGTCGATGTCGGAAAGGGAGAGTCCCGACTTGCGCAGCGCCATCTCCATCGACCGGTACGCGCCCGACCCCTCCGGATGCGGCGCCGTAACGTGATAGGCGTCGCCCGACAGGCCGTAGCCCAGGACCTCCGCATAGATTTTCGCGCCGCGCGCCTTCGCCCGCTCATACTCCTCCAGCACGACGACGCCCGCGCCCTCACCCATCACGAAGCCGTCGCGGCCCACGTCATAGGGGCGGCTGCCGCGCGTCGGATCATCCCGGAAGCCGGTGGACAAGGCGCGCGCCTGGCCGAAGCCGGCGATGCCGATGGGGCAGATCGCGCTTTCCGCGCCGCCCGCCAGCATCACGTCGGCGTCATCCATAGCGATCATCCGCGCGGCGTCGCCAATCGAATGCGCGCCGGTCGAGCAAGCGGTGACGACGGCGTGATTGGGACCCATCAGGCCGTATTTGATGCTGACCTGACCGGAAATGAGATTGATGAGGCGGCCGTGCACGAAATGCGGAGAAACACGCTTCGGCCCTTTTTCCGCAAGCACCAGGGACTCGCTCTCGATACCCGGCAGGCCGCCGATACCCGAACCGATCGAGCAGCCCGTGCGCAGCCGCTCCGCCTCGCTCATATCGGTAAGGCCCGCATCCTCCAGCGCCTGACTGGCGGCATCGATCCCGAATACGATGAACAGATCGACCTGACGCTGAATCTTGTGATCGACGCGCAGCGAAGGGTCGAAGCCATATTCATGGTCCGCCGCTTTCACCTCGCAGGCATAATTGGTGTGATAATCGGTCGCGTCGAACCGCGTGATCGTGGCCGCGCCGCTCTTCGATGCCAGGATGTTTTTCCAGCTGGTTTCGACATCGGCGCCCAGCGGGGACACCATGCCAAGGCCCGTCACGACCACTCGACGCATATTGCTGCTCCCAAATTCGTCCGGCGCCCGTCTCATCGCGGACGACCCTCATCGTATCAAACCAAAATGGCGACTTTCCTCCACGGAACCATTCCGCGCCGGAAAGCCGCCATTCATGAACTCGCGACTCACGTCCGCCCCCAATCGGGCCGGACATAAACCTTCCGGCAGCGCTTACTGCTTGCTGTCGATATAGTCGATCGCATCCTTGACCGTGCCGATCTTCTCGGCCGCATCATCGGGAATTTCAACGCCGAACTCTTCCTCGAACGCCATCACCAGTTCGACGATGTCGAGGCTGTCCGCACCCAGATCGTCGATGAAGCTCGCGTCCTCGGTCACCTTGTCCGCCTCGACGCCCAGATGCTCGATGACGATTTTCTTTACGCGATCCGCAGTCTCACTCATGCGTGGTCCCTCTTGATGTGCCGATATGAACGGATGTTAATGCCGTTGCTGCGATTTGCCCTAGAGCCAAGGGACCCAAGAGGCAAGAGGCAAGCGACGTGCCCATCGGCCCGTCAGATCATTGCCATGCCGCCGTTTACATGCAGCGTCTGGCCAGTGACATAGCCTGCCTCCCTGGACGCAAGATAGACCGCGGCGGCGGCGATGTCGTTGCCCTCACCCAGCGCCCCGGCGGGGATCTTGCCCAGAATCGCACCTTTCTGCGCATCGTTCAGTGCATCGGTCATCGCCGAACGGATAAAGCCCGGCGCGACGCAATTGACCGTCACGCCCCGGCTCGCCAGCTCCTGCGCCAGCGCCTTCGACATGCCGATGAGCCCCGCCTTGGACGCGGCATAGTTTGCCTGCCCCGGATTGCCGGTGACGCCCACGACCGATGTGACGGAGATGATGCGGCCAAAGCGCGCCTTCATCATCGGCTTTGCGGCAGCGCGCGCAAGGCGAAACGCGGCCTCAAGGTTGATGCGGATCACATCCTCCCATTCCTCGTCCTTCATGCGCAGGATAAGGTTGTCCCGCGTGACGCCCGCATTGTTGACGAGGATATCGAGCTTGCCGCCCAGCGCCTCGACCGCCTGGGGCACCAGCGCATCGACGGCGACCGCATCCGAAAGATCGCAGGCCAACGCCACATGATCCCCACCCAGTTCGGCCGCGAAGGCGCCGAGCTTTTCGACATTGCTGCCCGAAAGCGCGAGGCGCGCGCCCTGCGCCGCGAGCCCTTTTGCAATGGCCGAGCCGATCCCGCCGCTCGCGCCGGTCACCAGCGCCGTCATTCCCGTCAAATCGAACATGCAGCTACTCCAATATATATTACCCAGGTTCGCGCAGAGGCGCCCCCGCGCGAAAATCGTCCCGTCAGAGCGTCGCCAGCAGCGCCTCGATATCGTCCATGCTCACCACGCTGGTCACGGTGGCGTCGGGCGCGATGCGCTTTACCATCGGCCCCAGCACCTTGCCGCCCAGCTCCACGAAGTCGGTGACGCCCGCGTCCCACATGGCCGAGACGCTTTCCCGCCAGCGCACACGGCCCGTCACCTGCTCGACAAGCCGGGCACGGATGTCGTCGGGCGCGGCGATGGGCGCGGCGAGGACATTGGCATACACGGGAAGTAGCGGCGCAGTGATGCTCGCCTTCGCGAGGGCCTCGGCCATCGCGTCGGCCGCCGGCTGCATCAGCGGGCAATGAAACGGCGCCGACACGGGCAGCAGGACACCGCGTTTTATGCCATGATCCTTGACCATGCCGACGGCGCGTTCCACCGCGCCCCGGTGACCGGAGATCACGACCTGCGTGGGGTCATTGTCGTTGGCGACCGTGCAGACCTCGCCCCGCGAGGCGGCGTCCGCCAGCGCCTGCGCCTTTTCGATGTCCGCGCCGAGAAGGGCGGCCATCGCGCCCTCCCCCACCGGCACCGCCGCCTGCATCGCGCGCCCGCGCAGCTTGAGGAGGCGCGCGGTTGTCGGCACGTCGAACGCCCCCGCCGCGCACAGCGCGGTATATTCGCCCAGGCTGTGGCCCGCGACATAATCGCCCTTGCCCGCAAGGCTGACGCCGCCTTCTTTTTCCAGCACGCGCAGCGTGGCGATCGCGTTCGCCATGATCGCGGGTTGCGCATTCTCGGTCAGCGTCAGGTCGGCCTCCGGCCCCTCGCACATGATACGGAACAGGTGCTGGGACAAGGCCTCGTCCACTTCCTGAAACAGCTCCCGCGCGGCCAGGCTGGCGTCCGCGAGGGCCTTCCCCATGCCGACCTGCTGACTACCCTGCCCCGGAAAGATGAATGCACGCATCGGCGTTCCTGCCCCCTGACCCGTATGATTGCGACCCGGCCTCCATAACGATTTGCGTGACGCAGGAAACCCCGGATGTCGAAGACGGCGTTATTCCTTGCATTTGCCGCATACATCGGTAATAGGCGCGCCTTCGCGTGAGCCTTCGGGCGTTGGCGCGGAACATTGGACGACAGCCGGAGGGGCGCTCGCTACGGTAGCGGCGTCAGCAATCGGCCAACAGAGAAGGCAAAAGAACCATGCCGCTTTACGAGCATGTATTTCTTGCGCGCCAGGACCTGTCACAGGCCCAGGTGGACGCGCTGGCAGAGGCCGCAACAGGCATTGTCGAAAGCAATCAGGGCAAGATCAACAAGGTCGAGACCTGGGGCCTGCGCAACCTGGCCTACAAGATCCAGAAGAACCGCAAGGCGCATTACGTGATGCTCAACATCGACGCCCCTGCGGGCGTCGTCGCCGAGCTGGAGCGCCAGACGCAGATCAACGAGGACGTGATCCGCTACATGACCGTCAAGGTCGATCAGCTGGAAGCCGGCCCGTCGGTGATGATGCGCAAGAGCGACCGCGACCGCCGTGGCGGCCGTGACGGCGAGCGTGGCGAACGCGGTGATCGTGGTGATCGTGGTGATCGTGGCCCCCGCCGCGACCGTGACGGCGAATAAGGAGAAATATAGTCATGGCACGCCCGTTTTTCCGCCGCCGCAAGAGCTGCCCCTTCTCCGCGAAGGACGCGCCCAAGATCGATTACAAAGACGTCCGCCTGCTTCAGGGCTTCGTGTCCGAGCGCGGCAAGATCGTTCCCAGCCGCATCACCGCCGTTTCCGCCAAGAAGCAGCGTGAGCTGGCCCAGGCGATCAAGCGCGCCCGCCATCTGGGCCTGCTGCCCTACATCGTGAAGTAAGGAGCCGACCCCATGGAAATCATTCTGCTCGAAAGAATCGAGAAGCTGGGCGCGATCGGCGACGTCGTCTCCGTAAAGGACGGCTACGCCCGCAACTTCCTGCTTCCCAACAAGAAGGCCCTGCGTTCCAACGCCGCCAACAAGGCGGTGTTCGAAGCCAACCGCGCGCGTATCGAGGCGGACAACGCCGCACGCCGCGACGAGGCCAAGAAGGACGCGGGCAAGGTCGACGGCCACGAGGTCGTCCTCATCCGCCAGTCGTCCAACAGCGGTCAGCTGTATGGCTCCGTGTCGGTGCGCGACATCATCGAGGCGCTGCATGAAAACGGGCTCGCCATCGTCAGCAAGGCGATGATCGTGCTGGAACGCCCGATCAAGACGCTGGGCCTGTTCGAGGTCAAGGTCTCTCTGCACCCCGAAGTGTCGGTCAACATCAAGGTGAACGTCGCCCGTTCGCCCGAGGAAGCCGACCTGCAGAAGCAGGGCGTCGACGTGATGGCCAGCATGTTCGAAAAGGACGAGGCAGGCTTCACCGAGGATTACGATCCCAACGCCGAGCCGGGCGAGATCGCGCCCGAACCGGAAGGCGAAGTGGCCGAAGGCGAGGAAGCGTAAGCGACCTTCCCTTTCCGGTTATGCCGAATACAAAACCCGCGAGGAGCGATCCTCGCGGGTTTTTGTTTGGGGATATTGTCGAACTCGACTGTCCAGTCTCTGCGTGCGAATTCCGCTTCCCTATCTTCCCAACAGGAAGATAGTTGCCGTGACGTCGCGCAATCCCCCCAGCCCCCTCACAAATGCATGAAATCGCGGCCGTAGCTTTCCATATGCGCGCCGGCGTCGACCGCGATCACCTGCCCCGTCACCGACTGCGCGCGGGCAAGGTATAATACAGCATCGGCAATCTGGTCCGGCATCGGCAGCGCGCCCAGCGGCATCAGCGCCGCGAGCCGGTCCATCTGCGCGGGCTCATAATCGTCCGTCGCGATCGTCAGCCCCGGCGCGACCGCATTCACCCGGATGCCCTTCCCCGCCAGTTCCCGCGCCGCAATCCGCGTAAAACCTGCCAGCGCCTGTTTGGCGAGCGTGTAGGAAAGCTGGTCCCCATGCGGGTTCGACAGCCGCTGATCCAGGATATTGACGATACAGCGATCCGAGGCAGGAGCCCCCGCATCGGCAAAGGCCCGCGTCAGCAGCACCGGCGCGGCGCAGTTCACGGCATAATGGCGCATCAGGTCGTCGGCGGTCACATCCTCCAGCCGGTCCTGACCGAACAGCGCGGCACTGTTCACGAGGATGGCGGGCGCGCGGCCGAAATGCCCCGTCACGGCGCGGAGCAGCCCAACGGCGCTCTCGGGCTGTTCGAAGTCGGCGACGAAACCGTGCCAGTCCACACCCGCGGACGCGAGCCCTTCGGATAGCCAGGGCTCCATGCCCACGTCATGGCTGCCGTGCACCGCGAGGCTGTAGCCCGCCCCGGCAAGCGCCAGCGCGATCCGCCCGCCAAGACGCCGGTGTCCGCCCGTCACGAGTGCGAGCGGCGCAGTCCCGCTTCCCACCCGCTACAGCTCCATAAGCCGGATCACTTCTTCGCGGCTCTTCGGATCCTCACGAAAAACACCCATCATGCGGCTGGTCTTCATGATGACATCGGGGGTGCGGACGCCCCGGCCGGTCATGCAGCCGTGCGTCGCCTCTATCACCACGGCGACGCCGCGCGGATGCAGATTGTCCCAGATGCAGTCCGCGACCTCCGCCGTCAGCCGCTCCTGCACCTGAAGCCGGCGGGCAAAACCGTGAAGCACTCGCGCCAGCTTCGAGATACCCACCACATAGTCGCCGGGCAGATAGGCGATATGCGCCTTGCCGATGATCGGCGCCATGTGATGCTCACAGTTCGACTGAAACGGGATGTTGTTGAGCAGCACGATCTCATCGTATCCGCCCACCTCATGAAAAATGCGGGACAGGTGATAGGCCGGATCCTCGGCATATCCTTCGCAATATTCCTTCCAGGCGCGGGCCACGCGGCCGGGCGTGTCGAGCAAGCCCTCGCGGTCCGGATCATCCCCCGCCCAGCTGATAAGCGTCCGGACAGCGGACAGGACTTCTTCCGGCGTGTCCACGTCATCCCTCCTGCTCTTCTGGCTGCCCGTCATATCTTCAGTCCCTGTTTCTGATCATCCGTCAATCAAGCCGGTGCGTATACCGGCGACCAGTCGATGCCAACCTTCACATCGACATTTGTCACCGATTTACAAGCTGGCCACAGGCAAAATCCGGCAGCCGAAACATGAAACGAAATTTTTTTCATCCGGCGCCTGCCAACCACCGCTACGGAATGAGGCATCTCCCGGTCCTGCATCAGGACGGGGCCCCTTTCAGGCCTTCATCCCCCCTTGTGATCACCGGAACATGGCATAATCTATCGCAAACGGGCCAACCCCCTTGCTCAGGAGAGCGCCGATGGAAGCTTATATCTACGACGCGGTGCGGAGCCCCCGGGGCCGAGGCAAGGCTGACGGAGCCCTGCACGAAGTCACGCCCATCGCCCTTGCCACCCAGATCCTGCGCGCCGTCCCCGAACGCACCGGCATCGACACGGCCGATATCGACGATGTGATATTGGGTTGCGTGGCGCCGGTCGGGGAACAGGGCGCCGACATCGCGCGCGTCGCGGTGCTCAATGCGGACTACGATCAAACCGTGCCGGGCGTCCAGATCAACCGGTTCTGCGCGTCCGGACTGGAGGCCGTCAACATGGCGGCCGCCAAGGTCATGTCGGGCGAGGCGAACTTCGCAATCGGCGGCGGAGTGGAATCAATGAGCCGCGTTCCGATGAACGCCGACGGAGGGGCATGGGCGACCGACCCCGCCGTCGCCTACAAGACCTATTTCGCGCCGCAAGGTATCGGCGCGGACCTTATCGCCACCATGGCCGGTTTTTCCCGCGCAGATGTGGACGCGTACGCTGTCGAAAGCCAGAAAAGGGCAAAACGGGCCTGGGACGAGGGACGCTTCGCAGGGTCGGTGGTGCCCATCCGTGATGTGATCGGCGAAGTCCTGCTCGACCATGACGAGCACATGCGTCCGGACACCGACATGCAATCGCTCGCCGCGCTGAAACCGAGTTTCACCGGCATTGGTGAGCAGATGCCGGGGTTCGACGCGGTCGCCATCCTCAAATATCCGGAGGTGGAGAAGATCGAGCACGTCCATCATGCGGGCAACAGTTCCGGCATCGTAGACGGCGCCGCAGCGGTGCTGCTGGGGAGCAAGGCCATGGGCGAGAAATATGGGCTGAGGCCGCGCGCGCGTATCCGCGCAATGGCTTCGATCGGCTCCGAACCGATGATCATGCTGACGGGACCGGAAAGCGTCGCGGCGAAGCTGCTGTCCCGCGCAGGAATGACGAGGAGCGACATCGATCTGTGGGAACTGAACGAGGCATTCGCCAGCGTCGTGCTGCGCTACATGCAGGCAATGGACCTCGACCCTGCCACCGTGAACGTGAACGGCGGCGCGATCGCGATGGGTCATCCGCTGGGCGCCACCGGCGCAATGGTGCTGGGAACGGCGCTGGATGAGCTGGAGCGTTCCGGCAAGGGAACCGCGCTCATCAACCTGTGCGTCGGCGCAGGCATGGGTACGGGCACGATAATCGAGCGCGTTTGAGGCGGCGAGCGGAAAGGATTGAAGCATGAGTGACACCATCCGTTTCGATGTCGATGGCGAGGGCGTAGCCGTGCTCATCATCGATGTGCCGGGCCAGACCATGAACGTGATCGACGCGAGCTTTCTTGCCGATCTCGATGCAGCGATAACGCGGATATCGGGCGACGACGCGATCAAGGGCGTGGTCATCGCGTCCGGCAAGGACAGCGGCTTCATGGCAGGCATGGACCTCAAGGCCATGGAAACCATGCTGCTGCCTCCGCCCGGAGAGACGCTCGACATAAAGACGCTGTTCGGCCGCGTGTTCGAACTCAATCGCGTCTTCCGCCGACTGGAAACCTGCGGGAAGCCGGTCGCCTGCGCGATCGAGGGGACCTGCGTGGGCGGCGGGCTGGAACTTGCCCTCGCCTGCCATCGCCGGATCGTGGGCGACAACCCCAAGACGCAGATGGGACTGCCCGAAATTCTTGTCGGCCTGTTCCCCGGCGGCGGCGGCAGCCAGCGCTTTCCCCGCATCACCGGCGTGCAGACAGCGCTGATGTACATGCTTCAGGGCAAGCTGTTCGCGCCCGCCGAGGCCGCCGCCCTGAAGCTGATCGACGAAATCGTGCCCGCCGGAACCGCGATCACGGCGGCCAGGGCATGGGTGAAGGCAAACCCGGGCGCGGGCGTACAGCCCTGGGACCAGAAGGGATACAAGGTGCCGGGCGGAGGATCGGCGATGAATCCCGGCTTCGCACAAACCTTCATGGGTGCGGTGCCGATGACCCAGAAGGAGACGCAGCGCAATCTCAATGCTCCGGTCGCGCTGCTCTCTGCCGTTTACGAGGGCGTGCAACTGCCGATGGACCGGGCCATCCGGATCGAAAGCAAGTATTTCGCCAAGGTGATCGCAGAGCCGCAATCGCGCAACATGGTCCGCACCCTGTTCGTCAACAAACAGGCGGCCGAGCGAGGGGCGCGTCGGCCCGCACAGGTGCCCCCCAGCCCGACGCGGCGGTTGGCGATGCTGGGCGCGGGCATGATGGGTGCGGGGGTTGCGACGGTCGCCGCGCAGGCGGGCATCGAGGTGGTGCTGCTCGATCGCGACATGGCCGCCGCACAAAAGGGCAAGGGCCATGCGGAAGCCGAGTTGCAAAAACGGCTGTCGCGCGGCAAGACGACGCCGGACAAGATGGCCGAGGTGCTCGCCCGCATCACGCCAGCCGAAGATTTTGCCGCGCTGTCCGGCTGCGATTTCGTGATCGAGGCCGTGTTCGAGGATCCCGCCATCAAGGCCGAGGTCACGAAGAAGGTGGAGGCCGTGCTGGGCGCGGACACCATCTTCGGGTCCAATACGTCGACCCTGCCGATTACCGGCCTCGCCCGCAACTGGTCCCGGCCTGAGAATTTCATCGGCGTCCATTTCTTCTCGCCAGTGGAGAAGATGCCGCTGGTCGAGATCATCATGGGTGAGAAAACCGGCCCGCAGGCCCTTGCCAAGGCGCTGGATTTTGTCCGCCAGATCAGGAAAACGCCGATCGTCGTCAACGACGGGCGCGGCTTTTACACTTCACGCTGTTTCGCCACCTACGTGTCGGAAGGCACGGAGTTGCTGGCCGAGGGCGTCAAGCCCGCGCTCATCGAGAATGTCGGCCGGCAGCTGGGGATGCCGGTAGGACCGCTCGCCGTGTCAGACGAGGTGTCGATCGAACTGGCTCACAAGGTCCTTGCCGCCGCCCGGGCCGCGATGGGAGCCGCCTACCGGCCCGGAGCCGCCGACGCCGTGATTGAGAAAATGGTGGTCGAACTGGGCCGGTTGGGCCGGAAGAACGGCAAGGGCTATTATGACTATCCGGCAGGCGGAGGGGACAAGCGCCTGTGGCCGGGGCTGAGCGATCACTGGCCGTGGGCGCTGCACCAGCCCGCCGCCGCCGAGGTCCGCGAACGCCTGTTGTACCGTCAGCTTGCCGAATGCGCGCGATGCCATGAGGAAGGCGTGCTCACCGCTCCCGAGGACGGCGACATCGGCGCAATCTTCGGCTGGGGTTTCGCGCCATGGACCGGCGGCCCGTTCAGTCACATGGACACGGTCGGTATCGCCCAGGTGGTGGAGACACTCGACCGCCTGGCCGCCCGGCACGGAGAGCGGTTCGCGCCCACGCGGCAACTGCGCGAAATGGCCGCGCGAGGCGAAACATTCTACGGTGCCGCGAAGAAGAAGAACGCGGCCTGACCACCGGGTCATTCCAACCAGAAATGGATCTTCTTGAGCGGTGACCGCCGTTATGGCGGGTTCCATTTCAGGGTTGGGCCTGTATGAGACAGTCCATGAAACCAACCGTTCTCGTCACCGGCGGCGCCGGCTATATCGGCAGCCATGCGGTGCTGGCCCTCAAGGACGCGGGCTGGCCCGTCATCGTCATCGACAATCTCAGCACCGGCTTCCGTTTCGCGGTGCCCGGCGACGTGCCCCTGATCGAGGCCGACATAGCCGACCAGGCCGCCGTCGAACGTGCGCTCACCCAGTATGACGTGCGGGCGATCATGCATTTCGCAGGCTCGATCATCGTGCCGGAATCGGTCGAGAATCCCCTAAAATACTATCACAACAATACAGCCAAAAGCCGCGCGCTTATTGAAAGCGCGGTGCGGTGTGGCGTGGCGCACTTTATTTTCTCGTCCACCGCAGCCACCTATGGCGTGCCGGAGGAAAGCCCCATCAGCGAATCCTGCCCGCAACGGCCGATCAACCCCTATGGCATGTCGAAGCTCATGACCGAGGCGATGCTGGAGGATGTGTCGCACGCGCACCCGCTTAATTACTGCGCCTTGCGCTATTTCAACGTGGCGGGCGCCGACCCCCAATGCCGCAGCGGGCAGGCCACCGCAGGCGCCACCCACCTGATCAAGGTCGCGGTCGAGGCCGTGCTGGGCAAACGCAGCCATGTGGCGGTGTTCGGCACGGACTATGACACCCCCGACGGCACGGGCGTTCGCGATTATATCCATGTATCCGACCTTGCGGCCGCCCATGTCCTGGCGCTGGAGGCGCTGATCGCCGAGCCCGGGCGCAGCCATCGCCTCAACTGCGGCTATGGCCGAGGATTTTCGGTGCTGGAGGTGCTCGACGCGGTGGACCGCGTCACCAACCGCCCGATCGAAAGGCGCATAGAGACGCGGCGTGCGGGCGACCCGCCCACGCTCGTCGCCGACAATCGCGCGATACTGGAGCGGTTCCCGTGGCGCCCGCGCCATGCAGAGCTCGACGGGATCATCGCCGACGCGCTGAACTGGGAACGGCGGCTGACGGAAATCCGGGGCTGACCGGGGGCACGAGGCTGTGCCAGGACGACAGGCAGGAGCACATGCCCAAAAAACGGGCAAAGACCATTTCCGATGCCAAGAATCCATGCATTCTGGACTTTTCCCATCGCATCGCGGAAGGTCCCCTGCGAGTCGCGCTGGATCAATTCAGTGCGTGACAGGGTGCGTCCGCACCAGGGGTTCGTGACAAGGGGGCGGCTGGAGGGACCGGACGCCAGGTTGTTTTTGAGGTGGCGACGGGATGAAGAAGATCGAAGCGATCATCAAGCCATTCAAGCTGGATGAGGTCAAGGAGGCACTCCACGAGGTTGGCGTCTCGGGCATAACCGTAACCGAAGCCAAGGGATTCGGCCGTCAGAAGGGCCATACGGAACTGTATCGTGGCGCGGAGTATGTGGTCGACTTCCTGCCCAAGGTAAAACTGGAAGTCGTAGTCGAGGACGGGCTTGCCGAGCGGGTGGTGGAAGCGATCGCGAACGCGGCGCAAACAGGCCGCATCGGGGATGGCAAGATTTTCGTGTCGGTCATTGAGTCGGCGCTGCGCATCCGCACGGGGGAACGCGACGCGGACGCAATCTAGTGCACCGGATCTGAGGTCCGTCGCACGTTCGGGCCGGCTTCGAACGAACGCCGGGCTCATCAGGAGCAGAAATTCTGTAAAATGCCGCGCGGGGGCTGTCTCGGCGGGAACTGAAGAAAGGGTAAGCGGAAATGGCGAATTCGCCCAAAGATATCATCAAGATGATCGAGGAAAAGGAGATCGAGTGGGTCGATCTTCGCTTCACCGATCCCAAGGGCAAGTGGCAGCACCTGACGATGTGCGCGGGCGTGATGGGCGAGGACGAGCTGGCCGAGGGCCTCATGTTCGACGGCAGCTCGATCGAGGGCTGGAAGGCCATCAACGAATCGGACATGATCCTCAAGCCCGATCTTGACGCTGCATATGTCGATCCGTTCAGCGCGACGCCGATGCTCATCCTGTTCTGCGACATTGTCGAGCCGTCGACCGGCGAGCTGTATTCGCGCGACCCCCGTTCGACCGCCAAGCGGGTCGAGGCGTACCTCAAGACGCTGGGTATCGGCGACACCGTCTATGTCGGGCCGGAAGCCGAATTCTTCATGTTCGACGATGTGCGCTTCGGCACCGGCTATGACGGCAGCTTCTTCAAGATCGACGATATCGAATTGCCGACCAACACGGGTCGCGAATATGACGGCGGCAACCTTGCCCACCGTCCGCGTGCCAAGGGCGGCTATTTCCCCGTCGCACCGGTCGACAGCTGCACCGACATCCGTGGCGAAATGGTTTCCACCATGCTCGAAATGGGGCTGCCGTGCGACAAGCACCACCATGAGGTCGCCGCCGCCCAGCACGAACTGGGCCTGACCTTCGGCACGCTGGTGACCACGGCCGACCGTATGCAGATCTACAAATATGTCGTGCATCAGGTGGCGCAGGCTTATGGCAAGACCGCGACCTTCATGCCCAAGCCGATCAAGGAGGACAACGGATCGGGCATGCACACCCACATGTCGATCTGGGATAGCGGCAAGCCGCTGTTCGCGGGCGACGGCTATGCCGGTCTGTCGGATATGTGCCTGTACTTCATCGGTGGCGTGATCAAGCATGCCAAGGCCCTCAACGCCTTCACCAACCCGACCACCAACAGCTACAAGCGTCTGGTGCCGGGCTATGAGGCGCCGGTTCTGCTCGCCTATTCAAGCCGCAACCGCTCGGCGTCGTGCCGCATTCCTTATGGCACGGGCGCCAAGGCGAAGCGCGTCGAGTTCCGGTTCCCCGATGCGCTGGCGAACCCCTATCTCTGCTATTCGGCGCTGTTGATGGCGGGCCTCGACGGCATCCAGAACAAGATCCATCCGGGCGACCCGATGGACAAGAATCTCTATGACCTGCCGCCCGAGGAACTGGCGAACGTCCCGACCGTTTGCGGCTCCCTGCGCGAGGCGCTCGACAGCCTGGAAGCGGACATGGACTTCCTGCTGAAGGGCGATGTTTTCTCCCGGGATCAGATCGAGGCCTATATCGATCTGAAGCGTGACGATGTTGCGCGTTGGGAAATGACGCCGAGCCCCGTTGAGTACGACATGTACTACAGCGGCTGACCAGCGCGCTTTGTTATGGGGGAGGCCCGGCGGGAAACTGCCGGGCCTTTTTCTTTGGACGC
>DASULD010000168.1:0-3986 GCA_036278355.1 Sphingobium sp.
GATGTCACAGCCCTAAGACTAAACCATTTACGCGACATTGTCGCGAACGCGCCGCTTCGACGGGCTATGATTGGTGCTGTTCTGCGACAGCGGCGACCTCCTGAACCTTCGGCAGCTATCGACGGATCTATCTGAGGTCTCGCACGTCCCCTATGTTGGCGTTCCCCATTCCCCCCTGTCCTACACCCTCGCCCCCATGCTACCTCGCCACGCGAAGGCCCCACATCTCCGCCTCTGCGAGAAACTCCATGCCGCCTCCCGCCGCCGACCGGCAACGCTCGGCCCGCCATCGGCACGTTGGTTTCCCCTTGCGCACCGGGCGGGCGATCCGGCCTGTTATCCGTGCGCGGGCGGCTCCCCGCGCCTGCATTTTTGGGGCGGCGGGAATGGCTGGCCCCGGAACATGGCCTTGGTCCGGCTCTTTGATCTGTCGTATCCGCACACGCGCGCAACATCCGCCGCACCCGTTTGGCGGGCGCGCGCACGTCCGCTTCGCCCACTTTGGCCGCATGGCGCGCGGGGGCGGGGAGGGGCCATCCCCCCATGACGTAGCGTGACTTTCGTGACCTTCCGCGCCTGTTCGTGGCCCGGCCGCTGCCTCCGCCGCTCAGGCCAGCTCGACTTCCTTTAACGGCTTTGACGCATCGGCGAGCTGGGCCTGATCCAGCACCGCGCCCGACAGGATGTGCGCCTTGCCCTGCACATAATCCTTCACCGCGTTCACCGCGTCGATCGCGATCAGCTTTCCGCCCAGCAGGTAGAGGACGGAGAAGCTGCGGCTGGCCGGGTCGCCGCGCAATATGGTCTGGTCGTGGCCGGTGGAAAGCCCCACCGTCTGCAGCCTGAGGTCATACTGGTTCGACCAGAACCAGGGGATGGCGTCATATTCGCTCGGCTGGTCCATGATGTGCATCACCGCGGTGCGCGCCTGATCGTTGGCGTTCTGCACCGACTCCAGCCGGATCTGCGCCCCGCGCGCGTGCCGGTTGGCATGGGCGGCGCAATCGCCGATCGCGTAGATATCGGGCAGGCTGGTGCGGCAGAATGCGTCGACGTCGACGCCGTTGCCGCCGCTTGCGCCCGCCGCGATCAACGGCGCGGTTTCAGGGACGATGCCGATGCCGACGATGACAAGGTCGGCCGCGATGCGCGTCTTGTCGGACAGCATGACGCCTGCGGCCTTGCCGTTCGCGCACTCGATGCTCTCCACCATGGCTCCGGTGCGCAGGTCGACGCCGTGCGCGCGATGTTCCGCTTCGTAGAAACGCGACAGCTCCTCGCCCGCGACCCGCGCGAGCACGCGGTCCAGTGCCTCCAGCAGCGTCACTTTCTTGCCGAGCTTGGTCAGCACCGCCGCCGCCTCAAGTCCGATATAGCCGCCGCCGATCACGGCCACATGGTCGACGCCGGAAAGGCGCTCCATGATCGCGTCGACATCCTCGCGTTTGCGGATGGCAAAGATACCGTCCGCGTCCGCGCCGGGGCAGGTCAGCATCCGCGGGCTTCCGCCGGCCGCCCAGATCAGCTTGCCGTAGCCGATGGTTTCGTCGTCGCCCGCCGTCACCGTCTTGCCGACCGGGTCGATGCGTTTCACCCGCTTGCCGATCAGGAGGTCGACGGAGCGGTCGGACCAGAACTGCGCCGGGCGGATGAGGATCCGATCGAACGTCTTTTCGCCTGCCATATACTCCTTGGAGAGCGGCGGGCGTTCATAAGGAGGCTCCTTTTCGTCGCCGACGATCGCGATGCTGCCTTCGAACCCCGTCTGCCGCAGCAGCAACGCGGCCTGAGCACCTCCATGTCCTCCTCCGACGATCAGAACGTCATAGGATGTCATGTCTTGTTCCCCCAAATTATTCCTTTGTTTCGGCCACGTGCTTGGCGCGCTTTGACCGGCTAGACAAGTCCCAACTGCGCTCGTTTCGGCAATTTGGTATGTTGACCATGACCCAAAGCATTCGTATAGCGCGCCTTCCACGCAAAACCTGCCCGCTCGAACGCGGATTGGGGCGATGCGGAGCCCGTCCCGGGGACGGCTTGGGGCGGAGTAGCTCAGCTGGTTAGAGCAGCGGAATCATAATCCGCGTGTCGGGGGTTCAAGTCCCTCCTCCGCTACCAACCCTTATCCGGAAGCGTCCGACAGCTTCCGCATATTTTCAAATATCGACAGAAAAGCAGAGGGTTGCGGGTGATTCGCGTCCGCACGGCCATCGAGGGTGCAGCGAGCGTGAGTTGCCAGATTGGCAATGTCGACATAATTCCTTGCCAATTGGCATTGTTGAGCTTATATGATGCCATATGGAGAAATGCCATGCTGGCTCTGCAACCCGTTGATACTGCCGTTACCGCCTTCCGTCCCGATCCGATTACCCAAGACGAGGCAGCTGCCATGTTCCGGGCAGTCCTCAATCTGTTTGTCAAATGGGAACTGACCGACGAGCAGGCGGCAACGCTGCTCGACATGCCAGTGCGCTCCTATCGCCGCTGGAAGGCGGAGGGGCCGGGACGGGTGTCGCGCGACGGGCGTGCTCGTCTCTCCAACCTCATGGGCATCCACAAGGCGCTTCGGATCATCTTCTCGGAGGCAACCCGCGGCTATGCCTGGATCAGGTCGGCCAATGATATGTTCGGCGGAGCGAGTGCGCTCGATGTGATGCTCGGGGGCGAACTCACCGACATTATGCGGGTGCGTCGCTACCTCGACGCCGAGCGTGGTGGTTGGTGAGCGGAACGGCGGATATCCCCGTTTCTCGAGTTGAGTGGAAGGGCGCTGTCAGGATCATTCGCAGCGCTTTTCCGCCAATCGATCTGTTCGAGGACATCGCTGATCCAGCCGACTGGTCGCTCCTGATCTCGGCCGAGCAGAAGACCAATCCGCGCATCATGGCGACGATAGGCAATCTGGACCTGATCCCTGTCGACCGCCGCGTTGGCGGCAACGGCGCTTCCTACCTCATGGGGCCTTTCACCCATGTCAGCATCGACAGGCCAAGTCGCTTTACCGACGGCAGTTATGGTGTGCTCTACGTCGGCGATCGGTTCGAGACTGCGCTGTTCGAGACAATCCACCATCATGCCCGCTTCATGGCGCGAACCAAAGAAGCGCCGGGATGGACCTCGCAATTCCGGGAGATTGTCATGTCAGTCGATGCTGACATCCATGATCTCCGATCCTTGACGGTGAAACCAGTTCTAGCGTTGGCCCCCGAAAGTTACGCGGCATCTCAAGCTTTGGCTGCGACGCTCAGGAACGCGGGATCGGACGGGATTGTCTATCCCAGCATTCGGAATCGAGAAGGTGAATGCGTCGCGCTCTTCTATCCTGATTGCGCGTCAGATCCGGTGCAGGGACGGCACCTCGACTATCACTGGGATGGGAAGCGCGTTGACCTCGTCCGCGATGCTGGATCGGGAGCTGTTTTTCGCGTCATTGATTTGCCGATCGATCCCGCCTGATCGCAGAAAGCCCGTGTAGACGGCCAAGTGCTGTCTGACTGCTGCACTTAGTGGACGGTCGCAGGAAAATGGGGTGGTAAATATCGGAAATGTAAAGGTTTAGGCGGAGAATTCTGAAATGGCCGCTTCTCCGTCAAAAATGACGTGAGCGAGGGGACTTACGTGGATTTGACCGAAGCCGGCAGCGAATGGCGGAATTTCGCCGAGTTCGATGCTCTTGACATGTTCTCGATCCTATTGGCCTGGTCGAGCGTAATACGCGTCGTGGGACTTTCCTTTTTCCAGATGTTTGAGGGACGAAGGGGCCGGCCCTCCGCTTGCCCAGTCGAGAAGTTCTATCGTGTGCGCGATGGGGGTCGCCGCCCGTTGGCCGATCTGCATGGCGCAACCGATATTGCCAGTCGCGATGACGTCGGCTTCCAGCCGGTCTAGATTGGCGGCCTTCCGCTCGCCGAGTTGGCCGGCGATGTCGGGCTGAAGGATATTATAGGTGCCCGCCGATCCGCAGCATAGATGCGCTTCGGCCGGAC
>DASULD010000169.1:0-5473 GCA_036278355.1 Sphingobium sp.
CCGCATTCCCGCCGGTTCATGGGTGTTGCTGCGCACGGGCTGGGCCGCGCACCAGTACACTGACAAGTTCCTCGGGGTTCGCGAGGACGGCGGCCACTGGCCGGGCAATACCCCCGAAGTGACCAAGTTCCTAGCCAAGGAACGCGATGTGATCGGCGTGGGAACGGAACCGGTGGGCACCGACTCCGGGCAGTCATCCACGTTCGCGGAACCGCTGCCTTGCCACTACAACATGCACGGCAACAACAAGTTCGGCCTGTCGAGCCTCAACAACCTGCACCTTCTGCCGCCGACCGGCTCGATGCTGATCACGCCGCCGCTCAAGATCAAGGAAGGTTCGGGCAGCCCCTGCCGCGTGCTGGCGCTGGTGGAGCGCTGAGCCATACCACGCGAGCGGCCGCCGGCCTTTGCTGGCGGCCGCTGGCTGGATCTATGTCAAGTGCCCCTCTTCAGCGCCACTGCAGCCCTCGTTTGACTCGCCGAAGGGTTTCGCGAAGGTGGAATTTACTCAGGCGCGGTCAACGATTGCTAAATACCAGCATACCACGACCAGCCGTTCTGGATCGGACCCGCTCGACCCAAGTCGTCAAACGTGTCGGTGACCACAATCCGTCGTAGAAATTTCAGGCTTTTGTAGCCGAGTTGCCGCTCGACCCTCAATCGCAGCGGTGCGCCGTGGCCAGTCGGCAGTTCGCGGCCATTCATCCCGTAGGCGAGGATTGTTTGCGGATGAAGCGCATCGACCATGTCGATCCCGTCGGTCATCAAGTCGAACGTGTGGAATTGGACGAAGCGCGCAGAGGGACGGATAGCCGCCGCCGCAAGCACCGTACGCAGCGGTACGCCGGTCCATTCCGTGATTGCAGTCCAGCCCTGCTCACACATATGCTTGGTGATCTGAGTGCGCGATTGCATTTGCTTGAGTTCGGCAAGTGAAAAGCTCCGCGGATTGTCGACGCTGCCTTCGACCTTGAGGCGCCAGTCGGCAAAATCGCCTTTCCGAAGCGCGGCGTAGGCTTCGCCGCCTTCCGGACTGTGCAGGCCCACATCCGACCGCGCAGGATCGATCGTACCGATCGCCGGCATCGACGTAATCTGCGAGAAGTCGTATTCGCGTGCCAGTGCACCGCGCGAGAGCAGGAGACGCTGGGCGTTGTAGGTCAGGTTGTCTCCCATCCTCAGGATGTTGCCATAAGTCGGCGGCTGCTGGTCGCTGCAGCCGGACAGCAGCAGGCCACCACCGGAAGCGATGCCTCCGATAAGTGCGCGGCGCGAGAGTTGGAAGTCCCTGTCGGTCATGTCATTTTCCCAAAATCATGCCGCGCACCTGCCGTAGCGGGCCGGTCAGGAGAATCATCGCGAGGTGGACGAGCAGGAAGATCGCGAGGAAGGCGAAGGTAAAGAAGTGGATTGTGCGCGCCGATTGCGTACCGCCAAAAATATCGAGCAGGATCGGATAATTGGCAACGATAGCGGGCGACATGGTGATCCCGGTGAGGAACATCAGCGGCAGGGCGACGAACACCACCGACGCGTAGGCGAGCTTCTGCAGGATGGCGTAAGGCGGGCCGGGTTCGGCAGCGGGCATCGGCAGGCGAAGATGCGCGCGGACGTCCTGCGACAGGTTCTTCCGCGTGAGCTCGCTCCGCCGAGGCCACAGAACGCGGCGGGCGTGGCCAGTCGCGAAGGCGAACGCGAGATAGGCAAGCAGCCCCGCCAGGAAGCACCATGCAGCCAGGAAATGCAGGCTGCGCGCCCAGGAGTTCTGATTCCATTGATGGACCAGAAGGTCGGCACTCACCGGGCTATCGGGCGACGCGAAGAACGGAATTCCGGGCGAATAGCTGCTGCTGTGATAGACCGGGCCGATCGGAATCTCCAGAAGCGGTTCGATGAGATCGTTTCCAGCTTCGCCCCAATAGAGCCGCGGATGCGTCATAAGAATGGTGACGCCGGAGATGATCAGCACGAGAACCGCGCCAGCGATCAACCAGTGCGTCAGTCGCACCCACAATCGGTGACCACGCACCCCGGTATTCGGTTCGGCTTCGCTTGTCCCTACCATCCAACCTCCTCAGGCAAGAAAACTACTGAGAGTTGACCCTTTTAGATCGCTCCCTCCACGACCTGCTGAAAAACTTTGTGCGCATAGCCATGGAATAGGCCCATATTTAAATCATCGAGCATTGCTTGAATCCGACAATCCCCCCTTTCGATTTTTCCGGGGTGACCCGGGGTTTGGAAACAGATCGGCGTATTGGGCCAGTTCGCATCGGGTCCTGCGGATATGCTCCGTCAGCAGGTGCGCCGCGCCTTCCGTGTCGCGCCGCCGTATCGCATCGACGATGAGCCTGTGTTCGGCATGGATGATCCAGTTGCGCTCGTGACCGAGCAGGCTGGTGAATGCGCGGCGATAATGCTGCGTCGTGTTCCAGAAACGCTCGATCATCGCGAGCAACTGCTTCATCCCCGCGTCCGCATAGGACGCCAGATGAAACATCCGATCCAACTTGAGGAAGGTTTCGGTATCGGTCGATGCAGCCATGTCGTCGGCCAGCCGTTCCAGCAGATCGATCCGCTCATCGGTCATGTTCGGGATCGATTGCGCCAGGGCCAGGGGCTCCAGCCTTTCCCGGATCATGTAGATCTCGAGGCATTCTGCCAGGTCGACCCGTGCCACCCAAGCGCCGCTGCTCGGCTTCAGCACGACCAGTCCGTCACTTTCCAACCGACCGAGCGCGACGCGCACGGGAATCCGGCTCACCGAGAAGCGGGCGGCGAGTTCTTCCTGACCGATACGGCTGCCCGGCGGCAGTTCACCCGCGAGGATCAGCGCGCGTATGCCTTCCGTGACGCGATCGGTGACAAGCGACGACTCGTGCGCGCTCGTCGCTTCCGCGGACGCTGTTCTGTCGATCGTCTCCACTCCTCAGCTGGCCGGGGCGGCCGGGTGCCACAATCGTCGGGTCGTGGTCGACTCGTAGCCCTTGCCCCCGGGGAAACTCACCAATTCCATTTGCATACCCCAGGGCGTGAGGAAATAGACCCAGGTCTGCCCGGCGCTCGCTCCGGTGGTGCGGAAGGTCGGCTCGCCCAGAATGCGGAGCCCATGCCGTTTCAGATGCGCCAGCGCGAGATCGAAGTCGTCGACGTAGAAGGCGAGATGGTGGCCACCGACATCGCAATTGCGGGGCGGCGTTGTGTTCCGGTCGTCTCCGTCATACTCGAAAATCTCGAAGTTTGGGCCGAAGCCGCAGCGGAAGAAACGCAGTTCGCGCACCCGGGTGCGCGCCGGAACATTGAGGTGACGGACCATCCAATCCCCGGTGGCGTCCTCGATCGGTCCGAGCGAGTAGAAATATTCGCATCCGATCACGTCGACGAAGAAGCGGGTCGCCTCTTCAAGGTCCGGCACTGTGAACCCGATATGCTCTACGCCCCGCAACCCCGGAAGCCCGCCGCCATGTTCCATAAATGCCTCCGATTGGCTCAAATTGGATACGAAACATGCGTTTATTGGGGGTACAAGTCAATAGTAACGCGCGAATCGTATCCAATGCTTGACATTTCCGTGTCTTCATGGTTGTTCGGGGCAACGATCAGACCGGATAGGATACACCGTGAACGCCATCATCACTGAGCCTCTGCTGCCAAGCGCCCCCTGGGTGTCGCTGGCGACCGATTCTGCCGCCTGGGCCGCCGCCGATCCCGGGCTGCTCGACTCGATGTTGACGTCGATGGCGCTTATTCGCGCGTTCGAGGAAAAAGTCCTTGAACTGGCGGGGCAGGGCCTCGTCCACGGCCCGGCCCATTCCGCGGTAGGCCAGGAAGGAGGTGCCGTGGGATCGGTGCTCGCCATGCGCGGTTCCGATCAGATCAACGGTTCGCACCGCGCGCACCACCAGTTTCTGGCGAAGGCCCTGCATTATGTCGCTCCACAGGGGCTGGCATCTTCGGCTCCGTTCGATGACGCGGTCAGAAACATCGCCGATCGCACAATGTCCGAAATCCTTGGGCTGGCACGCGGCTATTGCAAGGGTCGGGGCGGCTCGATGCACCTGCGCTGGGCGGAGTCGGGCAACCTCGGAACCAATGCGATCGTGGGCGGTGGCGTTCCGGCGGCCGCGGGCGCGGCCTGGGCGCATAAGCGCGCCGGCACTGGCGATGTCGCTTTCACCTATTTCGGCGACGGCGCGGTCAACATCGGGTCCGTGCTTGAAACGATGAATCTGGCGGCGGCGTGGAAGCTGCCGCTATGCTTCTTCATCGAGAACAACCGCTATGCGGTATCCACCACGGTGGAGGAGGCGACCGCCGAGCCAAGGCTTTCCTCACGCGGGTTGGCTTTCGGCATTCCGTCCTGGAAAGTCGATGGCATGGACCCGCTCGCTGTCTATCTGGCGACGGAAGCGGCGGTGAAGATGATGCGCGCGGGCGAAGGTCCGACCATCATCGAGGTCGATGTTTATCGCTACTTTCACCAGAACGGGCCGCTGCCCGGCAGCGCTTTCGGATACCGGACCAAGGATGAGGAAAAGGCCTGGCGCGCGCGCGATCCCATCGACCGTGTCGCGGCGGAAATGGCGGCTCGCCAGCTGATCGGGGATGAGCAGGTTGCTTCGCTGCGCGCGCGCGCAGGGGCGCTGATGGACGAGATCGCAGCCGGGCTGATCGAGGAGCATGAAGGAAAGCGGCGCATTGTCCCGTCGCTGTGGCCCTCTCCCGATTTCCGCGACTTCGGGGTGCGTGGCGACCTGTCCGAATTGCAGGATGTCCGCTTCGTGGAGCAGGAGGAGTTTGCCGGCGCGATCGAAGAAAAGCGCTTCGTTGATGTCGTTGCCGATGTGATGGAACGGCGCATGCAAGAGAATGAAGGCATCGTCGTGATGGGCGAGGATGTCCATCGCCTGAAGGGCGGCACCAATGGTGCCACCCGCGGATTGTCCACCAGTTTCCCCGATCGGGTTCTGGGCACGCCCATCGCCGAGAACGCCTTTGTCGGCCTGGCGGGCGGCATCGCCATGGACGGCCGCTTTGTGCCGGTCGTCGAGTTCATGTATCCCGATTTCATGTGGGTGGCCGCGGACCAGGTGTTCAACCAGATCGGCAAGGCGCGTCACATGTTCGGCGGGGACGGCGAAGTGCCCCTCGTTCTTCGCACCAAGGTCGCCATGGGCACCGGCTATGGATCGCAGCACTCGATGGATCCGGCAGGCATCTTTGCCACGGCGCCGGGTTGGCGGATTGTCGCCGCGTCCACCCCTTATGATTATGTGGGCCTCATGAACAGCGCGCTGCGGTGCAAGGACCCGGTCCTGGTTCTCGAGCATGTCGATCTTTACAACAGCAAGGGTCCCGCACCGGTGGGCGACCTTGATTATTTCATACCGCTGGGCAAGGCGAAGCGGGTACGAACCGGTCAGCATCTGACCGTCCTGACCTATCTGGCGATGGTCCGCCCGGTGCTGGACGC